>DATKNV010000012.1:0-25341 GCA_035541215.1 Allostellaceae bacterium | reverse complement strand
CACCCCGACCCTCTCCCCTCCGGGAGAGGGAGAATGAGAGGAGCACAATCATGGAGCTTCGCCCCTTCGGCCGCAGCGGATTGCGGGTGTCGGTGCTGGGCTTCGGCTGCGGCATGGTGGGCGGGCTCATGGTGCGCGGCGCGCCCGCGGATCAGGAGCGCACGGTGGCGCGCGCTCTCGACGTCGGCGTCAACTACTTCGACACGGCCGTGCAATATGGGAACGGCGTCTCCGAGGAAAATCTCGGCCGCGTCCTCCGCGCGCTCAAGCCCAAGAATGCGATCGTCGGCACCAAGGTCCGCCTCCCCTCGCGCGACTTCGGCCGCATCGCCGAAGCCGTCACGCAGTCGCTCGAAGGGAGCCTCCGGCGGCTCCAGATGGAGAGCGTCGACATCTTCCACCTCCATAATGAGATCACAGTCGCCGGCGGCGGCGAGACTCTGAGCGCGCGCCAGGTGCTGGAGGAGGTGGCGCCTGCCTTCGAGCGTCTCCGCCGGCAAGGCAAGTTCCGCCACCTCGGCATCACCGCCATCGGCGACACCGAGGCGCTCAAGCAAGTGATCGGCTCGCGCCGCTTCGCGAGTGCGCAGGTGACCTACAACATGCTGAACTCGTCCGCCGCGACACCGCCGCCTGCAAATTATCCCGCCCAGGATTACGGTCGTCTCTTCGACGACACTGAGGCGGCCGGCGTCGGGGTGATCGCGATCCGCGTTCTCGCGGGCGGCGCGCTCTCGGGCTCGCTCGAGCGCCACCCCATCGCGAGCCCGCCGCCGGAGCCCATCGGCTCCGCCCGTACCTACGAGGCCGATGTCGCCCGCGCGCGCCGCCTGATGCCACTGGTAAACGAGGGTTTTGCGAAAAGCCTCACCGAGGCCGCCACGCGCTTTGCGATCTCGCATCCCGCCGTCGGCACCATCCTCGTGGGCATGGCGACGCCGGAACAGTTCGAGCGGGCGCTCGCGGCGGTCGGGAAAGGCCCGCTGCCGAAAGCGGCGCTCGACCGGCTCGCGGAGTTGCAGCGCGGATTCGTCGGCGAGGCGCGCTGACGCGCCCCGTTATTTCGCCTCCACTGTGAAGGGGATGCTCCCCTTCGAGACGGTCCCGTCCGCCGCGCGCGCCTCCCACTGCAACTCGTATTTGCCCGGCGGCAGCGGCCCCACATTGGCGTAGAGCGTGTCGGGCTCGGTGCGCAGCCGCAGCGGCAGCGTCCGACTTCCCTGCGGCGTCACGAGGATCAGGTGCGAGCTTCGATGACTGACGGGCTGGTCGAAGCGGACCGCGAAGGCGGTCGCCTTCCCCTCCATGATCTCATTCACCTTCGGGGTGGACTCGATCATCTCCATCGCTCCGGCGGCGCCCGCAGTGGCGGCGATGGCGAGCGCGAGGCACGCGATGGTCCGAAGACGCCGAGCAAACCGCAGCAGGGGATCGCGCATGCTGGCCCTCCCTGTCAGAAAGCAGAACTCGTCCTAGTATACCTGCGAGCTCGTCATTCCCGGAATGGAGCTACCCATGCGCCTGCCGCTTCTCTCGCCCTCGGAGCTCGATAGCGCACAGCGGCCGCTCTATCGGGATATGCGCGAGGGCATCGAGAGGAACTTCAAGGGCTTCACCGCGATCGACGCGGCGGGACGGCTGATCGGGCCCTGGAACCCGTGGCTACGCTTTCCGAAATTCGGCGGCCCCGTCTGGGAGCTGGTGAAGGCGCTCTCGACCGCGCCGGGATTGCCGCGGCCGGTCCGGGAGGTCGCAATCCTCGTCACAGGCGCGAGGTTCCACGCGGCCTACGAGATCTACGCCCACGTCCTCGTCGCCGAGCTCCGCGGCATCTCCGACGCGAAGATCGCGACCATCGTCGCGGGCGAGCGTCCCGTGGATCTCACGCGGGAGGAATCCGTCGCCTACGACATCGCCTCCGCGCTCGTCTCCGGCGGCGTTCTCCCTGAGCTCACCTACCGCCAAGCCGTCGCCCAATTCGGCGTGGCGGGCGCCGCCGAGCTCATCAGCCTGGTCGGGCTCTACTGCATGGTCTCGGTGACGCTCAACGGGTTCGATGTGCCGGTACCGGAGGCGAGCGATGCTCGGTGATGCTCTGGCTGGCTTTCTCGCGCTCTCCTCCATCTGCCTTCTCGCGATCCCCTCTGAGAGCTTGGCCGAAGAAGGATTCAATAGCAGCAGAGACGGTCTCCCCGGACCTGTCCAACCGGCCTGGGAAGCGACATTTTGGGCTGCCGCCTTACCGGATCATAAGGGAGGGACCGGATCGGCGGTTCTCGTCTCGTCCGGAGTTACGGACTCCGGGAGGCTGGCTCTCTATATCCTGACCGCGGACCACGTCGTCACTTCAAAATGCGGCCCGCAGTTAGGCCCGTGCCAGAATATTGTCCTGAGCTCCAGCCGATCCCTCGATGCCGCTGGAAGCAATGTGATCGAGGAGTCTCCGGCGAGAACAGTAACAGGAGCCGAGGTGGTAGCGCGCCTCGAGCCGAAAGATATCGCTTTGCTCAAAATCGAGGTCGACAACAGCAAGGACTGGGCTCTCCGGCCCGTCTCAGTGGCCAAGCATTGCGATCTGAAATCCGGGCAGCCGGTCTTTCTCATCGGATTTCCGAATACACCCGCGCGTACCGCGGCAGGTATGAAGGCCATAGACGATCAAGATGTGGTCAGGCGACGCTGGAGCAAGGGCATCGTCCTCGATCCGGTTTCGTCTCAGGGAGACTGGATCGGCATTACCGCCGATGCATTACAGGGCAGCTCCGGCGGCCCCGCATTCAATGCCGACGGTGAGCTCGTGGGGATCGTGCATCGGGTTTCGGGCAATCGCTATGTGGGCAATGAATCGGAGGATCAAGCGCGCAGAAATTGGCAGTCTCTTCTCGTGCTCTGCGATTCCGTCAGGACATTCCTGGAGGATGCTTCTAGATGAGAATGTAGGCAAATGCCAAAGTACTCGCTAGGTCTCTGCAAGAACTGGTAGCGGGGGAGGGATTTGAACCCCCGACCTTGGGATTATGATACCCGTGCAGCACCTCAGCGCGGCTCAACAAGCCCAAATCAGTCCCAAGACAGCTATCTGTTAACTATCTGCGAAACATTGACTTTATCTCCGCAAATCTCTACATTTCTAAACATGGGGACACAGTCCTAAGCGCCCACCTTTTGTGTCCCCGGCGTGTCCCCAGCCAAAAGTCCCGTGCTCCAAGATCGGGGACACGACGTGCGGACACGCGGGGACACGGCGAGCACGGGACACGGCTACGGAGGCGACGGCATGCGCAAGCAACTTACAGCCGAGATGATCGGGAAACTCCGGCCACCCGCGACGGGGCGCATCGAGCTTTTCGACAGCATCGTGCCTGCGATGGCCGTGCGGATCACAAAGAACGGCGCCAAGACCTTCGTCGTGCGGGCGCGTGTCAAGGGTTGGTCACAGCCGATCCGCATGACACTCGGCGACGCGACTGCGATGAAGTTGACGGACGCGCGACAAGAGGCATCGGACCTGCTTAAGGAATGCCGTGCCGGCCGCGATCCTCGCGAGGCGCGCCGCGCCAAGGCCGCAGAGGCAGCCCATCAGCGCAAGAGCACCTTTGCAGTCGTCGCCGAAGACTTCATCGCCGATCACGTCTCGACGCTGCGCGATAAGGACCACGCTGAAGCCGAAATTCGCCGCTTCCTAATCAAGCCTTGGGGCAAGAAGCCCATTGCGTCCATCACAGACGATGACGTGGCCGAGCGTATCCGGGCGATCAAAAGCGAGAATGGCTCCCACGTCACGCGTAGGGTCCTGGCCTACGCGAAGATGCTGTTTCGCTGGGCCGCGGCTCCCGGCCGTCCGGGGCGCCTGAAGCACAATCCGTGTGCCATGCTCAGCGCTAAGCGCGACTTCGGGCTTGAGTTGACGCCGCGCCAAGTCGTGCTTACCGCCGATCACGTGCGTTACATCTGGCACGCTGCTGCATCGCTCAGCGAACCCTTCGGACCGTTCGTTCGTCTGCTGATGCTGAGCGGGCAGCGCCGCGGCGAAGTCGCTGGCATGAAATGGACGGAACTTGATCTCGACGGCGAGCGCGTTTGGAGCATTCCTGCCGAGCGTATGAAGGCTGGCCGGCCGCACGAGGTGCCTTTGAGTGCCGAAATGGTGGCGATCTTGAGGGAGCTTCGCGACGCACGCGACAAGAAGGAAAGCGAACGCGAGGAGACCCGTGCCAAGGGCGATTACGTATTCAGCACCACCTCCGGAGTGCGACCTATCAGCGGCTTCAGCAAGGCTAAGCGTGCCCTCGATGAGGCGGTTGCGACGCTGCATATGAAGGCGCGAGAGGATGCGCGCGCAAGCGGCAAGCACGTACACAATAACGAACTACCGACGTGGCGGCTTCACGATATCCGCCGTACCGTGCGCACTGGCTTGGGCGCCATCCCAAGCATTCCCCACGACATCCGCGAATTGGTGGTCGCGCACGTGCCGCCCGCACTCGTGACGACGTATGACCTGCACGACTATCGAGAGGAAAAGCGGCAAGCGCTGACGCTTTGGGCTGAGCGGCTCGCGCGTATCGTCGCGCCTAGCACGGGAGGAGCAGCATCATGAGTGCGAAGAAATCTACGAAAATCGAAGTGCATGAGACAGAAGGTGATGAGACCATCGCACAGTTCCGTCAGAAAACTGATGCGGCGATAGCTCGTCTTGAGGAAGGTCGGGAAGCGCTCATTTCGCCGCTCCGCGAACTTCATCAACGCGCTCGTCCCAACGTGCCATTTGAGGAGGATCGCGTTTGGCAAAGCATTGCGTTGGCCGCTCGATTAGTCCTTGCCCGTTTGCACGCGCAGAAAACATCGGTAGGTCCGACCTCGGAGGCACAACTCTACCGGAAGATCGCAGCTTCCCTCGAAACGACGCGCCATCTAATACAAAACTCGCCCGCGTCTACCGCGCTCGGTCCCGATATGGCGCACACATGGTGGGATGCCGTTGGCAAACACGGCGGACCCGAACGACAATGGGTCTGGATTGAAGACGAGTTCAAGACCTGGTTGGACGGTTTCGCCGACTTCGCGGCAGAAATGCGTAAAGGCGCCGATGAAATGACCCGGCCGAAAAATCGACCGCGCGGAACTTCAGCGACGATTAGTGCGCGCGAGGTCGCCGAACTGGCTTCGCTGTATGAGAATGCAACCGGCGCGGAGGCGGGCGCCGGCTCTGGAGGTAGCTTGTTCTTCAATTTCGTTCACTCGTTTCTCACACACCTAGACTATCCGATGTACGGACACCTAAACGAAGCGATCAAGTACGGGCTGCGACAGCGGAAGAAATCGGCCTCTGCGCCACCTTCACCCGAGGATGCGCACTAATCCCGCCTGCGGCTAAGCGGCGCCGGCCGCGTCGCGCGCCGCCACCTTTGAGGCAACCCACGCTTCCACCTCTTCGGTGATGAAACGCACTCGGGATGTGGCACCGTCGCCGAGACGTATCGGCTTCGGGAATTGGCCCTGGCGGACCATGCGCATGAGGTGCTCTGGGTGAACACCGACCTGCCCGGCTGCCTCGCGCTTCGACAATAGCTTCTGCATTTCCTGCCTCCATGTGCTCGGTGCCTACGGCGCGAAAGCTATCGCGGGGCATCACTCTCAACATTCGACAGCAGTCTGCGATTTTCTCGCGGGTGAATAACTAGCGGCTCGTCACACCGCTTATTCCCCCGAGATTTCGGCTTCGACCCAATGGTAGTTCTGCGATGAATGAAGTCGCAGAGATGGAGCGCACGAATGTCGAAGCCCGAACTCATACCCGTCATGGCGCTGCCGTACTTGTACGGCCTCAACCGCGCGACCGCCCATCGCATGGCGTCGGCGGGCAAGCTCGGCCCGCTCGTGCGCCCGCAGGGGCTCCGCCGTCACCGTATGGCGCACACCGCTGAACTTGAGCGCCGTTTCGGGCCGCTCTCCGAAGAGCGGATCGCAAACGCAATCGCCGAGCACCGGGGCAGCCTCCGGCTGGTGCGCCAGTTTCCACCCGTTCCATTCGTAGCCATCGAAGCCCGGCATGAGGTAGCGCTGTGAGTGCGGACGGGGGAACCATCCTTCATCGCGTTGACGCCGCGGCCGTCCGCACGCTCGCGGAGCGCTTGTGCAAGGCAGCAGGCAACATCGAGGGCGACTTCGTCTTCGCGACGATTAAAGATACAGGACTAAAAGTAGCACCCTTGCACTACGTGATACCCAACGGGCCCAATGCGGCCGAGGAAATTGTTGCGCTCGTCGAGCGCGTCGGCGGCAAGCCCCATACCAACAGCTATTACGCCGGCGCCCTCTTCAAGTCGGGGGCCGTCACGTCAATTGCAAGCCGCACGAAGGGGAACGTTGCCGCTGTGCTCTGTGCGGTGTGCGACTTCGATGGCAAGCACGATCCGGCGACGCGCCATGAGCGTTTGCCGATGCCACCGACAGCCGAAGTCGAGAGCAGCGCCGGTAACTTCCAGTGCCAATATTGGTTCGACCATGCTGTACCCCCCGCCGAGGCAGGGCCGACGCTTTATGCGCTCACAGGATGCGCCGGCGCCGACGACTGCAAATCCACCGAGCACCTATTCCGTTTGCCCGGCACCTGGAACTGGCCCGACCCGAAGAAGATCGCAGCCGGCCGGTCGCCTGAGCCCTTCAAGACCCGTTGGAGCAGTCCGCCCGAGGAATGGGACAACGGCGTAAGCCACGACGATCTGCGCGCAGCCATCGTCGCGAAAGACCCGAAGGCGTTTGAGTGCGCTCAGTCGGTCAGCGCGGCTTCCAACAGCAACGCGAAATTCGAATGGGCCCAACGCAAGAAGCCGGCCGAGGCGGCAAACCGCGAAGCCGAAGCCGATGTCATTGCGGGCCTCTCGGCAACTGAAGACAAGAGCGGCGACCCGGTAAACCGCAGCGACGCGGCAATGTCATTTTGGAGCAAGCTATATCACCGCAACTACAGCCCCGATGAAGCCGTAGCCCTCGCCGTCGAACACAAAGAAACGTATGTGATGTCGCACTTCGCGGATGACGAGAAGCGCATCCGCGAGGACGTGCAGCGCGCATGGCCGAAGATAATCGCGACGGCGAAGGAACGCGCGGCCAAGGAGAGCACTTGGGTCGAAGAGATGAACCGTCAACACGCGGTTGTCTTATTTGGCAACAAGACCCTGATCGCGACGTTCATGCGGAACGGATCGATTACCTTCAGCAGCCAGGAGGATTTCAAGCTGCGCTATGCAAACCGGACGCGTCCCGTCGTGAACGATGATGGCGAAACCGAGTGGCGCCCGATAGCACCGGCATGGCTTAAGCACAAAGGGCGGCGCGAAGCCCTCGACCCCGGCGTCGTGTTCGATCCGAGCGCCGCCGTCGAGGAACCCGGGATGCTCAACCTATGGCGCGGCTTCGCCGTCGAACCGAAACCCGGTGACTGGTCGCTGATGCGGGCGCACATCCGCGACGTGATCTGCTCAGGAGATGAGACCCTGGCCGCGTACTTCCTCCGCTGGATGGCGTACGCCGTCCAGCATCCGGGCGAACCGGGGCACGTCGCGATTGTTCTGAAGGGAAAACAAGGCGTCGGCAAAGGCATCGTCGTGAACACCTTCGGTGAACTCTTCGGGCGCAACTACCACCACATCACGCACAAGGAACAGCTTATCGGCCGTTTCAACATGGGCCTCGCTACATCCGTGGTGACCTTCCTTGACGAGGCGCTGTGGGCCGCCGAGCGCCAAGCCGAGGGGAAGCTGAAGGCGATCATCACCGAGCGCGAACTCGTGATGGAAGCCAAGAATAAGGACGCGATCATGGTGCGGAACTGCACGCATCTCATGATCGCGAGCAACAACGAGTGGGCCGCCCCCGTCGGTATAGACGACCGGCGTTTCTTCGTGCTCGCCGTCCCGGATACCTACAAGGGCGACTTTGCCTATTTCAAGAAGATCGCTGCGCAGATGGATGCCGGTGGCCGCGAGGCCATGTTGTGCGACCTGAAGACGATGGACCTAAGCGGCTTCGATCCCCGCGTGATCCCCGAGACCGCGGCGCGTATCGAACAGAAGGAACGGTCGCTAACCGGCACAGAGGCGTGGCTGGCGCAAGTGCTGCACGAGGGACAGATCAATCAGTTTCATCGCTGGGACGATGAGAAGCCGCTCGCGATGGGCAAAGAAGAGGTTTATTTGGCCTACTCGAAGTTCAGCGAGGGACAGCATGAGTGGAAGTTGGAGGCTATGCGGTGGTGGGCGCGGCGGCTCAAGAAGATGTTGGGCGCCTCCATCTATCTGGAACATCGCCCGTGTGCGAATGGCGTACAGGGACCGCGCCAAATTCAATTCGCCCCGCTGGCAGAGTGCCGGGCGGCCTTCGACACCTACCTGGGCGGCGCCGTCGATTGGACAGAGACCACGGAGGAGGACCTCCGCGGGATCGGAACGCCAATCCGGTTATCCAATCATGGGTCCGGGAGCGTGCCATGATCGGTGTGCAAGAAACCGCTGCGGCTCTGGGGTTTGTCCGCTCATGCCGGTCAAAACGATCATTTTCGCTCCAACATTGCCCAGCTTTTTCATCTGGCGCGGATGCGGCGGGGGCACGCGGTGCACAAGCGGGAAAGGGCGTTTTTCCATACGATATTAAATATGATTGGATTGATCGGAATGATCGGATCAGTTCAACAGCCACAGCGGTTTCTTACAGTCCGATCATAACTGTTCCCCAGGGAAATGATCGGGATGATCGGACTGTTGTTGCGCGTGTGCGCATACGTCGGACGGCGCAGCGGCAAGTGAGCCGCTCAGTACTTGCTTCGCACTCTGCGCATCACGGAAGCGGCCAAGCGTCCCTTCGAGCTTCCGGGAACCCGCATTTTTCCCTCGGTGATGGGTTTCCCCGGTTAATAGGTTTTCGGACCTCCCCTATGCCTTTTGTGCCCACCGGTCATCCTCTTCCGGCGCGAGCACAGCCCCCGTCGTACTGGCTCCCCGGCTGGACGGCGGGGGTACACCTCCCGATACCTCTTGTGCCCGCCAGCAAGCGGCCCGGCCGCGGTGCGCATCGATCCTTGCGGCCGACGGAGAGTGACCCATGAGCGTCCTTACGAAGCTGAAGCCAGCCCCCGGCGGTAATTCCACGATGGAAACATCCTCGGCCATCGCCGAGCGCATTCGTGCCACCGAGGCCGAGATCGCCCGCCTCGACGGCGACCTTGGCCAGACGGCGCTAGCCGAGTTTCTAGGTGCCGAGGGCGCCACAGAGAAGGCCACCGCGCTCTGCCAGCAAATGGAAGAGCAGCGCACGATGCTCACGAAGCTGAAGAGCGCACACATTGCTGCCCTTGAGCGCGAGGAAATTGAGCAGCGTCGTGTCCGTGCACAGCTAGCGCGGACACAAATCCGAAACGTCAAGGAGTGCCTTAAAGCGCGTGACGAGGCCGCCGTTGCCTTGAATGGCACAGTTGCCGAGGTGTGTCGCCAGTTCCGAATTCTCATCGACAAATCCGCCAAGGCAAAGGCCGCATGTCCCCTCGACATGAAGTGGCCCAACGACGCGCTCTGCGATTTTGGCGATCTGCGGCGCCTGACGGAGGAAGCCCTGTGGAAGCATGGTGGCAATCCGGCCATCGGCGCCCGCGATAACTTCCCTGGTGGCAAAACGAGTGTCCTATTCGCGGGGCAGCCCGAGAACATTCCCGATCTGGCAGAAACGATAAAGAAGGCGTCTTCGCACGTGCTCGCGGCCCTTGAGGGTTCGGTCAAGGGGTAAGGCAATGACTGCGGCTCAACAGATTTCGCACCGTAGCGGCATACCAGCGACCATCACGTGCGGTCATGATCCCGCGCGCGTTCAATTCCTCCGCAATGCCCTTGAGCGTCGTTACGCCCCCCGCTTGGATATCTTCGACCACGGGCAAAATGTCTCGCGCGTGCTCATCGGCGTTCGCCTTGATGGCCGCCACGGCCGCCTTGTTCCCGAGCCCGCGAAGAGCCCGGGCACCGTTCGGATTACCGAACACGCGGCCCTTGGCCTTGGCTACGCGCATGGCGTTGCGCGTGCGCTCGCTGATGATCTTGCGCTCGTGCTGAGCGATTGCCGCGAACAAGTGGATAGTCAATTCGTTAGCGTCGGGCATATCGGCGCAGACGAAGCGCACCCCGCCCTCTTGCAGATCGGCGATGAAGCGCAAATTGCGGGACAATCGGTCGAGCTTGGCAATGACCAGCGTTGCGCCCGTGACCTTGGCCCGGTGCAGCGCGTCCTTCAGCTTGGGCCGATCATCGCGCTTACCGCTCTCCACCTCGACAAATTCGCCGATGAGCCTGCCACTACGGCTGGCGATGAAGTCATTCACGGCTTGGCGCTGCGCTTCCAGCCCAAGCCCGCTGCGACCTTGCTTATCTGTGCTCACACGCACGTAGCTGATGAATTTCGCCGTCGTCATGTGCTTACGTTCTCCATTTTCGTTCCGATAGCGCATCGCGCTCCGAACCGTACGCTATTTTATAAGCTCTCCGAGCACGGCTTACAAGCACAGAAAGCTCAGAAACCCGCTATTTTAGGGCATTTCTTCGCTGTCATCGGCGTCGTGGTCAATCATTCGATGCGCTCACGCTCGCTCGGGAGTAAGGGCGCAACTCTTCACGACTTGAACGCGCCGACGCTCGTGGCCACGGGTCGCTTGGTCGAAAAGACCGGGGTGGGGTGCCGGCACCCCCGGCCTTCGCTTGCGCGCGCGCTGCTTGAGGGAGCCAACCCCGCCGAGACACGAAATGAAAAACTCGGACCGCCCGTGCGCTCCGCCGAGACGCAAAATGAAAACCTCGGCTCCCTATCGCGGCGGACAGACACGTAAAGGATAGATGCGATGACTACCTTACCAACACAAACCGCACGAGCGCCCCACCCCGCCTTGCAAGAGATAGACGAGAGTTCGCTGGGGCGAGCGATGTTGGCACTCACGCCACCGCGCCGCGCCTTCGTCCGCGCCAAGGTTCTCTTCGGCGTCAACAATAAGAAGGCCGCCGAGATGGCCGGCTATTCACCCGCATCGTCGCACGCGCTGGAAAACCGGGGCTACCAATTGGCCCACGATCCACTCATACAAGAGGCTCTCCGAGAAGAGAGTGTGAAGATGATGCGGTCAGAGGGTATCCGTTCTCTCCACACCCTCATCAATCTCCGCGACGATGCTAGCGTGGCACCGCGCGAGCGCTTGCGTGCAGCGGTGGAGATCATGAACCGCTGCGGCCTCCACGCCGTCACCGAAGCCCATGTGTCCGTCGAGCACCGCATGACGGATGTGCAGAAAGATCGCCGCATTCTAGCTTTGGCCGCTGAGCTTGGCCTAAGCGATAGCGAGGCGAAGAAGCTGCTCATTGCGCCCTTGGAGGCGACGAAAATCGCCGATGCTGAATTTACGGTCGTGGAGCCCGCGACGGACGAAGAGCGCGCGGCCGCTGCCAAGCGTGAGAAGCACGCGGCGCAAGAACGTGCACGTTATCACCGGACGCCGGAACAGCGCGAAGCGCATCGCCGGCAAGTGAATGAGCAGCGACGCCAGCGCGGTAAGCACGAATATGCGGAGCAGTCCAAGGCGCGTAGCGAGGCAATCACCTTCGAGGGCCTCGAAGACGTGCTCGATTTACCCTCGACACCCGACACCGCAGCACAGGAGTAAGCCATGACTGACACGACCCCCACCTCGGCAACACCACCGCCGGCCCAATCAAGCGGATTTACCGCGGGTCAAATTGGAGCCGCACGCGAACAATGGGTAAAGGCTGGGCTAGACCCGTCGAAATTTGACGCCGCATTGAAGCCGAGTACCCCTCCGGTGCTCTCTTCAGAGACCGCCCAACACCCCGTCATGGATAGCGCCGGCCTGAAACAGCCGTCGATGTCAGACGTGCAAGCACACGAAATGGCAGATGCACTCGTCGCCGCGGGTGTGCCGGCGGATGCCGTTACGGCAGCCATGAAGGCTGATGGTCTCGATGTTCCGGAAGCTAAGACGCCGGAGCAAATCGAGCATGACAAAGGTTTCGGTTTGGAACGCGCATTCCATCCTAGCGAGTATCGGATCAACTACGTCGATAACGGTGGGCGCGCCATGTCTCCCGCCGCGCTCGTGGAGTTGAATGCGCGGGCGACGCAATGGCTTGCAAACCTTCGAATTGATCCGGCCCTTGGTACGGGGCTCATCGAGCACGCCTTGCGTGTCGGGTATCTCTTTCCGCGAATGAGCGATGCTCAGCGCGGGTTATTCAAGCGCGAGCAGGTCGCCATAGCGGAGCGGCGGCTCGGAGGTTCGGAGCAAGTGAAGGCCGCGGCTGCGAACGTCAATCGCGCGCTTTCCCTCGGCGATCCGGGCTTCGCGAACACGCTCATGGATAGCGGCGCTCTTCATGACAGCTTCATCTTCCAAACACTCGCGAACCACGGCGCGCGATTGATGCGATGGGCCGAGACTGCGCCAAAGAAAGGAGACCTCCGATGAGCCGCAAAGACGAAATCCTCACCATCCTTGAGGAGCAGGTGAAGGCGAAGCGGGAGAATAAGCTGAAGAGCTTTGTTCCCTATCCGCGGCAAGCGGAATTCATTGCAGCTACGCACGATCACACGGAAGTCGCGTTGCGCGCGGGCAATCAGCAGGGGAAGTCGGAGACGGCCGCATACTTCGTCGCAGTAGTCGCGACCGGTCTTTATCCGGAGGGATGGCAGGGCCGCCGCTGGGATAAGCCCGTTCGCATTTGGGTCGCAGGAGAGAGCACGACGGCGGTGCGCGACGTGATCCAACGTAAGCTGTGCGGGCCGCCCGGCGACGACAGCTTGCTCGGAACCGGCTTTATTCCGAAAGACACTTTCGTCAAGACGATCCTGGGGCACGGTGCCGGCGGAGCCTTTGATAAGGTGCTTGTGCGGCACGCCAGCGGTGGCCTCTCTGAAATCCGTTTCCTGTCCTACGACATGGAGCGCTCAAAGTGGCAGGGAGAGAGCATTGATCTTGTGTGGTGTGACGAAGAGCCGCCGGTTGAGCACTACGAGGAAGCGATTGCTCGGACCATTGCCACGAATGGCCTCATCATTTCTACCTTCACGCCGCTGAACGGGCTCAACCTCATCCTACCCCGCTTTAATGAGCGCACGGCCATCGCGGGGCGCCTGCGCAAGCTGATTGCAATGCGCATGGACGACGCGCTTCACCTCCAAGACCCGGCGCGTCGCGCGGCATTGCTGGCGACGTTCCCCGCGCACCAGCGCCGCGCGCGTATCGACGGGTTGCCTTTGCTCGGCTCCGGTGCTGTCTTCGAGGATGTGCAGCAAGAAGACCTGATGGACCCGATCCGAGTTGTCGGTGACGATATCGTGCACGAGCGCATCGGCGCTTTGAATACGCGCGGGTGGGTGTTCCTGTGGGCCGTTGACTTCGGCATCGATCACCCGTTCGCGGCGGTACTGCTGGCATGGGATCGCGACAGCGATACGGTTTACGTGCTCGCGGAGGTAAAAATCAAAGGCGGTGTGCCTGCAATCCACGCCTCGCGCATGAGGGCCATTGCCGCAAATGTCAGAGTGGCATGGCCACATGACGGCACACAACGCGACAAGGGCTCAGGAGAACAGCTGGCGCAAATCTACAAAGGGGAAGGCTTGCAGATGCTTCCTACTCACGCGACGCATCCAACAGGCGGATATTCGCTAGAGGCCGGGATCGCCGATCTACTCGTGCGCATGAAGTCCGGCCGCTTCAAGGTAGCCTCACATCTCACCGAGTGGCTAGACGAGTTCGCCGGATATCACCGCAAAGACGGGCTCATCGTGAAGGTCAATGACGATCTCCTTAGCGCAACACGCATCGGCGTGATGCAGATACGCTCCGCCACGAATGTTGCACTCGGTAGCCGTATCGTGCAGCGCCGACGGAGCGAGCGAGCGAAAGGTGTCGATGACAATCCGCTCGATTGGTAAGCGCGACGCATTACCGACGACACCGCAAATGCTGGCAAAATTTTCCATCGCACGTTTCCGCGGTACGACTGGCGTGGGAACAGGCGCCCTAAGTCGAGGCTGACCTCGCTGGTTCCGGCTCCCTAGACAGCACGCCGGAAGCAAAAATGTGTGGGGGGTTACCTGTCGTTTACTCCGATTTGAATGATGGTAATGGAATTGTCCTTATCGTCGGGGAAAATTGATGTGCCCAAAGGCGTCGTCCCTGCACTCAAAAATGCAATGTGGGGAGAGAGTATCGTATAGTTTTCGGACCTGAGAAATGTATCGATCTGGCTAGCAAATTTATCGCGCTCTGGATCACCAGTCAGAACCATGATCTTTATCTTGTTTGTTTTTGGAATATAGGTGAGCAATGCATTTTTCATCAGGTCGTCCAATACACGATCCGGACGGCGGTTTACGACCGTATTTGTCCCACCGGTCTGCCCCTGGGTAATGATGCCCTGGTTATTTGAAACTGTCTGAACCGAAAACGAAGCTGTCCCGCTTGTTGCAGTCTCAGGTCCACCAAACAATTTGGCACCTCCCCAGGTCAAGATCGCGACTGCAACGAGCCCCGCAGGGGCGAACCTCATCCAACCTCGAAGACGCCAGCGCATGCTAGTTGTCCGCGCGAGCGCTTCGTCCGTCGCCATTATGAAGGCTGCTATGGCTATGCAGCCTACTTCGATAGCTTCGATCATCGTTTACTTTGAACTTGCGGCATGCCGCTTACCGACTAAGTGCCGCGCACGCATCCTTGAATGCGGCGAAGCCCTTTGTGAAGCCGTCCGACGACACCGTCACACTGACCAACTCGTGGTCTTCTTGCGTTGGACGGCCGCTAAAGGAAAAGGTCACGTTCTCATGATCCCGCTCGGCCTGCTGAATGAAATTCACTGTCTGTGCTTCGTCATTCGAATTGTTCTGCCAGATGTTTGTGGTTGACCACCCACCATTCCACCAAGTCTGGCTTATCGAAAGAGACGGGTTCCCTTGGTAAACAATTACGACGGTAACGGGGTCAGAATTAGTTCTGTTTTCAAAAGGGCTCACCTGCACCACGAACCCCTTCTGTTGGCGGCCACATAAAAATGAGACTGTTTGGGCGCGGGCCACATTGCCGGGACCCAATTGGTAATCGGCGTCTTCCGCCTCAAGATAGATCAATCCGCCGTGATCACTAAATGATCGAAGTACCCACTTTCCGAACTCCGTCATTTTTGGTTCATCGGTTGCTAACGCCGAATTGCTCACAGTGAGAGGAGGCAGGAAGATCACCGCTGCGCAGGTCGCTAGCATGAAGTTCAACCAGTGCTTAGGCACGATCATTAGAATTGCAAATCGCAATTGCTAGTTGGGCCAAAGCTGCCCAAGCCTCCCAGAAGTATGAGCCCACGGATCGACGCCCAAAGGCTGATCGAGCTTAATAGGTGTGTCTTGGCATCTAGTCATGCGGCTCCGGCACCGGCGCCGCGAGGTTCTGATGTAGAGGTTGGCACTTCGGGCCGCCACTCACGCGCCCGCCGTTCAGCCTCAGCGATCTGTTCAGGCACCATCCCGTTGCCGATGAGTTCCCGAACTTCTGCCGCATTTCGTTGGTCCTCGCCCTCCAACCGCGGCGCGGCGAGCGTCACCCACATGTACGCCTCAATGAATGCCGCCGAATGATCCTGCTCATCCTCGAACATCGCATAAAGCATGATCGCGAGATTTAGCTGACCGGAGGCGCTTCCTTGCCGAGCGGCACGCAATGTCCATTGGAATGCTCCACGGATGTCGCACGGGACGCCTTGGCCCAATCTATACATCTGCCCTAGGCAGACTTGGGCATCGCTGTAGCCCTGCTCTGCGGCTAGCTGAAACCATTTGGCGGCTTCCGCCAAGTCCTGGTCAACGCCGTGCCCGCCGCGCAAATATAGCTGCCCGATGTTATATTGCGCCTGAGCCAATCCTTGGTCGGCGGCTCGACGGTACCATTTCATAGCTTCACGGTGATCGTGCCGGAACTCCGGCTCCTCCAAATATAGGTTTCCGAGGGCAATTTGGGCACCAGCATGACCCTGCGCAGCAGCGCGCATGTACCACTTCGCGGCTTCGTGGATGTTCCGGGCCGGTGGATTTGGGCCGAGCCGATAGATATCCCCAACCTCAGCCTGCAATTCGGCACCGCCTCGGTCCGCATGGTCCACCAAATCCTGGAATGCCTTGCGTGCCTCAACGTCCACCGTTCGCGTGGCTATTTCGATCGCGGCGTCCGACAATTCGCGCTGTAAGAGCATCTCTGCGGTTTCCGGCGTAATGACGGAGCTGAGGTCCAATGCCTTCTGCTTGGCCTTCATGAGCGCCGGGATTTCTGACAGCTTCATACACCCGACCGCATCTTTGACCTTTTGCATGGCGCTAAGTTCAGTCACGAACGGGCCGCGCTCATCAAAGCCGATGTAGAGGGTATCCACCATGTTCGCGAAAGGCTCCACGCCCTCTCGTTCCAAGAACGTGATGAGTATGCTGAATGCCATCCTCGTTATGGTGGGATGGTCGAGCGCCATTGCAATCCCCGCCTCCCCTACGCCTCGTAGCTTGGTTTGGACTGATAGCGTGTCGATCCACCCTGCGTGCCGGCAAAGGCATTATCGAGTTGAGCAGTCGCTGTTTCATCCAAGTGGAATTCCATCCAAGTTCCGTCCCCTCTCTTCATACTCACGCGCCGGGTAGGTCTAGATGCCGACTGTCCCTGAGGAGACACAGCAATCTCGTATTCGCCGATGATCACCTCGATAATCCGCTCGGGCTCGCTCATTGCGCTACCACTCCTAGGGGGTCCAAGGACGCCGATGCTGCCCGCATCGGTCCCCATGATGTCTCTCTCTCGCGCGCGCGCACCAAAAAGGAAGGCTACTGGCATGGGAAAGCGTCGATAAGCGCGTATAGGAGCACTATCTCAATTGTCTGCTTGCCCAGCGCGGGCATGAGGTTCCGGTGGTCACGTAGGTAATTATCAAGGAGCTGTTGATAGTTTTCAGCCGTCAACGGCAATTTTGCCGGAACGCAGAACGCTGGCGTTCGGCCTTTGGTCTCATCATTGATTGCATATACGAACATGCCCCGGCCAAGACCCGTCACGTAATCGCGCAACTTCTCTGAGGCTCCCGGTTCTTTTCTTAGATCCAAATAGTCCTTTACCGACACGTCCGCGTAAGCTGCGTTTGCGATGCCAAAAACTGCTAACCCAACGGCGATTGGCCTGAGCATGATCGCGCTCTTAATTGCGAAAGGGCGGCAGTGTGGTGGTCAATTTTTCAACCAACCTCGCTCGATTAGCGTCCGCGCATGTGCGCTCGATTATCAGCGGGCTTTGCTCTCATACCGATTTTTTAACCCAATGAGTTTGGCATGCAGCCACGCGCTGCTAAGAAACAGCCAAAATGTAACCGCTGCAAGAAATACAAATGCAATCACGTTCCAAGGGAATTTGAGGGGCACCATCGAAATGATGGCGCCCTCAATGGCGACTGCAAAGCCAAGTACGATGTAGATATACGTCCAGCTCTGCGGGCCGCGTATTACCTTTGCATCTACCGTTATCTTGCTATCCACGCGCAGCCCCCTCTACCCCAGCGTTCTCCCGCTTTTCAAATGATGCGGGCCGATCATTGTACCGTCTTCGGGCCCTCGACGAGAGCCGGGTCCGGCGTGCGATGCGGATGACGCCAAAGACCAGTGCCCTGCGAGCACGTACAATGGACAACCTTGGCATCAAACGGCGGCTGGTGAACGGCGCAGCTAGCGTCGTGCGCGCAGCAGTACACTCGCCTTGGGAGGGGTCGGTCCTTCCAATTTGCCGGCTTGCCCACCGTCATGCCGCTCGCTCCGGGATCGGCATGTTGTGCAGGCGTCGGAATTCGTCCATGCGGCGCTCGACAGCCTTAAGCGCCTTAATCGCGCTAACCTTGGCTGCTTCTTCTAAGCTGTCGATGGGGACAAACCGACCATGCCGCTCGTGAGCGGCCGCGTTCGCTTGCGCCTCAGCGTCTTGCGCGGCTCTAAACTCCCGACATAAGCCAAGCCATTCGGCGGTGGTCCGGTCGTCGTGCCCATAGACGGCATCGTGAGCGATGATTTCGGGCTCTACCCCGAGAACGCCTTGCCCGAGGCGCTTACGGTCTTCCGCCATTCCCCGTGCTCCGTGTCGACGGCCACAAATTCGGGCCGTTCCGCACGACATGGTTAATGGCGCGAGCGGTTTCAAGGGAAAGCGCGTCCCGCTACCGGATGCGCTGCCCCTGGCATTCTCCGATCCGTGTCCCGAACCGTGTCCCGGGCCACCATATAGGACCGGAACGGAACTTTTTTTCTTGTAAGTCTTTGATTTTGTGGTAGCGGGGGAGGGATTTGAACCCCCGACCTTGGGATTATGATTCCCCTGCTCTAACCAACTGAGCTACCCCGCCACCGGGAGCGCACGCATATAGGTGATCGGGCGCGGAGCGTCAAGCGAAGGCGCTGCCGCGCGCTGGATCCAGCCGCCGCCGAGGACGCGCGAGCCCCGGTAGAAGACGCAGGCCTGACCGGGGGCGATTCCGGCGACGGGCTCGTCGAGGATTGCCTCGCCGTTGCCCCCTCCTGAGAGGAACACCATCGCGGGGACCGGCGGCTGTGCCGAGCGGAGCTTGACCTCGAAGCGGATGCCGCCCTCGCGAGGGAGATCGCCGCCGAGCCAGTTGATGCCCGCGAGCGGGACCCGCACCGCCGCCAAGGCCGAGCGCGGGCCCACGACGACGCGGCGATGCTCGGGCTCGAGGCGGAGGACGAAGAGCGACTCGGGGCTGGCGACGCCGAGGCCCTTGCGCTGGCCCACGGTGAAATGGATGACGCCGTCGTGGCGGCCGAGGACGCGGCCCGCGAGGTCGACGATCTCGCCGGGCTCGGCGGCGCCGGGCTTCATGCGCGCGACGAGCGCGGCGTAGTCGCCGTTGGGGACGAAGCAGATGTCCTGGCTGTCGGGCTTCGCCGCGACCGGGAGCGCGAAGCGCTCGGCGAGCTTGCGCGTCTCGTCCTTCGCGAGGTGGCCCAAGGGGAAGCGCAGGAAATCGAGCTGCTCGCGCGTGGTCGCGAAAAGGAAATAGCTCTGGTCGCGCGCGGGATCGGCGGCGCGGTGAAGCTCGGGGCCGCCCTCGCCCATGACCCGGCGCGCGTAGTGGCCGGTCGCGAGCGCCGCGGCGCCGAGGTCGCGCGCGACCGCGAGGAGGTCGCGGAACTTCACGCGCTCGTTGCAGCGGATACAGGGGATCGGCGTCTCGCCGCGCGCGTAGCTCTCGGCGAAATCCTCGATCACGTCGGCGCGGAAGCGGCTCTCGTAGTCGAGCACGTAGTGCGGAATGCCCAGCACCTCCGCGACGCGGGCGGCATCGTGGATGTCCTGGCCCGCGCAGCAGGCGCCCTTGCGTCCCGTCGCTGCACCGTGGTCGTAGAGCTGCAGCGTGATGCCCACGACGTCGTAGCCCTCGCTCCGGAGGAGCGCCGCGGTCACGGAGCTGTCGACGCCGCCGGACATCGCCACGACGACGCGCGTCTCCGCAGGCGGCGTCGGCAGCCCCAGCGAGTTGAGCGCGGCCCCCATGTCCTCACCCGTTCATCATGTTGCGCGAGCCCGCCGGCAGCGACACGGTGAGGCCGTCGAGCTCCTCCGTGATGATGATCTGGCAGCCGAGCCGCGAGGTTCGCGTCAAGCCGAAGGCGAGGTCCAGCATGTCCTCCTCGTCCTCGGTCGCGTCCTTCAGGAGGTCGTACCACTCGGGATCGACGATGACGTGGCAGGTCGAGCAGGCGAGCGAGCCCTCGCAGGCGCCCTCGAGATCGATGCCGTTGCGGTGCGCGATCTCCAGCACCGAGAGCCCCAGGGGTGCGTCCACCTCCTTGCGGGTCCCGTCGCGCTCGATGAAAGTCATCTTCGGCATCGTCTACGATCCTAACTCCTGAGAAGCCATCTCTTCCGCGCAGATCGCCGCACCCAGCGCCGCCGCCTCCTGCGGTGAGGCGCCGGCCGCGAGCGCCGCCGCGTCCTTGCGCAGCATCAGCCGCAACACCGTCAATCCCGCAGCGTTCGCCGCCGCGGGGAGCGCCGCATCCGCGGCCTCCGCCGCGATCACCGCATGCGTCACCGGCCGAGCGAGGCTCCGCTCCGCCCGCGCCTTAAGGGCGCCGAGCCGCTCCGCGACCGCCGCGGGAAGCGCGCCTTCCATCCCCTCGCGTCCGCGAAGTATCTCGGCGTTGCCGCCGACCGCGAACGCGACCGCGCCCGCGAGATCGATGCCGACCGCCGTGCCCGGCCCCTCCGCCGCCTCCGCGGGCGAGCCGTCGGGCTCCTCGATCTGGAACAGCTTCATCGCGAGCGGGCGCGCTCTCTCAGACGTGGAAGGATTCACCGCAGCCGCAGCGACCCTTCTCGTTGGGATTGCGGAAGGTGAAGCCGGATTGCAGCTTGTCCTCGACGTAGTCCATCTCGGTTCCGATGATGAACATCGTCGCCTTGGGGTCGATGAGGACGGTGACGCCCTTGTCCTCGACGACCTCGTCGAATTTGCCCTTCTCGTCCGCGTATTCGAGCGTGTAGGTGAGGCCCGAGCAGCCGCGCGAGCGCACGCCCACGCGGATGCCCACCGTGGGCTTGCCGCGATTCGCCAGCAGCGCCCGGATCCGATCCGCCGCCGCCTCCGTGAGCGTCATTGCCTGCCGCAACGCCATGATCTCGAACTCCTCTAACTCGACCCTTGATACATCCCTGAAGGCCGCAGCCGCAAGCGCAGCCGGCCCGCTCCTCCCTCTCCCCTCCGGGAAGAGGGCTGGGGCGAGGGGGCGTTTCTCGCTATTTGCCGACGAGGCACGGTCCGGCCCCTCACCTACCCTCTCCCCAAGGGGAGAGGAGTCCTGCTGAGCCTGCGCACGGCCGCGCCGAGGCTATCGACTGCGAAATCCACCTCTTTCTCCGTGCTGAAGCGGCCGAGGCCGATGCGGAGGCTCGAGCGCGCGTCGTCGTCGGAGACCCCGATCGCGCGCAGCACATAGGAGGGCTCGACCTCCGCCGCCGTGCAGGCGGAGCCCGTCGAGAGCGCGAGCCCCGGACACGCCTCCATCAGCTCCAGCGCGCCGATCCCCGGAAACGTGACGTTGAGATTGCCGGCAAGCCGGTGCTTGGCATCGCCATTGACGCGCACCGCCGGCACCTCGCGCCGCAAGCCCGCGAGCAGGCGGTCCCTAAGAGCGCCCACCCGCTCCGCCTCCGTCGCCATCTCCCGCTCCGCAATCGCCGTCGCCTCGCCGAGGCCGACGCAAAGCGGCGTCGCGAGCGTGCCGGAGCGCAGGCCCCGCTCCTGCCCGCCGCCATCGAAGAGCGGCGCGATCCGCGCCCGCGGCCGGCGCCGCACGTAGAGTGCGCCGATACCCTTGGGTCCGTAGACCTTGTGACCGGAGATCGAGAGCAGATCGACGCCGAGCGCGTCGACGTCGACCGGAACCTTGCCGACGGCCTGCGCGGCATCGCTGTGGAGGAGGATGCCGCGCTCGCGGGCGAGCGCGGCGATTTCCTCGAGCGGCTGCAGCACACCGATCTCGTTGTGTGCGGCCATGACGGAGACGACGGCGGTGCGCTCGTCGAGCGCCGCCTCGAGCGCTCCGAGATCGACCAGTCCGTCCGGCTGCACCGGCAGGATCGTCGCGCGGAACCCCTCGCGCTCGAGCGCACGGACGCTCTCGAGCACGCATTTGTGCTCCGTCGCGAGTGTGACGACATGGTCGCGCTCCTCGCGATGGAAGCGCGCGGCGCCCTTGATCGCGAGGTTGTTGGATTCGGTGGCACCGGAGGTGAAGACGATCTCGCGGGGGTCGGCGGCGATGAGGGAGGCCACCTGCCCTCGCGCGCGCTCCACCGCCGCCGCGGCCTCACGGCCATAGGCGTGCGTGACCGAGCCGGGATTGCCGAACTTCTCCGTGAACCACGGCAGCATCGCCTCCAGCACGCGGGGATCGACGGGCGTCGTCGCCTGATAGTCGAGATAGACCGGCGCGGTGTTGGGACGTGCGCTCATGCGGCATCCGCCCGGCCGCGCCGATAGAGTGCAGCCCAGGCCTCCACGAGACGGTCGATCTCCTCCGCGGTCGTACTCCAGCCGAGGCTAATGCGGATGGCGCTGCCGGCCTCGTCGGGCGAGGCGCCCATGGCAGCGAGCACGCGGCTCGGCCGCACCTTGCCGGAGGAGCAGGCAGCACCCGCGCTCACCATCACGCCCGCGAGGTCGAGCGCCATCACCTGCGTCGCCGCGGGAACCCCCGGCATGGCGATACAGAGCGTATTCGGGAGCCGTTCGGCCTCCGCACCGAAGACCCGCGCCTCCGGCGCGATCGCGAGGAGCCGCTGCTCAGCGGCGTCGCGCAAGACGGCGACGCCCCCATAGTCGCCGAGCTCCCGCGCAGCGATCTCTGCGGCGGCGCCGAAGCCCAGGATGCCCGGCACGTTCTCGGTGCCTGCGCGGTAGCCGCGCTCCTGCCCGCCGCCGCGCTGCTGCGCCGCGAGCGGCACGCCCTCGCGGATGACGAGGGCGCCCACGCCCTGCGGCCCCCCGAGCTTGTGCGCGGAGAGGGTGAGGAGGTCCGCTCCGAGGGCATCGACGCTCACGGCAATCTTGCCGGCGGCCTGGATCGCGTCGCAATGGAGGAGCGCGCCGTGGCGATGCGCGATCTTCGCGGCGTTGCCTACGGGCTGGATCGCGCCGGTCTCGTTGTTGGCGAGCATCAGCGACACCAGCGCTGGCCGTGGATTGGCCGCGAGAAGCGTCTCAAGGGCTGGGAGATCGACGGTACCCTCGGACGTGACGGCAATGACCTCGGCCTCCGGCACCGCCTCGCGCACGGAATCGTGCTCGATGGCCGAAACGAGAATGCGGCGGCCGTGCCCCGCGGAAAGCGCGAGCCCGTTGGCCTCGGTGCCGCCGCTGGTGAAGATCAGGGTTGACGTCGAGACGCCCACGAGCGCCGCCACTTGCGCGCGGGCACGCTCGACGGCCTGGCGCGCGGCGCGGCCCCAGCGATGGACGGAGGAGGGATTGCCGGTCCGCTGGACCGCCTCCGCCACCGCGCGCGCCGCCTCGGGGCGCAAGGGCGCGGTCGCATTCCAGTCGAGATAGGCCGGCTGGGACATGGGCGGATTTACTGCGCCGCGAGCACTGGGCGCGGCGCGGGCTCCGTCACGATGACGCCGCTCTTGCCGAGGACGCGTCCGGCAACGACGTCCGCAAGCGTGACCGAGCTCAAGAAGAGGTGAATCTGATTGCCGAGCTCCTCCCAGAGGTCGTGGGTGAGACATCGGCTCTTGTTGCCGCGACAGCCCACCGGCGCGCCGGGCGAGCAGCGCACAGCGCGGATGGGCTCGTCGACCGCGACGATGATGTCGGAGATGCGGGTCTCGTCGGCGGAATGCGCGAGGAGATAGCCTCCCCCGGGCCCGCGCACGCTCCGGACCAGCGCGCCCGCGCGGAGCTTCGCGAAGAGCTGCTCCAGGTAGGAGAGCGAGATCTCCTGGCGCTCCGCGATTTCCGCGAGCGCGATCGGCGTGCCGTTGCCGTGCTTCGCCAGATCGACCATCGCCATCACGGCGTAGCGACCCTTGGTGCTGAGCCTCATGGGGCGTTCTCCTCGGGGGGTCAGACTTTGCCGCCGGCGGCGCGGGCGGGCTCGTCGTTGTCGGCGGCAAGGGGTAGCGTCGGGGCGCGGCCCGCCTCGACCTCGCGCTCGAGCGCGTGGAGGCGCTGGCGCAGGATCTGGACCTCGTCGAGAAGGCCCGCGACCGCGCGCGCCACGGGATCGGGGATCTCCTCGCTGGGCGTGCCGTAGGGGAGGAAGTCGTCGGCACGCTTGGCGGCCTCGGCAGGCTTGGGCGTGCCGATGGGCTTGGCGGGAATGCCGACCACGGTCGCCCCAGGGGCCACGTCCTTCACCACCACGGAGTTGGCCCCGACCCGCGCCCCTGCGCCCACGGTGATGGGACCGAGGATCTGGGCGCCCGAGCCCACGATCACGTTATCGCCGAGCGTCGGATGGCGCTTCGTGTTCGCCTGCGCGCCGGAATTGACCGAGGGCAGGATGCCGCCGAGCGTCACGTCATGGTAGAGGGTCACGCCCTCGCCTATCTCGGCGGTTTCGCCGATCACCACGCCCATGCCGTGGTCGATGAAGAAGCGGCGGCCGATCTTGGCCCCGGGGTGGATCTCGATTCCCGTGGCAAGGCGCCCCAAATGGGAAACGAACCGTCCCAGCAGCAGCCAATTCCGTATCCAGAGCCAGTGCCCGACCCGATAAAACAATATTGCGTGGAAACCCGGATAGCACAGCACGACCTCCAGGCGAGAGCGCGCGGCGGGATCGTGGGCAAGTACCGTGTCAATTTCGCATCGGAGGTTTTTAAAAATCATGAGAGGCACTCGTGATATGATGCGCGCCCGCGCCGGCAGCCGAGCCCTTTCGGCGGTGCAGCGCCGGCGGTCAGCGGGTATTTAGGAATTCCGACTAAATCAGTCAAGTAAATCAGGCAACCGATGCAGAAGCTTGTGCGTTACGTCCCAGTGACATGCTGGGAGATGTCCTTCAACCTCGGGGCGGGAGCGGGTCGAGCCCATGCCTGAGGTGATCATCAACGGTCCGGAGGGGCGCCTCGAGGGCCGCTACCACCACTCGAAGACGCCGAACGCGCCCGTGGCGCTGCTGCTGCACCCGCATCCGCAGCACGCCGGCACGATGAACAACAAGGTCGTCTACACCCTCTATCACGCCTTCGTGCGCCAGGGCTTCTCGGCGCTGCGGTTCAACTTCCGCGGCGTCGGCCGGAGCCAGGGCAGCTTCGCCCGCGGCGAGGGCGAGCTCTCGGATGCGGCCTCCGCGCTCGATTGGCTGCAGACCTACAACCCCAATGCCGCGGCCTGCTGGATCGGCGGCTTCTCCTTCGGTGCCTGGATCGGGATGCAGCTCCTGATGCGGCGGCCGGAGATCGACGGGTTCATCTCGATCGCGCCCCCGGCGAACCTCTACGATTTCGGCTTCCTCGCGCCCTGCCCCTCCTCGGGCCTCATCATCCACGGCGACAAGGACCCGCTGGTGCCGCTCGAATCCGTGCAGAAGCTCATCAACAAGCTCATGCACCAGCGCGACATCACCATCGACTTCCGCCTGGTGAAGGGCGCCGACCACTTCTTCCAGAGCCGGCTCGAGGAGCTCGACGAGGAGGTCGAGGACTACCTCACGAAGAAGCCGAGGCAGAAGATCGCGGCCGGCGGGCGCTAGCGCCTA
>DATKNV010000011.1:0-11617 GCA_035541215.1 Allostellaceae bacterium | reverse complement strand
CTGCGGCTGCGCCTTGTCGATGAGGCAGATCTTGGCGGTGGTGCCGCCCATGTCGAAGGAGACGACCTGCTCGAGCCCGTGCTGGCGCGCGATGCGGCTTGCGAAGATGGCGCCGCCCGCGGGGCCGGATTCGACGAGGCGCACCGGGAAGCGGACCGCGGTCTCCACCGTCGTGATCCCGCCGCCGGAGGTCATCAGGAAGAGCGGGCAGTGGAACCCCGCGCGCTTGAGCTCGCTCGCGAGCTTGCGCAGATAGCGGCCCATGAGCGGCTGCACGTAGGCGTTGGCGCAGGCGGTGGAGAAGCGCTCGTATTCGCGCATCTCCGGCGAGACCTCCGAGGAGAGCGTCACCGGCAGCTCCGGGAAGCGCGCGGCAATCGCCTCGGCGACGCGCCGCTCGTGCTCGGAATTGGTGAAGCTGTGGAGGAAGCCCACCGCGACCGCCTCGACCTCCTGCTCCGCGAGCGTGTCGAGGGCGCGGTGGACCGAGGCGGGGTCGAGCGGCACCAGGACGCTGCCCTTCGCGTCCGTGCGCTCGCGGATCGGCAGGCGCAGCCGCCGCGGCACCAGCGGCGGCGGCAGGTCGATGTTGACGTCGTATTGCTCGAAGCGGTTCTCGTGCCGGATCTCCAGCACGTCGCGGAAACCCTCGGTGGTGAGGAGCGCGGTCTTGGCGCCCTTGCGCTCGATGAGCGCGTTGGTCGCGAGGGTGGTGCCGTGAATGATGAGCGCGACCTCCGCGGGCGCGATCCTCGCCTCCGCGATAACGGCGGCGATCGCTGCGAGCACGCCCTCCTCGGGCGCGCGGGGGGTGGTGAGGATCTTGGAGGTGTAGCGCTGCTCGCCGATCTCGAGAGCAACGTCCGTGAAGGTCCCGCCGATGTCGACGCCCAGGCGGGCAGCAGCTGTGGTGGATGTCAATGCAATGGCCTCGGGAGGAGCGGCGCAACCCACCAGGGCCGCGACGACGCGCAACGTGCATGCTATAATTGTTAAAATATTGGCGGAGGGCAACAGGGTCGACCGGACGGCAGAAGGCCGACGTTGCCGAGCGAAGGAAGAAGTCCATTGACGACCCGTTCGACCGCACCGCGCTCTTCGGCGGACAGGTTTCAGGAGGCGATCGAACTGCACCAGCGGGGCCGCTTGCGGGAGGCTGAGGGCCTTTACCGAGGCGTGCTCGATGGGGCGCCGGAGCACTTCGGCGCGCTCCATCATCTTGGGGTCGTGCGGGCTCAGCAGGGTGATGCGGAGGATGCCATCCACTTCCTCCGGCGCGCGCTCGCGAGCAATCCAAGATCCGTGGAGGCGCTCGGCGATCTCGGTGTCGTCCTCGAGGGCGCACGGCGCCACGCGGAGGCGGTTTCCTGCTACGAGGAAGCGCTGGCGCTCGATCCCCAACATGCCACGACGCTCTTCAATCTCGGCAATGCACTGCAGGCGCTGCAGCGGCACGAGGAGGCCGCTCGGCACTACGAGCGGGCGCTCGCGCTGCGCCCCGGCGATGCTGAGACGCATTGCAGCCTCGGCAATGCGCTCCATGCACTGCATCGATCCGACGAGGCCATCGCCCAGTACGAGCAGGCGCTCGCCCTCCGTCCACGCTACGCCAAGGCGCACAACAACCTCGGCGTGGCGCTGGCGGCCGCCGGCCGGGTCGTTGCGGCGATCGAGCATTACCGGAAGGCGCTCTCGCTCGACGCGCGGTTTGCCGCGGCGCATGCCAATCTCGGCGAGGCGCTAGTCGCGCTCGGCCAACGCCGGGACGCGGTCGCGCATCTTCAGCGGGCACTTGCCCTCGATCCCGACAATGCCCCCGCGCACAACAATCTCGGAAATGCGCTCCTGACCCTGCGGCGCTTCGACGAGGCGATCGCGTGCTTCGAGCGCGCGATCGAGCTCGATCCGGAGGAGGGCAATGCGCTCTCTTGCGCCGTCATGCTCGGGCGGCGCCGCTGCGATTGGCGGACCGGGACGCGCAAGCACGGCGACTTGATTGCCGCGCTGGAATCGGAAGCGAAGCCGATCCTGCCGTTCGCCCTGGTGGCCTCGACGGACGATCCGGCCCTGCATCTCCGGGTCGCCCGGAAATACATTCGAGACATGGGGCTCGACCGGCTTCCGGCCGTGTTCGACGGCGGTCGCTACGCGCATGAAAAGATCCGGCTCGCCTATTTGTCGGCGGATTTTCACGAGCACGCCACGGCATACCTGATGGCGGAGCTCTTCGAGCTCCATGACCGGCGCCGGTTCGAGGTGGTCGCGATCTCCTGGGGTCCCGACGACGGCAGCGACATGCGCCGGCGTCTGCTGCGCTCCTTCGACCGCTTCCTCGACGTGCGGGAAAAGTCCGACCTGGAGGTCGCGCGCGAGCTTCGGCGGCTCGAGATCGACGTGGCCGTCGACCTCAAGGGCTTCACACAAGACTCCAGACTCGGCATCCTCGCGCGGCGCCCGGCGCCGATTCAGGTCAACTATCTCGGCTATCCCGGGTCGTTGGGCGCCGATTTCATCGACTACGCCATCGTCGATCCCGTCGCGGTTCCGCCGGACCTGCAAGCGCATTTCTCCGAACGGCTGGTCCACTTGCCCGATTCCTATCAAGCGACCGATCGGAAGCGGCCGATCGCGCCGAGAACGCCGAGCCGCGCGGAGTGCGGCCTGCCCGAGCGGGCCTTTGTGCTCGCGTGCTTCAACAGCCCCTACAAGCTCACGCCGGAGGTCTTCGACATCTGGATGCGGCTGTTGCGGAGGTTGCCCGATGCTGTCCTATGGCTCCTCGACGACAATGAGTCTGCGACGGCCAATTTGCGTCGCGAGGCCGAGGCGCGCGGCGTCGCCGCCTCGCGTCTGGTCTTCGCGCCCTACCTCCCTCCGGCCGAGCACCTCGCGCGGCAGCGCTGCGCAGACTTGTTCCTGGACGCACTGCCCTACAACGCGCACACGACCGCGAGCGACGCTCTCTGGGCGGGCCTGCCGCTCGTGACTTGCATCGGCCGCAGCTTTCCCGCGCGCGTCGCGGCGAGCCTCTTGCGCGCAGTCGGGCTCCCGGAGCTCGTGACGGCGACGCTCGAGGACTACGAGGCCCTGGCGCTCCGGCTGGCGCGCGAGCCCGCGCTCCTGGCGGGCCTGCGCGAGCGCCTGGCGCGCAACCGCACGACCGCGCCGCTCTTCGACAGCGACCGCTTCCGCCGCCACATCGAGCAGGCCTACGAGACGATGTGGGCGTGCTGGCAAAGCGGCGGTCCGCCACGGCCCTTCGCGGTCGAGGCGCTCCCTGAATAGGCCGAGGGCTCAGCGGGGCCCGCCGCGGCTCCCGGCCGCCGGCCGCGCGCCCCGATACCATTCGAGAATTTGCTCGCCGTTCCAGAAGACGACGCCGGGATGCCGGCTCGCGTATTCCAGGAACGCCTCGAGATAGGCGATCCGGTGCGGCACGCCGCTGATGTAGGGATGGATCGCGAATGAGAGGATCTTCGCCCGCGCGGCGCCCTCGAGGTAGAGCCGGTCGAACTGCGCGCGCGCGCGGATCAGGAACTCCTCGGCGCTGTGATGCTGGACGATCATCATGGGGATGTCGTTGAGCTCGACCGTGTAGGGCAGCGTCACCAGCGGCCCGTGCGCGGTCGCGATCTCCGTGGGCTCGTCGTCCCAGACCCAGTCGCCGATGTACTTGACACCGGCTTCGGCGAGGAGGTCGGGCGTCTCGTAGGTCTCCGTGAGGCCGGGGCCGAGCCAGCCGACGGGACGCCGTCCCGTGAACTTCTCGAGCGTCGCAAGCGATGTCGCGATGAGCGCGCGCTGATCCTCGACCGCGTGGATCGGCATCTGCACGTAGCTGTGGCCCATGAACTCCCAGCCGCGCTCGAGCGCCGCGCGCGAGACGCGCTCGTAGCTCTCAGTCACCTTGGCGTTGATCGAAAGCGTCGGTGCGATGCCGAAGCGGTCGAAGGCCGCGAAGAAGCGCCAGACGCCCACGCGCATCCCGTATTCGTGCCAGCTCCAGTTCGGCACGTCCGGCACGAGCGAGACGCCCGTCGGCGCCGGCAGCACCTGCCGCGCCATCGCGCGCTCGATCTCCCAGACCTCGAGATTGACGATGGGCCAGACCACGAGCCGGGCGCCTTCCGGCAGCCGCAGCGGCGGCCGGTCGACGATGGCGGAATAAGGAGCGCGCTCTGGGGGTTTCATGCATGACCTCTGCGGCGGCGGCGTCAATTCCAGATGACGGCTGAGCGAGCGGGCGCAGCGAAATCTTCCGGGTTCAACTCTTCCATGCCGAAATGATATGCTGCCGTTCTTTCGGGCAAAATACCCGTCTTGTCGAGCGCGCGACGTATGACCGTTGAAACGAGCGATCCCGCGCAAGCCATTGAACGTGCGACGGCGGCGCAACGCTCGGGCAAATTCGCCGAGGCCGAGCGAATTTACGAGAGCATTGTCTCCGCGCATCCCGACCATTTCGATGCGCTGCATTTGCTGGGCGTGGCGAAAGCGCAGCAGGGGCGGCTGGAGGAGGCGCGAAGGCTAATTGGCCGCGCCTTGCTGGCGGACCCCAACTTTGCGCCCGCCCATTTCCACATGGGGATCGTGCTACAGAGCTTGAACCTCCTGGAGGAGGCGCTCGCGAGCTATGAGCGTGCGCTCGCTCTGAGGCCGGACTACGCGGAGGCCTCCTACAATATCGGCAACGTCTTGCGCGAAATGGGGCGCACCGAGGACGCTTTGCGGAGCTACCGGCGGGCGCTCGCAATCAAACCCGATTACGCGGCCCCCCTCTGCAATCTGGGCGTAATCCTGGAGGAGCTAAAGCGGCCCGACGAGGCGCTGCGTTGCTATGACGGTGCACTGGCTGCCGAGCCCGGCAATCTCCTGGCCCTCGTCAATCGAGGCAACGTCCTGCGGGAAATGGGCCGTACCGAGGACGCTATGGGGAGCTACCGGCGAGCGCTCGCAATCAAGCCCGATTGCGCGGCCGCCCTCCGCAATTTGGGTGTGATCCTGCAGGAGCTGAGGCGGCGCGACGAGGCGCTACGGTGCTATGACGCGGCACTGGCCGCCGAGCCCGGCGATCTCCAGGCCCTCGTCAATCGAGGCAACGTCCTCATCGAGCTCAATCGCTTCGAGGACGCGGTAGCGGCGCTCGACGCTGCGCTTGCGGTGCGGCCGGACCATGCGCAGGCGTTTATCAGCCGAGGCCTCGCGCTCGCGAATCTGCTGCGCATCGACGAGGCGCTGGCGAGCTACGAGACCGCGTTGAGCGCGGAACCCGATTTGGCCCAGGCGCAATTGAACGCCAGCCTCTGCCGGCTCTTGCTCGGCGACTACGCGCGCGGCTGGCGCGAGTACGAATCGCGGTGGTCGGCGACGGGGCTCGCCAAGCGAGATCTCGCGCAACCTCTCTGGCTCGGGACCGAGGACATCCAGGGAAAGACATTGTTGCTGCACTCCGAGCAGGGACTTGGCGACACGATCCAGTTCTGTCGCTATGCGGAGCTTGTCGCGGCGAAGGGCGCGCGGGTGATAATGGAAGTCCAGCCGCCGTTGCAGAGGCTGCTCGCGACTTTGGCGGGGGCCGATCTCGTCCTGCGCAAAGGCGAAGAGCTGCCGGATTTCGATTTCCACACGCCCTTGCTGAGTCTCCCTCTGGCCCTCGGCACCTCGGTCTCGACCATCCCCTCCCGTGTGCCCTACCTCGCTGCGAGCGAATCGAAGTCGGCGGACTGGCGCAAGCGACTGCGGCGGTTTCCCGGCACGAAGGTCGGTCTGGTGTGGGCCGGCGAATCCCGCCGGCAAAATCCGCAATCGGAATTGGTCGACAAACGGCGGTCGACCGACCTCCGCCAGTTCGCGCCGCTCGCGCGCCTGCCCGGGGTCGTATTCGTCTCGCTGCAGAAGGGTGCGCCCGCGGCGCAGGCTCGCACGCCGCCCAAGGGCATGACGCTATTGGATTGGACTGCGGAGCTTCAGGACTTCGCCGACACGGCCGCTCTCGTCGCGGCGCTCGATCTCGTGATCGGCGTCGACACCTCCGTCATTCACCTCGCGGGCGCGCTCGCGCGGCCCGTATGGGTGCTGAACCGCTTCGACACTTGCTGGCGCTGGTTCAGGGACCGCGAGGACAGCCCCTGGTATCCCACGCTGCGGCTGTTCCGGCAGGCGAGGCCGGGAGATTGGACGAGCGTATTCGATCGCGTCGCCCAGGCGCTTGCGGAATTCACGCGCGGGTGATCCGCCGCGCTCGCTCCACGGCGCGCACGAGCGCAGCGGCATCGCCGGTCCAGAGGGTCACCGAGCGGATTCGCTGCGGCGCGGCGATCGAAAGGCTCGAAGGAAGCGCGGATCGCAGCCGGAGCGAGCGAACGGCGAAGCGGCGAGGCACGAAGCCTCCGCCGATGATCTCTCGAAACCGCGGCCGGCCGTCGCCGTTCAAGCCGAACACGACGTCGGAGAGCGGATGCGTCAGACCCACTCCGAGAGCCTTCAGCACGGCCTCCTTCGCCGTCCAGAAATCGAGGAAGATGCGCTCGCGCTCCCGGCCGCTCCGCGCCGCGATGGCCGCCGTCTCGGAAGGCGCGAATTGACTGCGCGCCAGGGCCAGGGGATCGCGACCCGGCCTTGCCGTCTCCACGTCGATCCCGATGTCGGCCCCGCGCATCACCGCGACCGCCGCGAATTCGCCGGAGTGGGAGAGGCTGAAGCCGAGACGCAGCCGCGCGCCCGGCGCCAAGGTCGGCCGCGCGGTGCGGTTCTCCCGCCATGCGAAACTCACGGCCGCCGCGGGGCGGTCGAGATAGCGCGCGAGCACCGCGCGGAGCGCTGCGTGGCTCCAGGCGAAGCGACGCCGATCGTCGGCGAAGGCGAGCCGCCGCATGCGGCGCCGTTCCTCGGCGTCGAGCGAGCGCGGCATCGCGGAAGAGTGCGGCAGGTGCGCGATTATCGCGTCGACCTCGCCGCGGCGCAGCCTCTTGGGCGTCGCGAGCCAGGCGCCCAGGGGAAGCACTCTGATCTCGCGCAAGCCGACCATGGCGCAGGGAGACTCGTCCTACCGGCCCTGCGCCAGGGCCGCGAGCCCCTTGCGGTCGACCTTGCCGAAGGTCGTGCGCGGGAGGTCGTCGACGAAGAAGATCTCCGCGGGAGCCTTATAGGCCGCGAGCCTCGCGCGGCAATGCGCGATGAGCGCATCGGCCTCGACCGCGCTCCGCCGCACCACGAAGGCCACGATCTCCTCGCCGAGCCTGGGCGAAGCGCGTCCCACGACGCCGACGGAGGCGACGGCGGGATGCTGCGCCAGCACCGCCTCGACCTCGTCGGGATAGACGTTGGCGCCGCCGCGCACGATGATGTCGGAGATGCGCCCGCGGAAATAAAGGTAGCGATCGGCATCGAGCGCGACGAGATCGCCGGTGTAGTACCAGCCGTCGCGGAAGGACTCGCTGCCGGCGCCGGCGGCGCCGCTGTGGAGGCCGGAGGCGAGCGCCTCGCCGCGCAGCCTGAGGCGGCCGGTGGCGCCGGCTTCGAGCGCCCGGTCCGCCTCGTCCACCACTTCGAGCGACCAGCTCTTGGCCGGACGTCCCGCGCTCTCCGCGTGGAGCGCGATGTCCTCCGGCGTGAGCACCGAGATGGGCCCCGTGGCGACCGTGCCGTAGATCTCGAAGAAGTTGGGCGTCAGGCGCGCCGCGGCCGCGCGCTTTTCCTCGGGATGGGTCGGCGCGCCCGCGCAGATCAGCGCTTTCATGCGCGGCAGGAGCGGATCGCGTGCCTCGAGCTCGAGCAACCAGCGCAGCACGGCCGGCACGACGAAGCCCACCGTGGCGTCGACCCGGTTTGCGACCTCCACGTATTCGTCGGCCGTGAAGAGCGGCGGATGGAGCACGACGGTGTGCCCTCGGATCAGATGCGTCAGGCAATAGCCGCGCCCCGCGCTGAAGGCGAGCGGCGAGGCCGAGAGGTAACGGTGCCGGCCCGGCGAGAGGATCGCGTCGAAGGGAAGGGTGCGCGCATACATCTGGCGATGCGTCACCACCATGCCCTTGACCGTCCCGGTGGTGCCGGAGGTGAGCCCGATCATCAGCGGCGCGTCGGGATCGCTGGGAAATTCGCCGCCCGCCGGTGCCCGCGCGGCCTCGGCGTGCCAGGCCGCGTTCACCACGGAGACGGGACGGTCGATTTGCGCGCCCAATCCGGGGCCGACCAGCACCAGCTTGAGCCCGAGCGCGCGGGCGATCCGGGCGCGCTCCTCCGGCGGCGCGCGCCAGTCGATCGGCACCACGGTCGCGCCGAGCCGCGCCGCTGCAAAGAAGGCGAGCACGTGATCGGCGTCGTCCTTGAGGCAGAGCCCGACCTCGTCCCCCGCCGCGACGCCGAGCGAGCGAAGGTGCGCCGCGCCATGCCGTGCAATGCGGCCGAGGTCGCGATAAGTGACCTGACGCTCGCCGTCGACGAGCGCGATCTCGTCCGGCCTCGAGGCCGCATGGGCTGCGATGACGTCCGCGAGGTTCACTCCCCTGCCCCGTCAAGCCTGTTGCGGCGCGGAGGCGAGGGCCTCGTCGATGCACTTGCTCATCCAGGCGAAGACCTCGGTCGACTGGCTCGTGAAAAGGTCGCTGTGCGTGCAGCCGATCGTGGTCAAATTCCAGGGGCCCGCAAGCACCTTCTGCCAAGGCCAGTTGCGACGGCGGAGCAGCTCGGCCTGCTGCTCGATCGCGAGAATCTCCACCCTTCCGTGATAGGGGGCCGCGAAGAATCGATTGAAAGACAGCTCCGTCGTGAGCGCGACCTCGACCGCGCGGTCGAATTGCTCGGGATCGTCGATGTCGAACGGCAGCTCCTCGGTGCGGCCGCGCGAACTGACGAACCAATTGCGCACCTGCTCCCGAAGTAGATTGACCACCTGAGGCGTCAGCTTCTCGGCCGCAACGCCTTCGCCGGGTATGCCGGGGGGATCGACCATCATCAGCACCGGCGGCGGGACGCCCCCGCTCGCGAATTGCGCCTCGAGCGCGAGCTGCTGCGCGATCTGAAAGGCGACCAGCGAGCCCGCACAGACGCCCGCGACGACGAAGGGAGGCTTGGCGCCGGCGCGCCGGATCTCCGCGAGGTAGCCGCGCGTGGCGTCCTGCACGGTCGTGTTGGGCGCGCTCTTCCCGTCGAAGCCCGGCGCTTCGAGGCCGTAAACGGGCTGATCCTGACCGAGGAAATCCGCGAGGGCTCGCGCCCGCCGGTAGGGGAGGAACCCGTACATCCCATGCGTGAGAATGAGCGGCGTCCGCCGGCCGGCGGTGTTGTACGTGTAGAGCATGCCCGTCAGCTCCCTCCGATCTCGAGCCGCGCCTCGCTCGGCGCTCCCTCGAGCCGCCTCGCGATCCAGCCGAACACCGTTTGCCGCTGAGCCGCGAACAGGTCGGTGTGCTCGCAGGGGATGGCGGTGAGGTTCCAGGTACCCGTCAGAATGTTTCGCCACGGCCAGTTGGGACGGCGGATCATGTCCGCCCGCTTCTCGATCGCGAGCACCTCGACCCGACCGGGATAGGCGGCGGCGAAATAGCGGCTGATCGAGATCTGCACGAGCGCGCCGATCTCGATCGCGCGCTCGAGCTCGGCTGGATCGTGGAGATCGACCGGCCCCTCCTCCTTGCGCTCGACGAGCGAGAGGAGCCACGTCTTGGCCTGCTCGCGCAACAGGTCGATCACCTCCGGACGGAACTTCTCCTCGCGCACGCCGGCGCCGGGGAGGCCCGGGGGGTCGATCATCAGCAGGAGCTCCGCCCTCGGGCGCTCTCCCGCGAATTGCGCCTCCGCCGCGAGCTGCTGCGCCACCTGGAACGCGACGAGGCTGCCGCCGCAGACGCCGGCGACGCTCAGGGGCCCCGTGAGGCCCGCGCGACGGAGGTCGCCGAGGTACTCGCGCGCGGCCTCGTGTATGGAGGTGCAGGGCAGCCGCGTGCCGTCGAAGCCCGGCGCCTCGATGGCGTAGATCGGCTGATCCGGTCCGAGGAATTCCGCCAGCAGCCGGCCCCGGTGATAGGGCAGGACACCGGCATCGCCGTGCAGGAGCACCAGCGGCCGGCGCCCGCCTTCGATGTTGTAACGAAAGAGCATCGCCTGCTCAGGCCTTGCGCTCGTCGATGCGCTGGGCGAGGAGCGCCACCGTCGGCGCCTTGACCAGGAGCGAGATCGGGAACTTCACGCCGAAGACGTCCTGAATCTTCGCGAAGATGATCGCGGCGATGGCGGAGCCGCCGTTCAGCAGGAAGAAGTCGTCGTCAATCCCCACGAGGTCGACGTCCATGACCTCCTGCCAGATCGCCACGAGCTTGCGCTCGGTTTCCGTGCGCGGCGGCGTGTAGTCGGGACCGTCGGAAATGTCGGCGCGGCGCAGCGTCATGCTCCTCCTCCCTGCGCCGCCGGGTCGGCGGGCGCCTCCAGACCCGCTAGGTTGGTGCGGGCGTCCTCGAAATCCGGGTCGATCTCGAGCGCGCGGCGGAACTCGGCTGCAGCCTCATCGCGGCGATCCTGGCGTGCCAGTACCACGCCGAGATTGTTGCGGCAGGCGGGCGAGCTCGGGTCGAGCGCGATCGCGCGCCTGAGTGCCGCTTCCGCCTCGGGGAGGCGGCGCTGATTGTCGAGCTCCACCCCCAGAAGCTGATGCAGCTCCACGTTCTCGGGATCGAGAGAGATCGCCTCCTCGTAGGCCCTGATCGTGTCGGCCTGGCGCTCCGCGCGGAAGAGCGCGAGGCCCAGTCCCTTGAGATAATGGGCCGCGAGCTTCTGGAGCTGCCTCGCCGAGACGGAATCGCCCGCGGCCTTGGCCTTGGCTGCCTCCTCCTTGGCGGCGTCGGCACAATCGCGGTAGGCGTCGATGAAGCCGGCGTCGAGGGCGAGCGCCTGATTGTAGGCCGCGAGCGCGCCGCGAAAATCGCCGGCGAGACGATGTGCCTCGGCGAGGTTGTAGCAGCGCTCGGGCGTCAGTCCGCCGAGGCTCACCGCGCGCTTGAAGCCCGCGATCGCCTCGCTGAACTTCCCGCGCTGGCCTGCGATCACCGCGAGCAGATCGTGCGCCTCGGCGCTCTCGCCGTCGCGGGCGAGCGCTTGCGAATAAAGGCGCTCGGCATCGTCGAGGCGGCCTTGGCGGTGGAACGCCCGGCCGCTCTCGATCAAGTCACCGGGACTGAGCTCTGCTTGGCCGTTGGGGCGGTCTGGGGAGGCTGACACGCGGACTCGCTTTAACCCTGCATTTGGAGCCGGATTGGCTGGCGTCCCTCTCTATCACGACTGCGCCTCGCCAGTCTTGAGCCTCGCAGCCCAGGCGGCACGCGTGCGCGACATTCAAGAACTTAGTATGGAGTTGACCATAACGCCCTAATTCCGGGTGATCTCGGGCGCAAAGCCAGCGAAAATATGTTGCAGAAATGGCACATTACTCGCAGAAAGCTAGTATATTGCCGCTTCCGGGTTGCCTGTCTTCCCGACAATGGGGGAAAGTGCTGCGCCCAAGGGGTTACACTCCTTCGGATTGGGATCATTCACGATTGGGGGTTAAACAAATGAAGCTTCGCAAGTTCAAAGCCGCGGCGGCATTGGGGAGCCTGACGGCGACCGTTGCTTTGCTCGCGGG
>DATKNV010000010.1:0-55965 GCA_035541215.1 Allostellaceae bacterium | reverse complement strand
GGCCGGAGACCCTGGCCTGGAACGTCCAAGAGGGCAAAGTCTTCACGGTCTCCCGCTCCGGGATCGAGGCTCTCGCCTATGACGCGCTGATCCTCGCGCCCGGTGCCGTCGATCGGCTGATGCCGGTCAAGGGCTGGACGCTTCCCGGCGTTTACACGCTCGGCGGCGCCCAGGTGCTGCTCAAGGACCAGGGCTGCCTCATAGGCCGGAGGATCGCCTTCGGCGGGAGCTCGCCGCTGCTTTACCTCGCAGCGCTGCAATGCCGGATGATGGGCGCTGAGGTCGTCGCCGTGCTCGATACGACGCCGTTCTCGCACAAGATCGGCGCCGCGCCGAAGCTCCTGGCGAGCCCACGCACTCTGGCGCGCGGTCTCGCCTATCTCGCGAAGCTCCGGAGCCGCGGCATTCCCGTCCGGCACGGCGTGCGCTCTCTGGAGATCGCAGGCGCCGAAGGCGTCGAGGGTGTGACCTATCGCGAGGCATCCGGCGAAATCCGCACGCTCGCCTGCGATGCCGTCGCACTCGGCTTCGGGTTGCGGCCGGAATTCCAGCTCGCGGAACTCGCGGGCTCAGCGCTGCGCTACGATGCGACCTTCCGGCAGTGGTTCCCGGTTTGCGACATCGACGGGCGGCTCGCGAAGGGCCTCTACACCGCCGGCGACGGCTCGGCGATCGGCGGCGCGGACGCGGCGGAGCTCAGCGGAGCCCTCGCTGCTTACGCCGTCCTCGAGGATAACGGCGCGTCCGTGCCGCAGGCTAAATTGCGAAGCCTGCGGCGCCGGCTCCGGCGGCTCCGGCGGTTTCAGGAGGGCCTCGCCTCGGCATTCGCGTGGCCTCACGCGTGGCTCGGCGAGACGCAGGACGACGTCATCGTCTGCCGCTGCGAAGGCGTCACGGCCGGTGAGGTCAGGCGCATCGCGCGCGCGGAATTCGGCGGATCCGAGATCAATCGCATGAAAGCCTTGAGCCGGCTCGGCATGGGACGGTGCCAGGGACGGTTCTGCGCGCTCGCGGCGGCCGAGCTCAGCGCCGCGGCGCTCGGACGGCCGCATGCGGATTTTGGCCGGCTCAGGGGCCAGGCGCCGGTGAAGCCGCTGCCGATGTCGGCGCGCCTCGAGCCATGAGCGTCATTCGCGCCGAGGTCGCGATCGTCGGCGGCGGCCTCATGGGCTGCTGGACCGCCTATTTCCTGCGCCAGCGCGGCCGCTCGGTGGTGGTCGCGGAAAAAGGCCTCATCGGCGCCCAGGCGAGCGGCGTCAATTTCGGCAATCTCCGCATCCAGGCGCGCGTGCTGGGGCAGCTTCCGCTCTCGATCCGGGCGCACGAGTATTGGGAGCGTTTCGAAGCGATCACCGGCGAAAGCTGCGAGTACACGCCCACCGGCCATCTCCGTATCGCTTTCACGACGGAAGAGGTCGCAACGCTCGAGAAATACGCCGCTGAGGCGGAACCCTACGGGTTGGGGCTGCAACTGCTCGACCAGGCGGAGTTGAGACGGCGCTGGCCCTGGCTTGCACGAGCCGTCTGCGCCTCCTTCTCCCCGCGCGACGGCGCCGCCAACCCCCGAGGCACGGCCACCGCCGTCGCGAGAACGGCGCAGCGGAGCGGCGCGCGGATCATGGATGGGACCAAGGTCACTGCCGTCGAGCGCTCCGCCGGCGGATTCAGGCTCTCGACCGATCGGGGCCTCACCATCGAGAGCGACGTGCTCGTGAACACGGCCGGCGCCTGGGCGAACGACATCGCCGAGGCGTTCGGCGAGAGCGCGCCGATCTTCGCCGCGGGCCCGGCGCAATTCGTCACCGAGCCGGTTCCGCATTTCATCGACCCTGCGGTGCAGGCAGTCGATGGCAGCACCATCTTTCGTCAGGTGCCGCGCGGCAACGTCGTCGTCGCGGGATATCCGCGCGGACCGTCCGATGCCCGGAACAACCGTGCGCCGGTTGCGCCTCTGAAGACCGTCGCGCACATGGCGCGCCTCATCGAGGTCGTGCCGGCGCTCGCGTCCTGCCACGTCATTCGCGTCTGGTCGGGGATCGAGGCCTATCTCCCGGACATGCTTCCGGTGCTGGGGCCAAGCGCGACGACGCCCGGTCTCTTCCATGCCTTCGGCTTCTGCGGCCACGGCTTCCAGCTCGCGCCCGGCGTCGGTCTCGTGCTGAGCGAGCTGATCGTCGACGGCGCCTCGCCGACGCCGCTTCGAGGCTTCGAGATCTCCCGCTTCAAGGGCGGCGGCCAAGCCGAGGCGGAGCAGTTCCGCCGCGAGTTCGACGCGCGCTGAGAGCCGCGCTAGCTCGCCCGCTCGGTCTGCAGCCGCGTGCGGAGGCGGGACATCTCCTGGTGGGCCGCATCGAGATCGCGCACGTGGAAGCCTTTCGCGAGCTCGGGGCTCGCTTCGGCGAGCCGGTCGCGCAAGACGCCGGTGTAGCGCGCCTCGCCGCGCTCGCTCACCACGAGGCCGCACTCCTCCTCGAAGCGCGCATTCCACTTCACCGCGTCCTCCCGGCGCAGCGACGCCGGAAGATCGAGATCGAGGGCGCCGGCGCGGAAGGCAACGGGGTAGCCGCCGGGAAGCCCGAGGGGACCGGGCACATGGCCTCGCCAATCCCCGCCCGCGGCCATCGCGAGCATCAGGGGAACGCCGCTCGCGCCGGAGATCTCGATCGCGGGCTCGGCGGTGATCTTCACGCCGGCGAAGGTGCGCTGGACGTCCCCAACCTCCTCCTCGGCGATCCAGACGCGAGGCCAAGGACCTTTCCGCGCCTCCGCCGGCTTCCGGAAGGTGGTCACGGTCTGATAGTGCGCCAGCACCTTCACCTCACCCGGCGCGGGCCGTTGCAGCTCGCCGGCGAATGCGTTCGAGAGGATCGCGATGTTGCCGACGCCGCACGCCACGGGCAGCCCTGCCGCCGCGAGCAGCGAGTTCACCACGTCCGGAAAGCAGCAGTTGATGAAATGACACCGATGTCGTGCAGCTCCGAGCGCCCGCGCCACCCGCGCGGAAAGCTGCGCCTGGAATATCGCCGTCGCGCTCAAGCCGCCCTCCGCGACGAGCTTGCTCCAGGCATCGCCGGTCGTCGCGATGACGGCGGAGGGCTGCGACGATGCCGCCTGGACGATCACCGCAGGGCGATGCTCCGCGACGAGCTCGACTATGGGCTCGGGCGAGGACAAGTCGATGCGGCGGCTCATGAAACGAGCGGCGCTCCCGAACACGGTCGCCCGCGCATTGGCGGCGGTCTTGAGCCAGGAGAGGCGCTCGGGATTGCGGCCGGCGATTCCGACGGAGACCGGCCGCGCGGCCGTTGCCGCCAAGTCGAACACGATGCGCGCGGCGAAGCTTCCGGTCCCGAAGACGACGATATCGAGCTTCTCGGCCATGAGTTGCGAACCTCGGTCTTGTCTGGCACGCTTCGAAGACGCAGATCTCGCACGTTTCCGCAGGGCGGAGCATCGAAAATAGTCGCAAGGTGCAACGTATGCCAGCCTACATCCTGACCGATCGCAAGGGCGCCGTCGGCATCATCACTCTCAACCGTCCCGAGACGTTCAACGCCTGGCATCGCCCGATGCGAGACGAGCTCGTCGAGGCCATCGCGGCGTTCGAGGCGGACAAGTCGGTCGGCGCAATCGTGCTCACCGGCTCCGGGGATCAGGCCTTCAGCGCCGGCCAGGATTTGGCCGAGACCATGAAATTCGATCCGGATCGGGCCGAGGAGTGGATCCACGAATGGGACCATCTCTACGATCTCATAAGGTCGCTCTCGAAGCCGATCATCGCCGCGCTGAACGGCGTGGCCGCGGGCTCCGCCTTCCAGGTGGCGTTGCTCTGCGATTTTCGCATCGCCCATGCGGGCGTCCGGATGGGACAGCCTGAGATCAATTCCGGCATTGCCAGCACCACCGGGCCCTGGATCATGCGCGAGATCATCGGCTTGGCGCGCACCATCGATCTCACGCTCACGGGACGCATGATGGATGCCGAGGAGTGCCGCTCGATCGGACTCGTCAACAAGGTGGTCCCGCAGGACAAGGTGATGTCGGAATCATTGGCGCTCGGCGCCGAGCTCGCCGCGAAGCCTCCGGTCGCGATGCGCCTCAACAAGAAGCGCTTCCGGGAAGTGACTGAGCCCGGCTTCCGCGATTGCCTCGAGGCCGGAATCCGCATTCAGCGGGAATCTTTCGCCACCGGCGAGCCCGCGCGCATGATGGAGCAGTTCTTCGCGGTCCGGGCCGCCGCCAAGCGCAACCGCTGAGCCGCGTCGCGAATCCGCCCGAAGCCGCGGTCATGCTCGGCGAAGAAGGGTTCCTGCACCTCTATGCCGCGATGCGCCGCGAGGCGCCCGAGCGGCTTTTCGCGCGCTTCAACGGCAAGCCCATCACCTTCGAGAGATTGGGACGGATGGCCGACGGCCTCGCCTCGGCTTTGCGCGGGCGCGGCATCTCCCGCGGCGACCGCATCGCCGTGATGCTGCGCAACAGCCCAGCGACGCTCGCGACGATCCTCGGTCTCGCGCGCGCGGGCATCGTCTGGGTTCCCGTCAACGTTCAATACCGGGGGCCCGGCCTCAAATACATTCTGGAGCACTGCGATCCCCGCATGGTGATCGCGGAGGAGGACCTCGTCGCGACCATCCGCGGCAGCGAGGCGGATCTGCGCGGCGCGCCGCTGGCGAGCCACGGCGCGGAGGACGCCGCGGACTCGCTCGAGAGCATGCTCGAGAGGCGCGCGAGCTTCGAGGAGCGCCTGCCGGAGGCGAGCGATCATTTCGCGATTTGCTACACCTCCGGCACGACCGGCAATCCCAAGGGCGTGATCCTCACCCATGCGATGCTGCGCTTCGCGGGAGAGGCCGCGGCGCTGGTCTCGGACGCGCGCGAGGGCGACGTCCTCCTCATGTGGGAGCCGCTCTATCACATCGGCGGCATGCAGCTCATCGTCCTGCCGCTCATCCGGGGCGTCGTTCTGGCGATGATCGACCGCTTCAGCGCGAGCCGCATCTTGCAGCAGACGCGCGAATACGGCGCAAGCCACATCCACTTCCTCGGCGGCGTCCTGCAGATCCTGATGAAGCAGCCGCCGAGCGAGCTCGACCGCAGTCACGGCGCGCGGATCGCCTGGGGCGGCGGGTGCCCCAAGGACATCTGGCGCGCCTTCGAGCAGCGCTTCGGCGTGCAGATCCGCGAATGCTACGGCATGACCGAGGCCTCGAGCTTCACGACCTACAACGACAGCGGGACCGTCGGCGCCGTCGGCCGCCCCCTGCCCTGGTTCTCCGTGGAGCTCCGCGACGAGCGCGACCGGCTGGTGCCGGCGGGCGAGCGCGGCGAGATCGTGGTGCGGGCGAAGGTCAAGAACGCGCTCTTTCCGGGCTACTTCCGCAATCCCGAGGCGACCGCCAGGGCGCTCCGCAACGGCGCCCTCTATACCGGCGATCTCGGGAAATTCGACGGGGACGGCAATCTCATCTTCCTCGGGAGGATGACGGACAGCGTGCGCTGCAAGGGCGAGAACGTCTCGGCCTGGGAGGTCGAGCGCGTCGCCGCGGCGCATCCCGCGATCGAGGACTGCGCCATGATCGGCGTCGCCGCGGAGGTCGGCGAGCAGGACATCAAGCTCTTCGTGAAGGCGAAGGCCGGAGAAAGCATCGATCCGGCGGCGCTCTCGGCGTGGCTCGGCGAGCGGCTCGCACCCTTTCAGAACCCCCGCTACATCGTCGTCGTCGATGAATTCGAGCGCACGCCGAGCCACCGCATCATGAAGCACCGGCTCTCGCGCGAGACCGCCGGCTGCTGGGATCGCTCGGCCGCGTCCGGTTCCGAAGGACGCTCGAGTTAGACTTTCCCGCGGCGGTGAGCCTCACTGCACAGGCCGCACGGGGGGCGCACGGTAGCCCGCCCTCACGCCGTAAACCCGCTCGAGATAAGCGCGATACTCGCGGATCTCCCGGGCCGTCCGCTCCGCATCCCAATTCATCACCTCGGCTATGGCGCCCGCCGCCTTCTCCGCGGCCTCGTAGCCCATCGACGCTGTCCATCCCGCGCCGACACGACGGAAGAGCACGTCGATCAGGCTGGTGGCGTGCTGGCTCTGCGCCGCGAATTGCAGATCCGAGAGCTTGATCGTGGTGTCGTCCTCGAGCAGAGGCGGCGAGTTCTGATTCTCCGGGAACGGCACGGCAGCGTAGGACGGCTGCTGCGGCGCGCGGGAGGGTTTGAGCTTTGATCCGACCAGGCTCGCCATCTCAACGCCCGCGGACCGGTGAGTCATGATCGGCCCCGCGGTCATGGCGTAGACGCCGGGCATGCCTTGCGAAGCGAGGTCGTGCACCTCGCGCGAGCGGACGCCTTTGGGGAATGCGGGATCGGCGCCGAGCGGCCGCACGCCCGCCCAAGTGAAGATCACGTGCTCCCGCTTCAGGTTCAGCGCGGGAAGCATGTGATTGGTTTCGTCGATGAGCCAGTCGATCTCCTCGTCGGTGGCGCTGACGTTGTCGGGATCCCCCTCGTAGACCGTCTCCGTGGGACCGAAGAAATGCATGCCCCGCCACGGGAAGCAGTAGAAGGGCTCGTTGAGCCGGTTGATAGTGGCGATGCCGAAATCCGCGCACTCCGGCGGCAGGCGCACCATGATATGAGCCCCCTTGGTGCCCGTGACGTATTTCCGTCTGCTCGACCCCGCCGCCGCATTCACCCGATCGATCCAGATGCCCGCCATGTTGAGGACGATCCGCGCATCGACGGTGGCGGCGGCACCGGGCTGCAATTGATCCGCGAGGGATATCCTCCAACCCCCGCCTTCCCGGCGCATTCCGGTCACGGCGGTGTAGTTGCGCACACTCGCCCCCAGCCGCTCGGCGTCGAGCACCGCGTCCATGCAGATGCGTTCCGGCCACTCGAAGCGATATTCGTCGAACACGGCGAGCCCGAGGAGCTTCTCGGGATCGCGGAGCCAGCGCGCAAGCGGGACGGCCGGGATCTCCCGTCGTCGAATTCGCTCGTACCCGAGCGGAACCGACTGCGGCCCCAGACGCTCGAGCAGGCGGAAGGCGAGCGAGACCTGCCACGGCGCGTAGACCCCGTCGCTGTAGATGGGAAAGCAGAACTTGGCCTTCCGAGTGCGCTCCGGCGCGGTCTTCACCATTTGAGCGCGCGATGCCATTGCCTGGCGCGCCATCCGAAGCGCAATCGACAGCGTCTTGGGACGGCGCAGGAAGTCCCACATGGACTCGCCGGGCGCGAGGTAGCGCAGGCCGCAGTGCAGGAGGCGGCTCGACCGGCTCGACGAGCCCGCGCCGAAATCGCCCTTGTCGACCAGCAGCACGTCATGGCCCGCCGCCGCCAGATGCTGGGCGGCGCTGGCGCCGTTGACGCCGGCGCCGATGACGACGACGGCAAACGACTTTCCGTCGAGGGTGGAAATGGGTTGGCGCATCGATTCACTCCTTTGCGGGAGGTTTTGCCCTTCGGCTTCGCGGCGCGATATAGAGAGGATACGGGATGGGCCGATGTTCATCAGGCAGCTCGAGGCGTTCCGCGCGATCATGTTGGCGGGCACCACCAGCGGTGCCGCCGCACTGCTGGGCGTGTCGCAGCCGGCGGTGAGCCGACTCATCGGCCGCCTGGAGAGGGAGCTCAGTCTCACCCTCTTCGATCGCAGCAAGGGACGATTGGCGCCCACGGTCGAAGCGCAGATCCTCCACGGGCAGATCGAGCGGACATTCGTGTCGGCGGAGAAGATCCGCGAGGTCGCAGCCAACATCGGCGCGGCCCAAGTCGGGCATCTTCACGTAGCCGCGCTTCCGGCGATCGGGCTTGGATTCCTGCCGGGCGTGATCCGGGACTTCCACCGCGACTACCCGAACGTGACGCTCACCGCAGAAGTCAACATCTCCGCCCGCGTCGAGGAGAGCGTGGCGGCGCAGCGGGTCGATCTCGGCATCGCTGAGTTCCCTTTCCGCCGTCCCGGCATAGTGAGCGAAGTGTTCTGCAACGCGCCCGAATGCCTGGTGGTGCCGGAAGGCCATCCCCTGGCATCTGCCGCTGTCGTCAGGCCGGCCGATCTCGAGGGGGCGCCGTTCATCTCGCTCATGCGCGACCTCGTCGGCCGGCACGTCATCGACCGCGTCTTCGAGCGCGCCGGCGTCACGCGCCGCCTGGTAGCCGATACGCAAGTGAATGCCACGATCTGCGAGCTGGTTCAGCGCGGCGTCGGCCTCGGCATCGTCGACCCCTTCACCGCCGCCGATTATGCCGCGCGCGGCGTCACGGCGGTGCCGTTCCGCCCCTCGATCAAATTCCGCCTCGGCGTGCTCTATCCGACCCATCGACCGCTCTCGCGCGTCGCCCGCGCCTTCCTCTCGGTGCTGCGCCGCCGGCGCAACGCATTGCTGCGCGGCGATGGCGGCCGCTCGCGATAGAGACTGCCACACCCAGCGCCCGAAAGGGCATTACATGGCGGTATAGACACGGCACCTCATTGCATTTGACGGCTCCCGCGACGGGGTATCGACTAGTAATCGGGCACGGGCAGGGGAGGGCCTCATGTCGACCAGCGCTAAGGATGCAATTCGACGCCGCACCGTGCTGAGCGCGGGGGCCGCGGTCGCAGCCGCGGGCGTCTTGCCCCTCGGCCTCGTGCGGGGGGCCTACGGCGCCACCGGCACACTCAGGGCCGGCATCGCCGGATACAACGTGATCAACACCTTGGATCCGGGCAAGCATTCCCTGATCCCCGAAGCCTACGTCATCTGGGCGCTCTTCAACGCATTGTTGAAGTTCAACGAGAAGATGGAGGTGGTGCCGGACCTCGCGGAATCGTTTTCGGTCAAGGACCGTACCACCCTCGCCTTCAAGCTGCGCAAGGGCGTGAAATTCCACGACGGAAGCGAGCTCACCGCTGACGACGTGAAATTCACCATCGAACGGCTGCAAAGCGACAAATACGCTTCCCCGAACAAGGGCAAGGTCTCCGCAATCCAGGAGGTCAAGATCCTCGATCCCTATTCCATCGAGATCGTGACCAAGCAGGCGTTCGCGCCGTTGCTGGCGTTCCTCACGAACGCGCGCACCGGCACGCAAATCGTACCCCGCAAGGCCGTCGAAGCGATGGGTGACGACGCCTTCGCCCGGCAGCCCATCGGCACCGGCGCATACAAGATCAAGACCTGGAAGGCGAACGAGAGCGTGAGTCTCGTCGCCCATGACGGCTATTTCGTGAAAGGGCAGCCCGCTCTGGCGAGCGTGGAGATTTCCCTGATCGCGGAGGAATCCAGCGGTGTCACGGCTCTGAAGGGCGGTCAGATCGATCTCACGAGCACGGCCCCCTTCGCCGACGTCCCCGCTCTGGAGCAGGACAAGTCGATCAAGATCCTGAAGCAGCCCGGAATGAACTGCCGCTTCATCTCGGTCAATCACCGCAAGCCGCCCTTCGACGACGTGCATTTCCGCCGCGCCATATCGATGGCATTCGACCGGAGCGCCATGGTGAAGGTGGTTCTCTTCGGCGAAGGCGTCCCATCGCACGGCCTCATCCCGCCCTCCCTCGCCTATGCCTACGATCCTAAGCCGCGCGAGACCGCCGTGTTCAACGCCGAGCGCGCCAAGGCCGAGCTCGCGAAATCGAAATACGCGAGCGGCTTCGGCGAGATTCCCTGCCTCACCTGGGGCTCGAGCTGGTGGAAGCGCATCGTCGAGGTCTTCGCATTGCAGGTGAACCAGACGCTCGGTACCAAGTTCACGGTCGAGGTCAACGAGGCCAATACCGTCTTCCAGCGGCAGAAGTCCGGCGACTTCCTCGCCAGCGTCTGGGGCTGGCTCGGACCGGTCGATCCCGATGAATACGTCGGCGAGATCCTCAGCACCAAGGGGTGGCGCAATTTCTATGGCTACAGCAACCCCAAGCTCGATGAACTCGCCGAGCAGGGACGCTCGGAGCTCGATCTCGCGAAGCGCGGCGAGATTTACAAGGCGGCGGAGAACATTGCCATCGAGGACGCGGCCGTCTTGCCATGCTTCTGCTCGAACATCCACAACCTCATGACGACACAGGTGCAGGGCTTCACCCAGTTGCCGTATTCGAATTTCGGCGACCAGTTCGCTGCGATCCGGATGGGGTGATGCGCGTGCGGCTCGAGCTTCGGTGATGGCGGCGCCGGAGCGAGAGCCCTCGCTGGGCTGGCTGCGTCGCATGTACGGCGGAAGAAAAGTTGCGGCGCCGCGATCCCTTGCCTATTTCGCCGGCCGGCTCCTCGGCGCCGTCGTCACCGTCCTCGCGGGAGCACTCGTCGTCTATGTCGTGATGAAGGCGGCACCCGGCGATCCCGCGCTTGCCGTGCTCGGCGAGAATGCGAGGCCCGACGCGGTAGCCGCCTTCCGGCACAAGCATCACCTGGACGAGCCCTTTGCCGAGCAGTTCTGGACTTGGCTCAGCGGCATGCTCCGCGGCGACTTCGGTCTCTCCCTCACCATCGCCGGCGGCATCCCGATCTCGCAATTGATCGCGGCGCGCCTGCCGATCACGGCCTTCATCGGTCTCTATGCGGTGCTCATCGCAGTCGCGGTCTCCTTGACGATGGGTACGATCGCGGCGGTCCGGCGCGGCAGGGCCGCCGATACCATCGCCACTTCGATCGCGGTGCTGGGCATCTCCATGCCGGACTTCTGGCTGAGCTACATGCTGGTGTTTGCCTTCGCGCTGGGCTGGCGGATCTTCCCGGCCTACGGCTTCGTCTCGCCCACGGAGTCGGCCTTGGGCGCGCTCTACAGCGGATTCCTTCCCGCGCTCGCGATCGCGGCACCGATGGCGGCGGTGTTCTCGCGCATGCTGCGCACGTCTCTCCTCGAGGCGGCCAGCCGCGAATGCGTGGTGGTCGCCCGCTCCTTCGGCTTTTCCGCGCGATTCGTGTTTCTCCACTACGTCTTTCGAAACGCGCTCATTCCATACGTCACGATCATCGGCCTGCAGATCCGATACCTCCTCGGAGGCGTGGTCGTGATCGAGCGCATCTTCGGCATCCAGGGACTGGGCTCGCTGATGGTGGATGCCGCATTTGCGCGCGACTATCCGACGGTGCTCGCCTGTACGATCGTGTTCCTGACGATCGTCCTGCTGGTCAATCTCGTCGTGGACCTTCTCTGCATGGCGCTCGATCCCCGGAGGTCGGCGTGAGTCCGCGCCGCCGTCAGCTCCTCGCGCGTCTCGCCGGCTCCTTCCGCGGGAACCTGACCGCCACGGTCGGTGCCGCCATCACGCTCTTCGTGATCGTCGCCTGCAGCTTGGGCGCCGCGCTCATGCCGTATGGGCCCGATCACGCGGACTTCCTCGCGCTGCTGTCGCCGCCATCCCTTTCGCATCCGTTCGGCACGGACTCCTTCGGCCGCGACGTGCTGACCCGCGTGCTTTACGGCGCCCGAGTTTCGCTGGTGGTGAGCGCCGCCGGCATCGCGATCGCCGCCGCTCTCGGCACGAGCCTCGGAATGATTTCGGCATACAAGGGCGGCGGCGCCGACGTCGTCCTCATGCGTTTCGCCGACCTCCTGTTCGCCTTCCCTTCCTTCGTGCTGGCGCTGTTCCTGATGGTTGTCCTTGGCTTCGGCACCATCAACGTCTCCTTGGCGATAGCGCTCACCTACTTCCCGATCTTCGCGCGGCTCGCGCGGAATATGACGCTGCTGGTGCGCGAGGAGCCGTTCGTGCTGGCGGCGCGGCTGATGGCGGAGCCGACGCCGCGAATCCTGCTGCGCGAGATCTTGCCGAACATTGCCGCCCCCCTCATCGTGCAGGCGACCATCGGCATCGCATTCGGCATCGTGATCGAGGCCGGCCTGAGCTTTATCGGCGTCGGCGTGCAGCCGCCGACGCCGTCGCTGGGCGTGATCATGGCGGACGGGCGCGAGTATTTTCAACGCGCGCCCTGGGTGCTGACGATGACGGGCGTCGCGATCTCCTGTGCGCTCCTGGGCCTGAACCTCTTCGGTGACGGCCTGCGCGATCTCATGGATCCGCGCTTGCGGCAGAGGGCCCAGCAATGAGCGCCGCCCCGTCCGAGCCGCTTCTGGAAATCCGCGACCTCCGCACGCGGTTCGATCTGCATGGCGGCAGCATCGAGGTGGTGCGCGGCGTCGACCTCTCGCTCGCGTCCGGCGAGGTGCTGGGCCTCATCGGCGAGTCCGGCTCGGGCAAGACGATGACCGGACTGTCGATATTGCGCCTCCTCCCGGCGAACGCGCGCCTCTCGAGCGCGGTCCTTCGCTTCAAGGGTCTCGACCTCGAGGACCTCGACGACCGCCAGTTCCAGACGATCCGAGGCCGACAGATCGCAATGATTTTCCAGAACCCGGTCGGCGCCTTCAATCCCGCGAAGCGCGTCTACTGGCACCTCCGAGAGACCATCCGAAGGCGGCACGGCGAGCACGCGGAATGGGAAGAGCGCGCTCGCACCGCGCTTCACGCGGTCGGCATACCGAGGCCCGAGCGAGTGCTCCGCCTCTATCCGCATCAGCTCAGCGGCGGCATGGCGCAGCGCATCCTGACCGCCATGGTTTTCTCGCTGGAGCCCGATCTCATCGTCGCCGACGAGCCCACCACGAACTTGGACAACATCGTCGAGCGCCAGATTCTACGCCTGTTTCGCGGCCTGCAGCGCCGATCGAAGGCCACGATACTCCTCATTACCCACGACATGTCGGTGGCGGCGATGCTCTGCGATCGGATCGCCGTGATGTATGCGGGCGAGATCGTGGAGGTCGGGCCGACCCGTGAGCTCTTCGATGCGCCTCGTCATCCCTATACGCAAGGGCTGATCGCGACGGCGACCGCGCTCAGGAAGAGAGCCGCGCGCTTGCAGGAGATCGCGGGCGAGCTCCCGAGCCTCGCGGCGCCGCCACCGGGCTGTCTGTTCTCCGCGCGCTGCGCGCATGCGATGGACCGGTGCCGCAGCGAGCGGCCGCCCATGTTCGGCGAGGCATCGCACCGCACCCGCTGCTTCCTCGCGGAGCCGCCATGAGCGCAGCGCCGGATATCCTGCTACGGCTCGAAAGCCTGTCCGTCGCGTTCCCCGGCGTCAGGCACGGCGGCGATGGCCGTCATTTCCGCGCCGTCGACGACGTCACCTTGGAGATGCGCGCCGGCGAGGTGTTGGGGCTGGTCGGCGAATCCGGGAGCGGCAAGACCACACTCGCGAAGGCGCTGCTGAGGCTCTATCGACCGAGCGAGGGCCGCATCCTGTTCCGCGACGCCGATCTCGCTCATCTGAGCGAGCGCGCGCTCCGGCCCTACCGGCGCGACCTGCAAATGGTATTTCAGGACCCGCTGTCGTCGTTCAATCCGCGCCAGACCGTCTTCGAGGCGCTCTCGGTGCCCATGCGCCTGCACCGGATCTGTCCGCGTACGAAGATCGCGCGCGAGGTCGAGGCTGCGCTCGCACGCGTCGGGCTGCCGGCGGCTTTCTGCGACCGTTTCCCGCACGAGCTCTCGGGGGGACAGCTCCAGCGCGTCGCCATCGGCCGCGCGCTCACGCTGTCGCCGCGCCTCTTGGTGGCCGATGAGGCGGTGTCGAAGCTCGATGTCTCCATACGCGCGCAGATCCTGAACCTGCTGAAGGACGTGCAGGAGGCGAACAGGCTGTCGATCCTGTTCATCACGCACGACCTCCATGTCGCGCGCTATCTCTGCCACCGCATCGGCGTCATGTATTTCGGCCGCTTGGTGGAACTGGGTACGACCGAGGAGATCTTCACGGCGCCGCGCCACCCTTATACGCGGACCCTGTTGGGAACCCTGGACGAGGAGGTCGCCGATGCGAGCGAGGCGGAGCCGCCGGCTGCGCCGCCCTCGGAAACTGGCTGCCGCTACGCCTCCCGCTGCCCGCACGCCGCTCCGAGATGCGCCGAAATCCATCCGGTGACGGAGCTCGTGGGAGGCCAACACACGGTTGCCTGCCACCTCTGGCGGGAGCTTGCCGATGCCTAGATCCATGCGCGCGCCCCGACACAATCATGCACGAGATTAAGACCATGTCGACCGACCCCGCCGCCAAATCCGCCCACCCCATCACGCGCGCCGCACGCGACCCGCTGCTGCAGCCGCTCCAGATCAAGCATTTGAGGCTGAAGAACCGGCTGATGAGCACCAGTCACGCAGCCGGCCTCGAGTTGGACGGCATGCCGGTCGAGCGCTATCAGCTCTATCACGAGGGCAAGGCGCGGGGCGGCATCGCGCTCACGATGTTCGGCGGCTCCTCGAACGTCGCTCCGGATTCGCCGAACGTCTTCCGCCAACTCAACGTCGGCGTCGACGAGATCATTCCCTATCTGCAGCAGTTCTCGGAGCGCATTCACGCGCACGGGGCGGCGCTGATGTGCCAGATCACGCATCTCGGCCGTCGCGGCGAGCCCTATGCCACGAATTGGCTGCCGACCATCGCGCCGTCGCCGGTGCGGGAGACCCTGCACCGCAGCTTTCCCAAGGAGATGGACGAGCACGACATCCGCCGCGTCGTCAAAGCCTTCGGCGCAGCCGCTGGGCGCTGCAAGGAGGGCGGGCTCGACGGCATCGAGACGCTGGCCGGCGGCCATCTCATCGGACAATTCCTCTCGCCGAAGACCAATCTGCGGACCGACGGATACGGCGGCTCCCTCGCCAACCGCTGCCGGTTCGGGCTCATGGTCTTCGAGGAGATCCGCCGCGCGGTGGGCGACGATTTCCTCGTGGGATTCCGCTACGTCGTGGACGAGGGCCCCGCGCCCGGCGACATGGGCTTCGACGAGTGCGTGGCGATCGCGAGGATCTTCGAGGGATCGGGCTTCCTCGATTTCTTCAACGCGATCTACGGCCGCATGGACACGGAGATCGGCCTTGCCGTCGACAACATGCCGGGGATGGCATCGCCGATCGCGCCCTGGCTGCGACGCGTCGGCGAGTTCAAGCGCGAGGTCAAGCTTCCGGTCTTCCATGCCGCGCGGATCGCGGACATCGCCACCGCGCGCCATGCCATTCGCGAAGGCTTGCTCGACATGGTCGCGATGACCCGGGCGCACATCGCCGATCCCAACATCGTCGCGAAGCTCGAAGCCGGAAAAGAGGAGCTGATCCGCCCTTGCGTCGGCGCGACCCACTGCCAGTCGCAATACCGGCCGCATTGCATCCACAACCCCGCGACGGGACGGGAAGGTGCCTTACCGCAGACCATCGCGCGTGCCGCGAGCCCCGGACGCCGGATCGTCGTGGTCGGCGGCGGCCCGGCGGGATTGGAGGCGGCGCGCGTCTCGGCCGAGCGCGGGCACCGCGTCACGCTCTTCGAGGCGGGGGAGCGGCTCGGCGGCCAGGTGCTGCTCGCTGCTCGCGCGAGCTGGCGCAAGGACATCGTCGGTATCGTGGACTGGCGCCGGCGCGAATTGGAGCGCCTCAGCGTCGACATGCGGCTCGGCACCTTCGCGGAGCGCGCGGACGTGCTGCGCGAGAGCCCCGATGTCGTCATCGTTGCCACGGGCGGCACACCCGATATCCAGTGGATTCCGGGAGCCGATCGCTGCACCAGCGTGTGGGATGCCATCGGCGCCTCGGCGCCACTCGCAAACGACATCATCGTCTATGACGGGACCGGCCGGCATCCGGCACCGCAAGCGGCGGAGCTTGCGCTCGCGCAAGGGCGGAGGGTGCAGCTCGTCTCGATCGACGCACAGCTCGCGCAGGAGCTCACCTATGCCGAGCGCGCGATCTGGAAGAAGCGCGCCTACGAGCTCGGGCTTCGGACCCTGTTCGACCACGAGATCGAGAAAGTCGAGCGGCGCGGCAACCGGCTCGTTGCCACGTTTCGAAACCTGATGACCCGCGACACGATCGAGCTCTCCGCGGAGCAGGTGATCGTAGAGCGCGGCACGCTCCCGGCGGATCAGCTCTATCGCGAGCTCCGGGCGGAGTCCGCCAATGACGGCGTCACCGATCTGGATGCGCTGATCGGCGGCAAGCCGCAGCCGCGCACGCAGGCGGGATCGTTCGAGCTCCATCGCATCGGCGATGCCGTGGCCAGCCGCAACATCCACTCCGCTGTTCTCGACGCCCTCAGGCTCTGCTTCGTGATGTAGCGGCAGCCGGCTTCGGAAAAACCGGCTGCGGATCGGCGAGGGGGCAATGCGCCATCGTGTCCGCTCCCGCCCGCGTCAGGAGAGGAGATCTTCCACGAGACAACGGAGCCGATAAGCAGCCGAAATTTCTGGACCCGATTTCCAGAATGTCTGTAACGTCTCTGTTACCTCTCGAAGCGCGGCCAGCCCGCGGAGAGTGTGACTCGTGCGCTCAGACCGCCGGGGGAGGGGGCGATGGGTAGCAAGTGGTGGGAAGTGCCGAGCGGGCTTTTGATCGACGACCGCGGCAGGCCATGGTCTGCCGGCTCCCGCGGTTTGACGGATTACGTCCGTGACAGGGTGCTCGACGCAAATCCCGTCGATCGCGCGGTGAAAGACCTCGGATTCGTGTTTCTCCGCGAGGGTGACACCGGCACGGGAATTTGGCTCCGCGCGGGCGGATTCAGCTTGCTCACGCTCACTTCCACTCTATTCATGCTGGCGGATCGACGCCCCTCGCGGATTCTGCTGGCCGCATACTCCGGCGAGGAGTGGTCCTACGAGCTCTTCAGCGACCTCGGCTCGTTCGCCGAGCGGGCGGAAGATCTGGCCGCGGGCAAGCCAATCGTCGGCCGGAGCCCCTGGCTTGCGGTTCCGCGCGATATTGCCTCCTTGCGGATGCCCCAATATCAGCGATTCTTGCCGGTGGCGCGCCTTTGGCGGGATAACCGCGGATCGGCCTCCGACGAGCTCGAGCACATGCTCAAGAACAGCGAGCTGCTGAGCCACTCCGCCCTCGCGCGCCAGCATCCTTCATCCTCATCGCTCACGATCGAGCACTACGGCAGCGGCTCGGTGATGCTTCGCCCATGCGAAGGATTGCTCGCGGTGGGGCGCGATCTTCGGGAGCTTCCGGACCGGCCGTATGGAGCTTGGATCACGGATGGCTACAACCGCGCCATTTCCGATCAGAGAATCAAGCTCGAGAACGTGCGCGCGCAATTTCGGACGTCGCAGAATAGGACGATTCGGACGCGATACGATCGCATCCTCTTGCCCTGGCGCGGCCGCAGAGGAGAGTCGCTCGTGCTGAGCATCACGGCGAACCGCAAGATCTTGATGGTTGCCTGATTTGAGTTCCTGGCGCCGTGACCGCCCAGGCTTTGCATCGGCACCCCGGGATGAGGCGCAAGTAGAGGGATCGCTCATGGGCTTCGTGCTCCTTTCCGACAGGCGCCTCGACCCCGCTCTCGATCCCACGCCGCCTGCGCTCAAAGTTCTCTACACATATTGGCTGGAGAAGCGTCGCGGCCAGTCGATGCCTTCTCGACGGGACATAGATACGGCCGAAATTCTTGCCAATCTCGGCCGAGTCCACCTGCTCGAGGTCGAGGGTCCCACGACATTCCGTTACCGCCTTTACGGAAGTCACGTCACGAATCCCGACGGCACGGACATGACCGGGCTCACCACGCGCGATTATCGCGACGTGGACTTCGGAAGCCTCGTGACCCGGCATCATGCCGAATGCGTCCGCGAGCGCAGCCCCGTCTGCTACGAGATTCGTGCCAAGATCGGCGGCGATCCCTACGACTACGCGCGGCTTGCATTGCCGCTGTCGGAAGACGGCGAGCGGGTCGACATGATTCTCGTGGGCAGCGTGGGCGGAAGGATTCGGAGCAGGGCTCGCCGGGGTGCGGGCGGCTCTCAGGGCGCCTAGCCGCTGGCCCGCTGTTTATGGATATAATAGTATACTAGAAAGCGCGCGCATCGCCCCGGGCCCGACATGACGCATCCCTGCGACGACACCACGCCCCTGCCGGAACCCTATACGAAGGATGCGGCGCCTCGGCTGGCGGCGCCCGCGCTGCGCGGGCGCGTGCGGACGGATGTCGCGATCGTCGGCGGCGGCTACACCGGCCTCTCGACCGCGCTCCATCTCGCCGCGGCGGGTGCATCGAGCGTCGTCCTCGAGGCCAAGGAAGTGGGCTGGGGCGGATCGGGCCGCGCCTTCGGTCAGGTGGTTCCCTACGCGAAGCACGATCACGCGCACATCCTCGCGCATTTCGGCCCGGACTGGGGCGAGCGGATGATTGCGATGCTCGCCGGCGGCCCCGACCTCGTCTTCGGATTGATAGCGCGGCACGGGATCGTCTGCGACGCAGCGCGGCACGGCCTCATCTTTGCGGCACACACCGCGGCTGCCGCCAAGTCGCTCGAGGAAAGGGCGCGCTTCTGGCAGGCGCGCAAGGCGGACGTGTCGTTCCTCGATGCCGCGGGCGTCACGGAGCTCACGGGCAGCAGCTATTATCCCGCGGCGGTCGTCGACCGGCGCGGCGGCTGCGTCGATCCGCTCGCCTATGCGCGAGGACTCGGGCACGCCGCGGTCAAGGCCGGCGCGAAGCTCTTCGAGCAAAGCCGCGTTACCCGGGTGGAACGCCGGGAGAGCCGCTGGGTGGCGAGCGCCGCGGAGGGAGAAGTCGAGGCGGATAGCCTCGTGCTGGCGACGGATGCCTATACGGATGGGCTTTGGCCGGGGCTGCAGCGGTCGCTGATACCGCTGCGCGGCTACCATCTCGCGACCGCGCCGCTGAGCGAGAACCTCCGCAGGACGATCATGCCCGGCGGCCAGTCCCTCACCGATACGCGCCGGCTCTACTCGGGAATTCGCCTGCGTTCGGATGGACGGCTTCACGTGAGCACGGATGGGTCGGCGTTCAGCGCGAGCGCCCATGCCTTCGTAAGCAAGGCCGCCCGCCGCGTCCAGGAGGTTTTCCCGCAGCTCGGCGAGCCCCAATGGCAGGCGGAAGTGGCGGGCTGGGTCGGAATGACGACGGATCAATATCCGCATTTGCACGATCTCGCTCCCGGAGTCTGGGCGGCCGTCGGCCTATCCGGGCGCGGCATCGCCTTCGGAACGCTGCTCGGGCGCGAGCTTGCCAAGCGCATCCTGGGAAAGGCCGAAAGCGAGTGCTCGATGCCGGTGACGCCGCTGCGCGGGACGGTCGTGCGACGGCTCGCACGGCCGCTCGTGGGCGGGCTCATGAATTGGTACCGGCTGCGCGATCGGGCCGAACTCGGCCGCGGCTACGTCGGCGGCCTCAAGGCGTGATCGAAATATCGATCTCGCCGCTCATGTAGAGCCGCGCCGGCGCCGATAGCGTTACGCGGCCGCCGCGGAGAGTGCATCTGAGCCTCCCTCCGCGCTTCGAGAGCTGCCGCGCCTCCAGCGTGTCGCGGCCCAAGCGCTCCGCCCAAAACGGAACGACCTGCGCGTGAGCGGAGCCCGTCACGTGGTCCTCGGGGATGCCCTTGGCGGGCGCGAAATACCGCGTTGCGATGTCGCAGCCGATATCGAAACCCGGGGCCGTGACGATGATCCCCGGCGTCTCCTGGCGAGCGAGCGCAGAAAAGTCCGGCTCGATCGCCGCGATTTCCGCGGCCGTACCGAACACCGCGATGAAATAGGCCGAGCGCAGCACTTCGCGGGGCGTGGCGCCCAACGCATCCGCGAGGCCGGACGGAGCGGGGCACGGCTGCGGCGGGCGCGCCGGCAGATCGAGCGCGTAGAGATCGCCGCTTCTGACGACCTCGAGCGGCCCCGCCGGCGACGAGAAGACGACCGAATCGCGGCTGGGCTCCAGGCGATTGAGCACGACCCACGCCGCGCCCATGGTGCCGTGGCCGCACATCTCCTCCTCCACCAGAGGCGTGAACCAGCGCAACCCGTAGCTCTCGGTCCCGCGCACGACGAAAGCGGTCGCTGCGACCGCATTCTCGTTGGCGATCGCCTGCATCCGGTCCGCCGGAAGCCAATGCGGCAGTAGGCAGACGCCCGCGGGATTGCCGGTGAATTCGCGCTCCGCGAAGGCGTCGACGATGAAGAACGGAATCTTCACGGGGCTGCGTCAGGCCGGTCGGCGCGCAGCGTCAGCGGACGCTCACGGTCTCCGCCTGATAGACGGGCGTCAGCCAATGCCGGTACTTCGCGACCTTGCCCGCGGCAATGCCAAAATACAGCTCCTGCATCCGCTTCGTCAGTGGCCCGACCGTGCCGTCGCCGACGGGATAGTGGTCGACGGAGACGATGGGCTGCACCTCGGCACCGCTGCCGCAGAAGAACGCCTCGTCGGCAATGTAGACCTCGCTGCGGTCGATCTCTCTCTCGACCACCGGCACCTTGAGCTCGTCGCGAAAGAGGCCGATGAGCGTCGTCCTGGTGATGCTCTCGAGAATGTCCGCCGTGATCGGGGGCGTGATGACGGTTCCCTCGCGCACCATCATGAAGCACGAGCCCGGGCTCTCCGCGATCTCGCCCCGGTCGTTCAGCATGATCGGCGTATTGAAGCCGTTCATGCGCGCTTCCACGTGCGCCAGGCGCGAATTGTGATAGTTGGCCGCGGCCTTGACGCGCGAGGGGCTCGCGAGGTCCGAATTGCGCCGCCACGTGCTGATGCAGCTCTTGATCCCCGAGAAGATCGAGGGAGCGTGCGGGCGAGCGAAGGCGAGAACGAAGACGCCCGTCCGGATCTCCTCCGGCTTCCAGCTATGCGGCTCGCCCTGGTCGAAGTAGACGACGGGGCGGAAATGAACGCCCTCGCGGAAGCGATTCCTACGGAGCAGCTCGATGAATGCGTCCGTCAGCTCGCGATCGCTGTAGGGAATCGACATCCGCATGATCTTCGCGGATTGCCGCAGCCGCTTCAGATGCTCCGCATTCTTGAGGATGAAGAGCTGCCCTTCGGCGTCGTTCCAGTAGGCGCGCATGCCCTCGAAGACGTTCTCCCCGCGAATCACGGTCTCCGCGGCGACGTGGATCTTCGCCTGATCCCAGGGAACGATCTCGCCGTCCATCCATACGAAATCCGCGCGTTTTGCCATCGGAGCGATTCTCCAAGCTGGGAAGGGTCAGGCGGGGCGCGCCCGCGCGAGAGCCGAGGTTGCGAAAATATAGTGTACTATTTTCAGCGCGACAATCGGCGCCGCGGCCGTGCCGAGCGTAAGCTACCGTTTGCGGAGCTTGGTGCCGCGGCGCTCGGCCCCCGGCCTTCGGGGCTGGCGGGACGGCGACGCCTTGCGCAGCTTCCGCGATGCAACGGAGGGTGCGCGAAGCATCGGGGCCTTCTCGGCAGCGCGTCCGGCGACCCGTTGCGCTTGCATCTTTCGTCCATCCGCGGCGCTGAGGACCCCCTCGCTCGCGTCCAGGTGCCGAAGCGCCCGCCGGTTGGCGGCGGCGGCGTCGCCGGCCTCGATCGCCTCGAGGATGCGGCGATGAATGCGCGCAATGCCCAGCGCCTCGGCCTCGTCGCCGGTATATCCCATGTGGATCACGATCCGCCGTATCAGGTTGGAGACGGTCGCGATGACGTTGTTGTGCGTGGCTTCCGCGAGAAGCGTGTGGAAGAGATTGCTTTGCGTCCGCACCTCTTCGGCGTCTCCGGGATGCCGCTCGATCATCTCGATGGTGCGCCGGACGCGCGCGAGATCGCCTTTGGTCGCACGCTCGATCGCGAGACCGATGACCAGCGGCTCGATCAGGCGCTGCGCCTCGTGCACGTCGTGGATCGTCGTGCGGTGATAGCGAAGAATGGCGTCGAGCGCCGCCGCCAGCCGGTCCGCATCGGGGCGGCAGATCACCGCACCGCCGTTCCGGCCGGCTTGCATGGCGATCAATCCGTCGGCTTCCAGAAGACGCAGCCCCTCTCGGATCGCGGCGCGGCTGTACCCGAACTGCTTGATGAGCTCGCGCTCCGGCGGAAGCCGGTCGCCGACCGTCAACTCACCGGAGATCACGGCCTCGCGAATCCGCTGGGCGATGAGCTGAGCGGCCTTCAGCGGCTTGATGTTCTCGAACATCACCATGAATCACGCCATTTCCTTAGCTTCACTGGCCTTCTGCCCTATTGGGATCGCACGCCGCCCGCCCGCCCGGCATACGGGAATTTGCGGCGGGTTTCAACAGCGGAGCGGCACGAGGAATTGCATCCGAGCGGTCCGGATCGCCCGCCGAGCGCGGCGGGGCCAACCTTGCGACGAGTATATCACACTAGTATACTCATTTACGAGCCGTGCAGCGGGCAATGCCGGAGCCGGGCATCCCGGCCGGAGAGGGAATTCTCAGCTGCAAGCCCCCGTCTCAGGGAGTGTGGCCATTGCCGAACGGGTCGCTTCGCATTGCCGTGGACATCGGCGGGACCTTCACTGACGGCATCTGCGAGGATTTGCGAACCGGCCGTATCTGGGTCGGAAAGTGCCTGACCACCCCCGTCGATCCCAGCGAGGGCGTCGCGGCCGTGGTCGGGCAGCTGCTGCGGCAGATGGGGCCGGGATCGCCGGGGCTCGGCGGAGGCGACGTCGGGGAGGTGGTCCACGCCACGACTCTCGTCGCCAATACGCTCATCGAGCGCAATGGCGCCAAGACCGCGCTCATCCTCACCAAGGGGACATCCGATCTTCCGGATATCGCGCGCGAGTTCCGCTACGATCTCTACGACCTCGACCTCGAATTGCCGCAGCCCTTGGTTCCGGCGGATCTGCGCTTCGAGCTGAGCGAGCGTATCGACGCCCGCGGGAGCGTCGTCGCCCGGCTGCGCGAGGACGAGATCGAGGCGATCGCGCGCTCGATCCGGGATCGGGGGATCGAGGCCGTGGCCGTTTGCCTTTTGCACTCCTATGCCAGCACCGCGCACGAGCGGTTGGTGGAAAAGTCGCTCCGGGCTCAATGCCCGGGCGTCAGCGTCAGCATCTCCAGCGGGATCGCGCCCGAGGTCGGCGAATATGAGCGCATGTCGACGGTGTCGGCGAACGCCTATGTGCAGCCGCTCGTCGCGAGCTACATGCGCCGTCTCGACACGCGTCTGCGCGCGGCGAAAGTGACGGGCGCGCTCAGGATCATGCTCTCGAGCGGCGGCTTCACGGCGGTGGAGAATGCCGCCGAGGCGCCGATCCAGGTGCTGGAATCGGGCCCAGCGGCGGGCGTCATCAGCGCGATCAGCACGGGCCGCGCGGCGGGCGAGAGCCGCATCCTCGCCTTCGACATGGGAGGGACGACGGCAAAAGCCTGCGTCGTTCGGGACGGCGAGGCCGAGGTCACGCGCGTATTCGAGGCCGCGCGCGTGCGCCGGTTCAAGAAGGGGAGCGGACTGCCGATCATGGTGCCGAGCATCGATCTCATGGAGATCGGAGCGGGCGGCGGCAGCATCGCTTCCGTGAGCGGCGTCGGCACCCTAGTCGTGGGTCCCCGGAGCGCCGGCGCCGTTCCCGGGCCCGCCTCCTACGGTCAAGGCGGCACGGACGCGACCGTGACGGATGCCGATCTGATCCTCGGATATATCGACCCCGATCGCTTTCTCGGCGGCGAGATGCGCCTCGACCGCCGCCTCGCCGAGGCCGCCATGGCGAGGCTCGGAGAGCGGCTCAGGCTCGAGGTTCCCGCGATCGCCTGGGGTATCTGCAGCGTCGTCAACGAGAACATGGCGGCGGCCGCGCGCGTGCACATCGCCGAGAAAGGGTTCGATCCCCGCCAGTTCACGCTGGTCGCGACCGGTGGAGCGGGCCCCGTTCACGCGGTCGACGTCGCTCGCCGTCTGCGCATGGCGACCGTCCTCTGCACGCTCGCGGCGGGTGCAGGCTCCTGCTTGGGGCTTCTCGCGGCACCAGCGCGGGCCGAGCGCTCCTGGCCGCGCCGCAGCCTCTTGTCCGGAGTATCCTGGGACGACGCCGCAAAGGTTCTAAAGACCCTGCACGGGGAAGCGCAGCGCGAGCTCGCCGCCGCGGGTATCGACGACGCGTCGACGCTCTGGGAGCTTGCGCTCGACATGCGCTACCACGGTCAAAGCCACAACGTCGCAGCGAGCCTACCGCTCCCGCCGATCGAGCCATCGCTCCAGCAGCGGCTCCTCGAGCTGTTCGAGGCGCGCTACCGGCACCTCTATGGCGCCTTGGTGCCGGGGGCGGAGCCGGAGATCGTGAGCTGGCGCCTGATCGGCCGCTCGTCGCGCGCCCAAAGTCAATTCTCGTGGGCGGACGGGCGAGCGGATCGTCAAAGCATCGAGCCCCGGACGCGCCGCCGGATTTTCATTCCGCGCGCCGGCGGCTTCGCGCAGGCGCCGGTCTACGACCGCTACTCCCTGCCCCCGGGCACCGTCCTCTCGGGCCCGCTCATACTGGAAGAGCGGGAGTCGACGGTCGTCGTCGCCGAGCCCGCAGGGGTGAGCGTGCTGCGCGACTTGACGGTGAAGATCGAGCTGCAGCAGGAGGGCGGCGGTGCGCAACAGCATTGATCCGATCCAGCTCGAGATCGTCTGGACGCGGCTCGTGAGCGCAGTGGACGAGGCCGCCGCCACCTTCGTGCGGGCCTCCTTCTCGAGCCTCGTGCGGGAGGCGAACGACTTCGCGGTCGTGCTCGCCGACGCCGAAGGCAGATCCCTCGCGCAATCCTCGAAGAGCATCCCCTCCTTCATCGGGACGCTGCCGGCTTCCATCAAGCATTTCCGGAGGAAGTTCCCGCCGGAGACGCTGCGGGAGGGTGACGTTCTCTTCACCAACGATCCCTGGATGGGCTCGGGACACATTCACGACGTGACGCTGGCGACGCCGATCTTCCGCGGGGGCCAGCTCATCGCTTTCGCGGGCATCACGAGCCACATGCCCGACATAGGCGGACGGCTCAGAAGCTCGGGCATCCGGGAGCTCTATGAGGAAGGGCTCCAGATCCCGATGCTCAAGCTCCGAGAGGGCGGCGTCACGAACGAGGCCATCGTTGCGTTCATCCGGCAAAACGTCAGGGTACCCGATGCGACCATGGGCGACATCTGGGGCCAGATCGCGGCGTGCCACAAATGCGCGGAGCGGCTGAACGAGCTTCTCGACGAGACCGACGCCGATCTCAAGCTCGTCGCCGACGAGATCATTTCGCGATCGGATGCCGCGATGCGCGCGGCGATCCGGGCGATTCCCGATGGGAGGTACCATTACAAGATCGTGCATGACGGCTTCGAGGAGCGGATCATCATCGACAGCAACGTGACGATCGACGGCGACCGCATCCACATCGACTACACCGGATCCTCGCCGCAGCTGCCGCGGGCCGTGAACGTGGTTCCGATCTACACCTTCGCCTACACGGCCTACGGCGTAAAGGCGCTGCTCTGCCCGGACGTCCCCAACAACGAGGGAAGCTTCCTGCCGGTCACGACCTCGGCACCCGAAGGCACGATCCTCAATCCGAAATACCCGGCGGCGAGCGGAGCGCGCGGCATGATCGGGCATCTCCTGCCCGTCGCCCTCATGGGCGCGCTGGCGGAGGTGCTGCCCGACCGCGTCTGGGCGCCGGGCTCCGCCAATTCCGGCATGATGATCTCCGGCGAGCACGCGGGGCGGCGCTACACCGGCATCTACTTCATCAATGCCGGCCAAGGCGCCTCCAGCAAGCGCGACGGCTTCTCCGCGCTGAGCTTCCCCTCGAATCTCTCGAACACCCCGATCGAGGTGATCGAGGGCGAGGTGCCCATGCGGGTGCTGCATCGCCGCCTCCGCCGCGGTAGCGGCGGGTCCGGCTTCTATCGCGGCGGCGACGGATCCGATTTCACCTTCGAGTTCGTCGGCGAGAAGCCCGCGGTCTGCGCCATCATCATGACGCGCATCAAGGTTCCGCCGCCGGGCCTCAACGGCGGCGAGCCCGGCGAGATCGGGCGTATACTCATCAACGGCGTGCCCGTCGATCCGACCGAGCACCTGGTCTTGAAGCGCGGCGACATCGTCTCGATGCAAACGGCCGGAGGCGGCGGGTTCGGCGCGCCGCCCTCCGGCGCGCAAGGCTCGAGCTAGCCGCAGGCAGGGGGCCCAACATGTCCACCACCGTCGAAGTCCTGGTCGAGGCGTTCGCGAGCGCGGGCACGCCCTTCATCGTGGGCCATCCCGGCGGCGAATCCGTGGAGATGATGGATGCCGCGCGCAAGCGCGGCATGCGCTTCATCCTGATGAAGCAGGAGGTGGCTGGGGCGATGCTCGCGTCCACCTGGGGCGAGATCACGGGCTCGCCTGGTGTCTGCCTCTCGACGCGCGGGCCGGGTGCCGCGAACATGGTGAACGGGGTCGCGCACGCCTATCTCGATCGCTGCCCGCTCATCGCCATCACGGACCAGTATTCCGGCCCCATCTACGAGACCGGCCTGCGCCAGCGCTTGAACCAGTCCGCGATCTATTCGCCGGTCACGAAATGGTCGACGACCATAAACGCGCAATCGGTCCGCCAGCAGATCCGCCGCGCGATGCGGATCGCGACCGCGGCGCCTCCGGGACCCGTCCACTTCGACATGCCCCAGAGCGAGACCACGCGCGAGGCGGCGGCGCTCGTGGCGGAGGCGCCGCTCCGGCCCAACATCGTCGCCGTGGCGCCGGAGAAGAGCGCGCTCAAGCTGCCCCTGCAGATGCTCGCGGCCTCGCGCAAACCGATCCTTCTCGTCGGTCTCGGCGCCCTCTGGGGCCGCTGCGCTAATGAGGTTGCGGCACTCGCGGAGAGGACCGGCGCGCCCGTGCTAACGACCGCGAAGTGCAAGGGCATCGTGCCCGAGGATCATCCGCTCCGCGCGGGCTGCATCATCGGGGGATTGATCGAGCGCAAGCTCGTGACGCAGGCGGATTTGATCGTGACGGTGGGGCTCGAGGCGGTCGAGCTGCAGCCGAAGCCGTGGCCTTACACCCTTCCCGTTCTCTCGCTCGCGGCAACTCCCAGCACCGACGCACTCGTACCGGCCACGGCGGAGGTCGTCGGCGATCTCCGCAGTCTCGTGCGCGCCCTCGCGGAATGGGCGGCCGAGGGGACAAATTGGGGGGAGCGCGCGGCGCGTGAATTCCGCGACGACGTCCGCGCCGCGCTCGACACGCCGAGCCAGGGCCTCTCGCCGCAGCGGGTGATGGAGGTCGCGCGCTCGGTATTGCCCCGCGACGCCATCGCCACCTGCGACGCCGGCGCGAGCCGCATGCTCGTGGTGCAGAAATGGCAGTCCTATGCGCCGCACGAGTTTCTGGGCTCGAACGGCCTCGGCTCGATGGGCTACGCCATACCCGGCGCGATGGGCGCCCGCCTCGTCCATCCGGACCGTCCCATCGTTGCCTTCGCCGGCGACGGCGGCGCTCTCATGGCGATTGCGGAGCTGCAGACCTCGGTGCGGGAGGCGCTGCCGATCATCGTCGTGGTCTTCGACGACCAGGAGATCGGCCTCATTCGCGTGAAGCAGGAGATCAAGGGCATCCCTCAATACGGGGTGAAGCTCGGCGGCATCGACTGGGTGCGCCTTGCGCAGGGATTCGGGGCCGACGGATATAGCGTCGACAGCGAGCACGCGCTGGGCGATGCCCTGCAGCAGGCAATGCGATCGGGCCGAACCGCCGTCATCGGCTGCCACATCGATCCCTCCGGCTACGTCGCCCAGTTCAATTCGCTGCGCGAGCTCTAGGCACCTGCGCCCGATGCGTCTCAGCCTCGAATCAAGGAGCCGTCGATGTCCGTCTCGACCTCGGCGTTAGCGGACGCCATGGCCGGCATTCGGTTCCGGCCGCCCGTTTCCGACCGCTCGGCCTGGATAGGCGCGGAGCTCGCGAAGCATCCGGAGGAGTGGAGCTACCGCCTCTCCGCGACCGATCTCGCCGAAATCGACGCCGCGGTGGCGGCGGTCCGCGCCCGCGGCCTCGCCATCGAGGACATCCTGCGCACGGATTTTCCGCTCCCGACGCTCGGCCCCAGGCTCGATGAGTTCAGGCGCGAGGTCGTGCACGGGCGAGGCTTCATTCTGCTGCGCGGGTTGCCCGTCGAGGACCGGCCGGTATCGGCCGCAGCCACCGCCTATTGGGGCGTCGGCACCTATTTCGGCAGGGCGCGGTCGCAGAACTCCCGCGGGCATCTCCTCGGCCATGTCCGCAGCGAGGGGCTGTCGGCCGCCGATCCGCACGTGCGCCACTACCAGACCAGCGAGCGCCAGACCTTCCACGTCGATTCCTGCGACGTCGTCGGGCTCCTCTGCCTCAAGATCGCCAAGCGCGGCGGCGAATCGAAGATCACGAGCTCGGTGACGATCTACAACAGGATGCTCGCGGAGCGTCCCGACCTGCTCGCCGGTCTCTTCAAGCCCATACCCGTGGACCGGCGCGGCGAGGTGCCGGAGGGGGCGAAGCCCTATTTCGACATGCCCGTCTTCAACGAGCATCTGGGCTATCTCTCGGTCTTCTACATGCGGCCCAACATAGAGACCGCGCAGCGCTTTCCCGAGGCGCGGCGCCTGACGAAGGAGGAGATCGAGGCGCTCGACTACTTCGACGCGCTCGCCGACGATCCGCAGCTCCGGCTCGACATGGTGCTGGCGCCCGGCGACATGCAGTTCCTGCACAATCACACGGTGCTGCACGACCGGACCGCCTACGAGGATTATCCGGAGAAGGAGCGCCGGCGCCATCTGCTGCGGCTGTGGCTCTCGGCGCCGGATGCGCGGCCGCTGCCGGATAGTTTCGCCCTGCGTTACGGCAGCACCGTCATCGGCGATCGCGGGGGCATCATCTGCCGCGGGCCGCGGGTCGCCGTGGAGCTCGACTGAGGCGGCGGCCGATGACGCCGCCCGGTCAGATCTCCCGCGCGGCCAAGTGGCCTTCGTAGACGGCGGCTTCGATCTGCCGCGGCGCCGCCGCGTCGCCGATGAGGCGCAGGTCGAGCGCCGGCGCGCGGTGCTTCAGCGCGCGGTAGAGCCCATCATTGGCCTCGCCGCCGCATGCAGCGACGACGGTCGCAATCCCCGGCAGGACCGTCTCGCGGCCCGTATAGCGATGCCGGATCACGATTCCCTCCTCCGTGAGGCGCACGACCTCGCTCTCGACGACGAAGGCGACGTTCCGGTCGAGCAGGCGCTGATAGAGCAGCCGCCCCGTCATCAGCTCGATCTGCTGTCCCGGATGGCGCCGCGTGGTTACGACGGTGACGCGGTGGCGCTGCTGCGCGAGCCAATCGGCGGTCGACAATCCCACCATGTCGCCCTTGGTATCGAAGACGACGACGGGATCGCCGAGGGTCGCACCGTTCAGCGCGTCGCGCGCGGAGACATAGCGGCCCTCGCCGCCCTCGATCTCGGGCATGCGCGGCTCCGAGCCCGTCGCAATCACGACGGCGTCGGGCCCGAGGGCGAGCACCGACTCCTCCGTCGCCTCGACGTTGCAGGCGACCTCGACGTTTCTGAGCTTCATCTCGCGCGCGAGATGATCGGCGATCGCACCGAGCTCGGCCCTTCCGGGCGCCCGCCGCGCGAGCTGGATTTGCCCGCCCAGCTCCGGCCGCCGCTCCAGAAGGGTGACGCGATGGCCGCGGAGCGTGGCGACGCGCGCGGCTTCCATCCCGGCAACGCCGCCGCCGACCACGACGACGCGCCGCGCTGCCGCTGCCGGCGGGAGATCGTCGAGCTCGAGCTCGCGTCCGGTGCGGGGGTCCTGCACGCAGGTGACATGGGCGCCGCGATATAGCCTGCCGAGACAACCCTCGTTGATACCGACGCAGTAGCGAATGCCGTCGAAGTCGCCGCGGCGCGCCTTCTCCGGCAGGTCGCGATCCGCGATGAGGGCCCGGGTCATGCCCACGAGATCGGCGTCGCCCGCTTCGAGGATCGCCTCGGCGTCGCGGGGATCGACGATCCGGCCGACACAGATGACGGGCACGGAGACGACCTCGCGAATTCCACGGGCGAGCCGGCGGAGGTGCCCGCTCGGGACGTACATCGGCGCGTAATGATGCACTTGCGACCAGGCGCTCAGATCGCTCCCGGAGGTGACGTTGACGTAGTTCAGTTGTCCGGCCTCGACGATCGCGGGCGCGATCTCGCGGGTGTCGTCGAGAGTGAGGCCGCCGGGATGATCCTCCTCGGCGCTGATCCGCAAGCCCAGCACGAACTTCGGTCCGACCGCCGCGCGAACGGCCTGCGCGACCTCGAGGGCGAAGCGCCGGCGCTTCTGCGGCGTTCCGCCGAAGTCGTCGCCGCGCCGGTTGGTCAGCGGCGAGAGGAACTGCTGGATGAGGTTCCCGTGCCCGCCGTGCAGCTCGACGCCGTCGAGGCCGCCGTCGCGGGCGCGCACCGCGGCCGATGCGAAGGAGGCCACGATCTCCGCGATCTCCTCGACCGAGAGCTCGTGCGGCGTCGCATTGCCGAGCTCGGAGTCGACCGCCGAGGGGGCGACGATGCGCTCGAGCTTGCCGCCGCCGGAGAGCGCGCCGGCGTGGTTGAGCTGCGCGAAAATGCGCGTGCCGTAGGCGTGGACCGCGGCCGCAAGCCGGCGATAGGGCTCGATCACGGAATCGTCCCAATTCGCGAGCGCCGGCATCAACTTGGATGTGGACGTCGGGTGCACGCTGGTCGAGCCCGTGATGATCAGCCCGACGCCGCCGCGGGCGCGCGCGGCGTAGTAAGCGATGACCCGCTCGCCGATGCTCGTGCCTTCGGAGAGGCCCGTGCTGTGCGCGGTGCTGACGATGCGGTTGCGGAGCGTAATCTCGCCGAGCTCGAGCGGCGAGAAAAGGCGTGAGAGTGCGGGCGAGCCGTCCGCGGGCATTCAGCCTCGCATGCTCATCGCGTACTGGTCGGCCTCGATGTGCTTGCGCACTTCCTCTTCGACGAGGCCCCAGATCTCTCCTTTGAGTGCCGCGAATTCCGGCGACAGCTGGATGCTCACGTGCCGGGGCCGCGGAAGCGTGTTCTGCACGATGGCCTTGACCCGGCCCGGGCGCGCGGACATCACGAGGATGCGATCCGCGAGGATCAATGCCTCGTCGATGTTGTGCGTGATGAACACGACGGTCTTGCGGCTCTGCTCCTGGATCCGCAGCAGCTCCTCCTGCATCACCTGCCGCGTCATCGCATCGAGCGCGGCGAAAGGCTCGTCCATCAGGAGCACCTCGGGATCGGCGGCGAGGATGCGCGCCAGGGTCACGCGCTGCTGCATGCCGCCGGAAAGCTCGATCGGATAGTGATTCTCGAAGCCCTTGAGCTTCACCATCTCGATGTAGCGCTCGGCGATGCGCCGCCGTTCGCCGCCGCGAACGCCCTTCATTTTGAGGCCGAATTCGACGTTGCCGCGCACGGTCTTCCACGGGAAGAGCGCGTAGGACTGGAACACCATGCCGCAGCGCGGCTCGATCCGCGTGATCGGCGTTCCCCGCAGGAGGACCCTTCCGCTGCTGGGCTGGATGAAGCCCGCGAACATGTTGAGCATCGTGGACTTGCCGCAGCCGGAGGCGCCGATCAGGCAGAGAAACTCGCCTTCCACGACCTCGAAGGAGAGATCGCGCACGGCAACGACCTGCCGGTTGCGGCGGCCGATCGAGAAGACCTTGGTCACCTGCTCCGTGCTGAGGATCGCCGTCATGGAAGATCGTCTCAGAGATGCCGGTGCCGTTCCCACGGCAGCAGCAGGCGCTCGATGCGGTTCATGATCAGGTCCGCCACGAGCACGGTGAGCGAGATGCAGACCATGCCCACGAGGACCAGCGCCATGTTGCCCCAGTCCTTGGCGATCCAGATGAGCGCGCCCAGCCCGTTCTGCGCCGCCACCATCTCCGCGGAGAGCACGCAGGACCACGAGATCGCCAGGGTGACCTTGAGGCCCGCGAGGATCCCCGGCAGCGCGCCCGGCAGGATCACCTCGCGCATGATCGTGAGATCGGAGGCGCCGAGATTGCGCGCGGCACGAACGAGAAGGGGATCGACGCGCTTCGTGCTCTCGACGGTGTAGAGCAGGATGTAGATCCACGATCCCATGAAGACGATCGCGGTCTTCTGCTCCTCGCCGATGCCGAGCCAGAGCATGGTCAGCGGAATCCACGTGATCGACGGCAGCGGCCGCAGCAGCGAGACGAAGGGGTCCATCAGCGCCTTCGCCGGCGCCCAGACGCCCATGAGGATGCCCAGCGGTACCGCGACGGCGGCCGCGATCGCGAAGCCCAGGAAGACGCGCCGCGAGGAGGCCGCGATCGAAATCCAGAGATCGCCGCTGTTGACGAGCTTGCCGGCCTCCTTCACCACCGCCGCGGGCGACGGCAGGAAAATCGGCGGAATCCACCCCGAGGTGGTCGCGAGATTCCAAGCGAAGAGAAAGGCGAGAACGGCGAAGATGTTGAGCGCGAGGCCGCTGCTGGACTTGAGCCAGTGCCCGCGCCCGGGAGGCGAGGCCGCCGCAATGTCGGCCTTCGCCTGCTCGGCCCGGCCGGTTGCCTCAGGCGCTATCGTCACCGCGTTCGATCTCCGGGGCGTGGGCCGGCGGACCTCGCCGGCCCACCAGCCCGTCTACTTCGGGATGAAGCTCGTGCTCTCCCACTTCGTCACGTCCAGTTTGACGTCGATCTTTTTGTTCTCGTACATCCAGTCTGCCAGGACCTGCATTTGCTGCGTGTGGAGCTTCATGTGCGCTTGCCAATCGCGCGCGCCGAAATACTTGAAGCTCTTCGCGCCGGCCGCGACCTCCGCCGGCTCCTTCTTGAAGTAGTGCGCGACCGTGGCGGCGGCGTCATCGAGATTGGAGTTGACGTAATCGGCGCCCTTGAGGAGCGCCGCCGCGAGCTTGCCCGCCGCCGCCGGATTCTGATCCACGAACTTCTTGGAGATGATGACGATGTCGGGCGCTGCCATGGTTCCGAACTGCTTTCCGATCGCGGTGTCGCTGTCGAGGCCCAGGAGCTTGCCGCCGGGCGCCGCCGCCTTGACGCCCTCGAACAGCGGCTGCCAGACGCAGGCGGCGTCGATGTCACCCTTGGCGAGCGCGCCCGCCATCTCGTTCGGCGCCAGGTTGAGATACTGAATGTCCTTCACGGTCATTCCCGCGAGCTGAAGCAGGCCGTTCAAGGTGACCTCGGCCGACGCGTTGGCCGCGATCTTCTTGCCCTTGAGATCCTGGAAGGAGGCGAAGCCCGGACGCGCCCAGCAGCCCTCGTTGCCCGGGGAGTCGTCGACGTTGGCGAAGTAGTAGAAGCTGGTGTTGCCGCGCGCCATCTCCGCGATCACCGCAACGCGTCCAAGGTTCGACCACACGACGTCGCCGGAGGTGACCGCCCTCACGCGGTCGCTGGAGTTCAGGATCACCTTGTATTCGACGTCGAGCCCCTGCTCCTTGAAGTAGCCCTTGTCGACGGCGACCATGATCGGCAGAGCGCCGAACCAGGTCGGCGAGCCCGCGGTATCGGCCTTGACCGCGGATTGAGCCGACGCGCAATTCGTCGCGGCGAGCGCGAGCGTGAAGCAGAGACCCGCGGCCGCGCCCGCAAGCACCGCCGCCAAGCAATGATGCTCTCGCATTGAAACCTCCTCCCGTGGTTCGTCGATCGGAAGAGCGGCCGGCACTGCGAGAGGAGCCTCGAACGGCGGCGCTGACCTGGCCTCGCCGAACTCACTGCAATGCATCCGAGCTGCCGTCGATTTCGTTTCGCACTAATGCTGCTACCAGAACACTTTTCGCGCAATTGGAAAGATTCCGACCCGCTCGCGCGCCGGCTGCCTCACTCTCCAGGGATAGCTGCGGCTTGCGTGCGGGGCCGCCGCATTTCCGGGCGCCGCAGCGGCGCCGCAACGCGCTGGCGAGGATGGGCCTGCATCGAACCATACTCGATGGCGCCGCACGGGCGAATGCCGCCACTACCTCTGCCGGATTGCGATCCCCCGATGGTGTCGCCTAAAATAGTACACCTATTTCTTCGAGGAAGGCTCGATCCATGGCGCTACATCGGCGCAGGCCACTTGCGGAGGCCTACGGTCACGCCATCGGGATCCTCGTGCTCGAATCCCGCTTTCCCTTCATCCCTGGAGACGTCCGCAACGCCCGCAGCTTCGGGTACCCCGTCTTCTACAAGACCGTGTCCGGCCTCTCCGCCGCCGATTGCCTCGCCGGCGCCCGGCAATGCGCGGGCGCCGTGGTCGAGGCCGCGCGCGCGCTCGAGGCGCAAGGCGTCAAGGGCATCAGCAGCGATCGCGGCGCCCTCGCCCTCTTCCAGGACGAGGTCCGCGAGGCTGTCCGGGTGCCGGTCGCGCTTTCGAGCCTGCTGCAGCTCCCGATGATCGCGCGCACGCTGGACGGCGCGCGTCCGATCGCGATCCTCACCGCAGATGCCGATGCCCTGCCCCCGGCTCTCCTCGCCCGTCCCGACGTCGCCGTCGCAAATCCTCTCGTCATTCGGGGAATGCGGGAGAAGCCCGAGTTCGACGCCGCCATTCTGCGGGCGAGAGGGACGCTCGATTCCGATCTGATGACCGCCGAGGCGGTCGACGTCGTACGGAAGCTCCGGTCGGAGCACCCCGATCTCGGCGCCGTCGTGCTCGAATGCTCGATGCTGCCGCCCTATGCGCATGCGATCCAGCAGGCCGTCGGCTTGCCCGTCTACGACTTCGTCACCATGATCGATTATCTTCAAGCCGCGACGCACCGGGAGCGCTACGCCGGATATTATTGATCCCGCGCGAGCGACGATCGGCTGCAGGAGGAAACGATGCCCGTCTACACGACCCGAGCCGACGCCGAAACCGCAGGCCACGCCGTCGGCATTCTGCTGCTGGACTACAAGGGTCCCTTCGTGCCCGGCGATGTCGGCAACGCCACCAGCTACGACTACCCCGTGCTCTTTCGGACGGTGCCCAAGGCTACCTCCGCGCGGGTCTTTGCCGGGGATCCCGAGCTCGAGGCGGCCGTCATCGAGGCCGCGAAGGCGCTCGAGGCCCAGGGCGTGAAAGGCATCAGCAGCGATTGCGGATACTTCATCAACTATCAGGACGCGGTGGCGAAGGCCGTGAAGGTGCCGGTCTACCTCTCCAGTCTTTTGCAGCTCCCCTTCATCTCCGCCTGCATCGGCCGCAAGCGTCCCATCGGCGTCATCTGCGCCAATGCGACGGCGCTCGGCAATCGAGTGCTCGAGATGACCGGGCTCGGCTCGGAGCGCGAGGTCTTCATCAAGGGCATGCGGGACGAGCCCATTTTCGGCTCGAGCGTCACCGGCGATTGCCTGCAGCTCGATCCCGACGCGATCGAGGCCGAAGTGGTGGGTGTCGCCAAGCGGATGGTGTCCGAGCGGCCGGAGCTCGGCGCCTTCCTGATCGAGTGCTCCATGCTGCCGCCCTATTCGAAGGCGGTGCAGGACGCGACCGGGCTTCCGGTGTTCGATTTCCTCACCATGATCGATTATCACGAGAAGGCCGCGCATCGCCGGAATTATGACGGCTGAGACCGGGCCGGGCCTCTCCACTCACTCCTGCGATTGGGGGACGTCGAATTGAGGACTGCGGCGCAGATTCTCGTCTCGATGCTCGAGGCGAATGGGATCGACCGGGTGTTCTGCCTTCCCGGCGAGAGCTTTCTTCCCGTGCTCGACGCGCTGCTCGACAGCCCGATCGACACGGTCACCTGCCGTCACGAAAGCTCAGCGGGGTTCATGGCGGCGGCGGACGCACGCCTCACGGGCAGGCCCGGCATCTGTCTCGTTAGCCGCGGACCGGGCGCAACCAACGCCTCGATCGCGATTCACACGGCGCAGCAGGACGCACTGCCGCTCATCGTGTTCATCGGACAGGTCGCGCGCAAGAATCTCAGGCGGGATGGGTTTCAGGAGATCGATTACGGCAAGATGTTCGGCGACGTCGCGAAGATGGTCGCGGAGGTCACGGACCCCGATCGAATGGCGGAGGTGCTCGCGCGCGCCTTCGATACCGCGATCGGCGGCACGCCGGGCCCGGTGATCGTCTCGCTCCCCGAGGACATCCTCGCGGTTCCCGTCGAGGCTCCGCCGCCTAGGCCTGCTAAGCGCGCGCTCACGGCGCCAAATCGGGCCGGGATCGACGAGGTCCTTGCGCTGCTCCGAAAATCCGAGCGGCCGCTCATCATCGCGGGCCGCGGCCTCGCGGCGGGACGCGGCCGCGAGCTCCTGCTCGAGACCGCAGAGCGGCTTTCCGTTCCGGTCCTCGTGAGCTTTCGCCGCCACGATCTCTTCCCGAACGATCACCGGCTCTATGCCGGCGATCTCGGCGTCGGGAACAGCAAGAAGCAGCTCGCGAGCTTCGAGGAAGCCGATCTCATCCTTGCCGTGGGCACGCGGCTCGGCGACCTCACGACCAAGGGCTACACCTTCCCGCGCTCGCCGTGGCCGCTCCAGCGCCTCGTGCACGTCTATGACGACAGCGGCGTCGTGGGAAAGCATTTCCGCCCGGATGTCGGGATGATCTGCGATCCCTCGGCGTTCCTGGAAGGACTGCTTGCGTCGAACTCCGGCTCGGAAATGCGGAATCGCGGCGCCTGGATCGACCGCCTGCACGAGATCAATGCCGATCTCTCGGTCTGGCGCCCGCGCCGTGCGCCCGATGGCGTCGTGTTCGGGAACGTCGTCGCGGCACTGGCTCGGTGCCTCCGGGACGACGCCATCATCGTCCCCGATGCCGGTATCTCCGCCGCGCTGCTCTATCGATATTTCTCTTTCCGACCGCCTCAGCTCCTCTTTGCGACCGTCACGGGCTGCATGGGCTGGGGAATTCCCGGAGCCGTCGCCGCCGCTTTGCGGGAGCCCGGCCGCCAGATCGTCTGCGTCGCCGGCGACGGCGGCTTCATGATGACCGGAAACGAGCTCGCTTTGGCGGTGGAGCGGCAGCTCTCGATTTGCGTGTTCCTGTCCAACAACCGATCCCTCGGGACCATCAGGGTCAATCAGGAGCGCGAATTTCCCGGCCGCCCTTCCGCAACCGATCTCAGCGGCCCCGACTTCGCCGCCCTCGCGCGGTCCTTCGGCTGCACGACTTACGTCATCGACAGCGAGGATACGGTCCCCGAGACGGTTTCGGCCGCGCTCGGGACAGGAGGGGTGGTGTTCGTCGAGGTCAAATCTAGCCTGTCGGCGGCTCTTCCCGCGAGCGCACAGGCCCCGCAGCGGAACGCATGAGCCAAGGCGGCGGTGAGCGCTTGTGCAGCGCGGACGCACGCGGCAAAATCCGACTCCCGCCAGTACACTAGTATCACTGCTGCGGCGCCGATCTCTCGAATGCGTGCCTGACCCAGCAGGCGCAGGCCAGGGGGTTCAATTCAATGAGCGCGGACTCATCCAGCGATCAGCTGCCCTACCTCGTCATCGGCGGAGGCTTCGTCGGACTCTGCTGCGCGATTCACCTGCGGCGGGCGGGGCAGAAGGTCGTTCTCGTCGACCCCGGCGACATGAAGCGGGCCGCCTCCTACGGCAACAGCGGCCAATTCGCGATCGGCGAGGTCATTCCGCTTTCGGTGCCCGGCGTTCTCTTCCGCGTGCCGCGCTGGCTCCTCGATCCGCTCGGGCCCCTTTCGATCAGGTGGCGCAACCTGCCGGAGCTCACGCCCTGGCTCCTGAAATTCCTGAAGGCGTCGCGGCGCAAGCGCATGGAGGAAGTGGCGGCCGCGCTGACGCAGCTCTGCGAGCTCATCCACTTCGACTACGAGCCGCTGATCAAGGCCGCGGGAGCCGAGGATACGATCACTCATACGGAGTGCATCCGGCTCTTCGTCACGCGCGAGGAGTACGAGGAGGAGATGCGGAAATACGGAGACCTCCTGAGGAAAGGCGGCGGCGTCTTCGAGCTGCTCGATGCGGATGCGCTGCACGCGGAGGAGCCGGAGATCGACCGGCAATTCACCTTCGGCATCATCATGAAGGGACGCACTTTCGTCTCGAATCTGCCGAAGCTGCTGACCGCCTTCGCCGCGCTCCTTCAGCGCGAGGGCGGCACGATGGTGAAAGGCGAGGTCGTGGATTTCGAGCGCAACGGCAAGCGCGTCGAGGCCGTGCGCCTCGCGGACGGCCAGCGGATTGCGGTGCGGGGCGTCGTCGTCGCTGCGGGCGCCTGGTCGCGGACCCTCTGCCGCCGCCTGGGCGATTCCGTGCCGTTGGAGGCCGAGCGCGGATATCACGTGATGCTGCCTAATTCCGGGGTGAAGCTGCGGCGCTCGCTGACGATTCCGTCGCGCGGTTTCGGCATCGTTCCGATGCAGGCGGGCCTCTGCATCGCCGGGACGGTCGAGCTCGCACGGCTGGGCGCGCCGCCCAACTATGCGCGCGCCGACCGCCTCGTCGAGAAGGCGCGCGCGATCTTCCCCCATCTCGAGACCGAGGGCGCGACGCAGTGGATGGGCAACCGGCCGGCCATGCCGGATTCGATCCCCGTCATCGATCGCGCCGGCAAGGTCGAGAACGCCTTCTATGCCTTCGGCCACGGCCATCGCGGCATGAGCTTCGCGGCGACGACCGGCCGCTTGATCGCAGGCCTCGTCATCAATCAGAAGATCAATTTCGATCTTCGGCCCTACAGCCTGAACCGATTCTGACCGATTGTGTCGAGAACATCGAGTGCAGAGAGCGCGTCGCGCGGGGTCGTCGCCCTTCGCCTCCTGCTGCTCTGGCTGGCGGGCGCGGATCTCAGACTGACGCTGCTCGCGGTGCCGCCGGTGCTGCCGCTCATTCACCGGGATCTCGCGCTCGACGAGACCTCGATCGGGGCGCTGACGGGGCTGCCCGTGCTTCTCCTCGGCCTCGGCGCAATCCCGGGCTCGCTGCTGGTCGCGAGGCTCGGCGCGCGGCGGGCTCTCATCGCGGGGCTCACTGCGATTGCGCTGAGCTCGGCCCTGCGCGGCGTCGGCCCGACCTCCGCAGTGCTCTTCGGCATGAGCTTCGCGATGGGCGCCGCCATTGCCATCATCCAGCCGACCCTTCCGTCGATGGTGAAAAGCTGGTTTCCGGGCTCGGTCGCGCTCGCGAGCGCCGTCTACGCCAACGGCCTCCTCGTCGGCGAGCTCGCGACCGCGGGGCTGACCCTCCCTGTGATACTGCCGGTCGTGGGCGGGAGCTGGCCGCTGGCCCTGTTCGTCTGGGCGTTTCCCGTTGCGATTACGGCGCTTCTGATCGCCCTTTTCACGCCGCACGAGCGGAAGCGGCCCGACGAGAAGGCGGTCTTGTGGTGGCCGAATTGGCGGGACACACAGGTCTGGAAGCTGGGCCTGATGCAGGGGGCAAACGGAGCGGTGTTCTTCGGCGCCAATTCCTTCATCCCGGATTATCTGCATGCGATCGGCCGGGGCGAGCTCGTCGCCGCCTGCCTCGCCGCGCTCAACGGAGGACCCCTCGTCGCTTCCGCCGCCGCGCTCCTTTGGGCCTCCCGGCTCACGCGGAGCGCGGGGCCGACGATCGCCGGCGGATTCCTCATTCTACTGGGGCTCGTGGGCGTCCTCAGCGGCATTCCCGTAGCCATGGTAGCCGGCGCGGCGATTCTAGGCTTCGGCTCCGCGATCGCGCTCATCCTGCTGATCGCCCTGCCGCCGCTCCTCGTCGCGCGCGACGAGGTTCACCGGCTCTCGGCCGGCATGTTCATGATCGGTTTCACCCTGTCCTTCGTGCTTCCGCTTCTCGGCGGCGCCGCCTGGGACTGGAGCGGGTATCCGGCGGCGGCGTTCCTGCCGGTTGCCATCGGCGGGCTCCTGATCCCGCTCACGGCGGCGCGGACGCAATACGAAAGGGCCGCGACGCCGAGATGATCGCTCGCGCGGCGGCGTCCCTTGCGGCCTCAATTGTGCACCTAGTATAAGAATTTGGTAGCGGCGCAGAAGGCGATGAAAGGGAAGCGCGGGCGGCTTCGGATGAAGATCAACCTACGACCGGAGGCGCTCGAGACTCTCGTGGCGCAGGTCCTTGCGGCGAACGGCATGTCCGAGGAGAACGCGCGCATCGTCGCGTCCGCGATCGTGGCCGCCGAGCGCGACGGCGCGCGCAGCCACGGGCTCTTTCGCGTTCCCGGCTATATCGGCACGCTGCGGAGCGGGTGGGTCAACGGCAAATCCGTGCCCGAGGTCGCCGATGCCGCGCCGGGCGTGGTGACGGCCGACGCCGACAACGGATATTCGCAGGTCGCACTCGCGAAGAGCCGGGCGCTTCTTCTGGAAAAGGCGAGACGCAACGGCGTGGCGCTCCTTGCCATTCGCAACTCCCATCATTTCGCGGCGCTCTGGCCGGACGTCGAGCCCTTCGCGGTTGCGGGCTTCCTCGCCTTCTCCTTCGTCAACACGCGCTCTCGAGTGGCGCCCTGGGGCGCAACGAAGCGGCTCCTCGGCACCAACCCGATGGCCTTCGCCTGTCCGAGGCCCGGTGCGCCGCCGATGGTTTGGGATCAGGCCTCGAGCGTCATGGCGATGGGCGAGGTGATGCTGGCCGCGCAAGACGGGCACGCGGTCCCCGATGACGTCGGCATCGATGCCGAGGGCCGCACGACGACCGATCCCAAGGCGATCATGGCCGGCGGCGCGTTGCTGCCCTTCGGCGGGCACAAGGGGAGCGCGATCGCGGTGATGGTCGAAATCCTGGCTGCTGCCCTCACCGGTGGCCGGTTCGGCTTCGAGGATCGCTCGGCGCAGTTCCCCGGCGCCGAGTCCTCGAACGCGGGTCAAACCGTCCTGCTGATCGATCCCTCCGTGACCGCCGGCGCCGAGTTCGGTGCCCGCGTGGAGGAGCTCTTCTCTCGCCTTGCTTCCGTTGGCGTCGCACGCTTGCCCGGAGACCGGCGCTATGCGGCGCGACGCAAGGCCGAGAGCGAGGGCATCGACATCGATGAGAAGACCCACGACTATCTGCGATCGCTCCTACCGGCCGCGCGGCCGGGCTGAAACGAATCCGACGAATGCCCGAGAGGAAGGACATGGAAGCCAAACGCGATGCCGATCCGTCCGGCCGGTGGCAGAACGACCTCTACGACGAGCTCCGCCGCCACGACGTCACGCAATTCGCCTATGTTCCCGATGCCGGGCACTCCGTTCTGATCTCGCGCTCGCTGGCCGATCCCGGCGCTCACTCCGTTCGGCTCACCACCGAGGAGGAAGGCGTGGCGATGCTCGCGGGCGCCGATCTCGGAGGGCGCAGAGGCGTGCTGCTCATGCAGAGCAGCGGGGTCGGCAATTGCATCAACATGCTCTCGCTGATCAAGGGCTCGCGCTTTCCGTTCCTGACCCTGGTTTCCATGCGGGGCGAGTTCGGCGAGGGGAATCCCTGGCAGTTCGCGATGGGCCAGGCGGTCGAGCCCGTGCTCAATGCGATGGGCGTCATCTGCCTGCGCGCGGAGCGTCCGGAAGACGTGATCCCGACCGTCAGGGCTGCGATCACGATGGTGTTTCAATCCGGACAAGCCGTCGCCGTCCTGCTGACGCAGAGGCTGATCGGCGCCAAGAAGTTCTGAGGAGATGAGCATGAGCACGAACTCCAGAGCCTCGGAAGCGGCGAAAGCGGCCGCCTCGCGCTTCGTCCTCGATCGCTGCACCGCGGTGCCGGCGCTGATCGGACGGCAGGAGGATTTCCTCCACGTCGCCGGTCTTGCCGGCACGATGTACGACATCACCGCAGTCACCAATGACGGCCCGAACTGCTACGGGCTCGCGGGCGCGATGGGAGCCGCATGCATGATCGGTCTCGGCCTCGCGCTCGCGCGCCCGGACAAGCGCGTCCTCGTGACCACGGGGGATGGCGAGCTCCTGATGAGCCTCGGCTCGCTCGCGACCATCGCGGTGATGAACCCGCCGAACCTGTCGATTCTCTGCGTCGACAACGGGCACTACGGCGAGACCGGCTACCAGGTCTCGCACACGAGCCTCGGCGTCGACCTCGAGGCGATTGCGCAGGGATCGGGGATCAAGCTGACGCGCACCGTCTCGAGCGAGGCGGAGATCGCCGAGGGTGCGCGCATTCTCCGCCAGGGAAACGCGACGGCTTTCGTGCTGCTCCGCGCGAAGCCGACCGATCCGCCGAAGGTGAAGCTCAATCTCGACGGCGCGGTGTGCCGCGAGATCTTTCGCAACGGTCTCTTGCACCGCGCCTAGAGCTCGAGCCGCCCTCATTGCAAGCCGACCACGGGAGGAAATCATGACCATCCGACGCATCGACATCACGCAGCCGCCGGGTCCGCGCATGAGCCGGTGCGTGGTCTACGGCGACACCGTCTATGTCTGCGGCCTGACCGCCGCCGACACAAAACAGGACGTGAAGGGACAGACGAAGCAGATCGTCGACCGGATCGACCACTACCTCAAGGAAGCGGGAACGAGCAAATCGAAGCTCCTGCAGGCCCAGATCTGGCTCAAGGACATGTCGGCCTTCGCCGACATGAATTCGGTCTGGAACGCCTGGGTCGACCCCGAGAATCCGCCGGTGCGCGCCTGCGTGCGCGCGGAGATGGCGCGTCCGGAGGTGCTGGTCGAGATCATGGTGACCGCGGCGAAGTGATCGCAACTTTCCCGCGTGCGGGCGACGGCGCGCGCCGGAAGCGAGCCCTCAGCCGTTGATGCGGAAGGCGAGCGAGTCTCTCGAGAGCCGCCCGACGCCGTTTTCTCTGACGACGATCGTCTCGCCGGGCGCCACCGCGAAGCCGCGCGCGTCGTCGCGGAGACCGATGTGCATGAAGAACACCATATTGCGCTCGACGAGCGTGCTGTTGTCGCCGTAGATCAAGGGGTAGTCCATCCAGTTCGGCGCAAAGGTGGCGCCGAGGCTGTAGCCCATGGAATAGCTGAGGCCTCTGTCGTTGGAGAATTTGTAGCCGGATTTGGCGACGGCGGCGGCGAAGGCGCGATAGAGGTCGCCGATGGGGCGGCCCACCCGGCAGGCGGCCTGCGCCGCGCGCAGCGCCTCCACTCCGATGTTGTGCAGATCGATTTGCAGCGGGATCGGCTCGCCCACACGCATGACGCGCATCAGCGCCGCGTGGTAGTGCCGGTAGACGCCCGCGAATTCGACCAGAAGGGAATCGTTGGGCTGAAGGCGGCTGCGCCCGGAGATGTAGCGGCCCATGAACGAGCGGCGTCCGGAGCCGATGACGTTCTCATTGGCGGGCGGATCGCCGTCGTTCCGGAGCACCACGCCTTCCATGGCTGCGAGTATGTCGCCCTCCCATGCGCCCGGGACGGCGAGGCGGTGGCACTCCTGGAGCGCCATGTCCGCGAGCTCGCCCGCACGGCGCACATGGACGAGCTCTTCCTCGCTCTTGACGAGACGGAGCTTGCTCACGAGGAAGCTCGCATCGACGAGCGTGCAGAAGCCCTCCAGAACGGCCTCGACCCGGCGGCCGTTGCGCGCCGTCAGCCCATAGGCCTCCCATTCGATTCCCAGCCGCTTTCCCTGCATCCCGCATTCCGCGAGCAGCGATTTGAGATCGGAAGCGGGATCGGCGGTCTCGCTGTCCTTCCAGAACCGGATGTCCGGGATATCCGAGGTGAGCTGCGCGACGCGGAGATCGGGCAAGCGCGTCAGCAGGATCGTGCGGCCCCCCGCGTCGAGGACCAGGCACTGGAAGAACACGAAGCCGAACGTGTCGTAGCCCGTGAGCCAGTACATCGTCTCCTGCCGGAAGATCAGGAGACCGTCGAGGCGCTCGCGCCGCAAAGCCTCCAGCACCGCGGCCCTGCGCCGCGAGAATTCGCGCTCGGAAAAATGACGATGGAGCCCGGCCGTTTCACTCGCGCTCATTCCGATCCTCCGTCTCGAGGTCGCTCGATGCGCCCGCGGGGTCAGGTCCCGGTGGCGGCCTTCTCGACGCCGATGACCGCATCGAGCAGGACGACCGCGAGGATCGCGACGTAGATCGTGACCGCGGAAACCGCCGCAATGATGGGGTCGACGGTGAATTGCACGTAGTTGAAGATCTTGACCGGCAGGGTCACCTGCAACGGCGTCGAGTTGAAGATGCTGACCTCGACGTTGATCCACGAGATGATGAAAGCGAAGAGGCTTCCGGCGATCACGCCCGGCTTGATCTGCGGCAGCGTCACCAGGAAGAAGGTCGCCGTGGAATTCGCGCCGAGGTCCTGCGCCGCCTCCTCGTAGGAGATCTCGAGCCCCGAGAGCGATGCGAGCGTCGTGCGCATGACGTAGGGGATCACGATGACGATGTGCCCGACGAGGAGAGCGAAGAATCCGCGCGCAAAGCCCATCAGCGAGGCGTATTGCAGCACGGCGACGCCGATCACGATGTTGGGCAGGACCAGCGGGGAGAGGAACAGGGCGTTGAGCGCCTGCGAGCCCCGAAAGCGCTTGCGCGCGATCACCAGCGCCGCGGGGACGCCGAGCAGCAGAGCCGCGCCCGTGGACACCGCCGCGAGCTCCGCGCTGAGCCAGAAGGCGTCGAGATAGGTCCTGTCCCCGAGCATCGCCGCGTACCATTTGAGGGAGAACCCTTCAGGCGGGAATTTCAGGAACTCGGTCTCAGTCACCGAGACGCCGATCACCACCGCAAGCGGCAGGACGAGGAAGGCCACGACGAGCCAGCTCGCGGCTGCGATCGCCACCCGGCCCAGGAATTCGCCGCTTGCGCGCATGAGGGCCTCCGCTCAGCCCGCCGCGCGCGCGCGCCGCTCGAGCAGCATCACGTAGACTCCCATCAGCACCAGCGTCGCGACCATCAGCAGGATGGCGAGCGCCGCGCCGAAGTTGTAGTCGAAGAGCACCATGTACTGCTGGAAGATCAGCATGGACATCACGTTGAAGCGTCCGCCGCTCATGATGCTCGGCGTGACGTAGGCGCTGACGGTGAGCGTGAACACCATCAGCGAGCCCGCGATGACGCCGGGCAGGCTCAGCGGGAAGGTGATCTTTAGAAAAGCCATGAGCGGGCTCGCGCCCAAGTCGCGCGCCGCCTCGAGCAGGGACCGGTTCAGGTTCTGCAGGATGCTCGAGACCGTGAGCACCATGAAGGGCAGCAGCACGTAGCTCAGGCCCATGATCACGCCGGTCTTGCTGTAGACGAGCGAGAGCGGGCTCGAGACGATGCCCGTCGCCTGCAGCGCCTGGTTGACCAGCCCTTGCCTGCCGAGCATCACGATCCAGGCGAAGGAGCGCACGATCACGCTGGTGAAGAGCGGGGTCACCACCACGATGTAGATCACGCGCCGGACGAGACGGCTCTTGACCTGGAAGGTTATGTAATAGGCGAGCGCGTAGCCCATCACGAAGGTGACGAGCGCGACCCAGAGTCCGATCTTGAAGGTCTCGTAGAGGATTTCCCAATAGTAGGCGTCGGTTGCGACCTTCACATACTGGGCGGCGGTCCACGCGCCCCCTTTCGCCTGCAGGCTCGCCACGGTCATCAGGAGGAAGGGGCCGACGAAGAACACGACCAGGAACAGGACCGGCCCGCCCAGCAGAAGGATCGCCTCGAAGCGGCCGATGCGCATGGCGCTTGCCTCAGGGGTCTGAATATCGGCGCATCATTGCGCGAGGATCCGGCCGCGCTCGCGCGGCCACCACAGCGTCGTCGATGCACCGGCGGAGATGCGCTCGGCCTCGTGGCTCGAGCCGGGCTCGACGGTGATCTCCTGTCCGGTCTCCAGCACCGCGAAGATGCGCCAGCTCTGGCCGATGAATACTTTGTCCCGCACGGTCGCGCGAACCGAGACCGCGCCGTCTGGCGCGCCCATCTCGCCCAGCCGGATGTCCTCGGGACGCACCATCAGCGTGGTAGGACCGGCAGCGGAGCTCGAATAAGGCAGCGCGGTACCGCCGGCCCCTATGCGCACCGCGCCCTGGGCCTCGGCCACGCAATCGATGAGGTTCGCCTCGCCGATGAAATCCGCGACGTAGCGCGAGGACGGGTTGCGATAGATCTCCTCGCCCGTTCCGAGCTGCTTGATCTCGCCGTCCTTCATCACGGCGATGCGGTCGGACATCGCGAGAGCTTCTTCCTGGTCGTGGGTCACGTAGATGAAAGTGAGCCCCAGCCGCTCGTGCAGCCGCTTGAGCTCGACCTGCATGCGCTTGCGCAATTTGAGGTCGAGCGCTCCCAAGGGCTCGTCCAGGAGCAGGACGCGCGGGCGGTTGACGATCGCGCGCGCGAGTGCCACCCGCTGCTGCTGCCCGCCCGAGAGCGCACGCGGGTAGCGGTCGCCGAATCCCTCCATGCCCACCATGGCGAGGACCTCGTCGACCTGTCCCGCGATCTCGCCGCGGGGCACGCCCCGGCGGCGCGGTCCGAAGGCGACGTTGTCCCGCACCGTCATGTGCGGGAAGAGCGCGTAGTTCTGGAAGACGGTATTGACGGGCCGGCGGTTGGGCGGCACCGCATTCATCAGCTTGCCGTCGATGCGGATCTCGCCGGAGGTAGGCTCGACGAATCCCGCGATCGCGCGCAGCAGCGTAGTCTTGCCGCAGCCGCTCGGGCCCAGCATGGAGAGGAACTCGCCGCGGCGCACGCCGAGCGAGACTCCCACCAACGCCTTCACCGGCCCATAGTGCTTCGTCAGCCGGTCGACGGCGATGAAGTCGTCGCTCATGCCTCCGCCGCGCGCGATTCCCGGCGCCTCGGTCTCCTACTTGCCGACGACGCGGCGGTTCCACTGCTCGATGATCTTCGGCCGCTCGGCATTCACCACGTTCCAATCGGGAACGACCAGGTTGTCGATCGACCCGTTCGGGCCCCAGGGCATGCGCTGCTTGGCCTTGTCGCTCAGCTTCGGCGCCTTGAGCGGCGGGCCGATGTAGAGACGCTCGGCGAGGCAGTTCAGCGCCTCCTCGCTGATGGCGAAGTTGATGAACTTCAGGGCGGCTTCCTTGTGCTTGGTGCCCTTGACCAGATGCACCCGGATGTCGCCGGCGGGGACGCCTTCCTTCGGAACGACGGGGATCACGGGCACGTTCTGGTCGTTCACCGCCCAGATCGCGTTGATGTAGTGGGCGCCCAGGATGGCCTCGCCGCTTTGGATCGATGCCTGCACGGTGCCGGTGGAGTCGTAGTAGGACGAGACCTTCAGCGTCTTGAACTTCTCGATCGCGGGGTCGATGTTCGAAGCGCTGCCGCCGAGCAGCTGATTGATGTGCAGGAAAGTCGGGACGAAGTTCGCGAGGGCGGGCGACATGAAGATGACGCGGCCCGAATATTCCGGCTTCCACAGGTCGAGCCACGAGGTCGGCGCCTCCTTCACCTCCTTCGTGTTGTAGAACATGCCGGTCGCGTAGTAGCCGGTGCCGAGCCCGTAGATCTGCCCGTCCTTGGTCTTGTAGATGCCCTTGTCGGAGAGGACCTTGATGTTGGGGACGGTGGCGGGGTCGATCGCGTCGATGATGCCCTCGCCCCAGGCCTGCTCGGAGGGGCCGCCGTCGAGCCAAGTCACGTCGATCTCCGGACTGGCCCTCTGCTGCATGAGCTTGGTGATCGCGACGGAGGAGATCGCCGGCTCCGGCACCGCCGTGATGCCCGTCGCCTTGCTGAAGGGCTCGAGGATGCAGGCGCCCTGCGAGCTCCCCCAGATGCCGCTGTAGACGGTGACGACGATCTTCTCTTCCGCATTGGCAGCCGCGATGCCGAGCGACAGCGCGGCGGCAGTGCCGATCAGTCCAGCTCTGACGAAACCTCTCATCGGTGCCCTCCCTGTGCGTTCAGTGCTTGCTCCCTCGCGGGAACCGGGCGCCGCTCTGCGATCGCCCGACGAGTTTTCGAGATGGATGCAACGCGCAGTTTCTTGCCGGCCGTCACTCCCGCAATTCAAGTCCTTGGCCTTGCGGATTGCAAGCAGCCCATCGTGATGCCGCGGCCGCCGCCGAGGCGTGCTCCGGCCCGGGCCTCGATCCATCGGGGATCGCCGTACTCGCCGCTCCCCGCATGTGCTCCGTGGCCCCCGAGTTCGCGCGATTGTTGCCGCGCTGCGGCGCCCCCGGCTCCTCTAGGACCGAATCAGCACCACAATATACTAGTATACTATAATCGTATTCTGCGAGAACGCCAGCCGAAACCTCCGGACCTCGCTGAGATTCCCCATCGGGTGCCTTGCGAGGAGGCGCGCCGCGGGCGAGGATCGGCATCGACGACGTCGCGGAGTGCAGGACATGACGGGGACCAAGATCGCGTTGCTGGAGTCCTTTCTGGTGTATCCGCCGGGAGAGGAAGTTCATACCGCCGCCTCCGGTTTCATCAGCGCGCTGCACGAGTACTTTCTCCGCATCGAGGATGCGAGCGGGTGCGTCGGCATGGGCGAGATCCGCGCCAACATCGCCTTCATCACGCATACGCCGGAGGAGCAAGTGGCGCCGGGGATCGCCGCTCTGGTCCGGGCGATCGACTGGTCGCGGCCGTGGACGGAGATTCTGGAAGGGCTGTCCAGGGTCGCGGCGCGGGTGCCGAAGATCTCCCGGGCCGCCGTCGAGAACGCTCTCGTCGACGGCATCGCGCGGGCGCGCGGCGTCACCGCGGCCGAGCTCCTGGGCGGGAGCTGGCAGGAGGGCGTCGCCTGCAACCAATGCGTCTTCTGGGGCAGCGACGAGAACATGCGCGCCAATGCCGAGCGGTATTTCGCGCAGGGCTTCCGCTCGATTAAGCTCCGGATCGGCATCGGGACGCTCGAGCACGACTATGCCCGCCTCGCCTGGCTGCGGGACCGCTTCGGCGGCGCGGTTCATCTCGCGGTAGACGCGAACGGGGCATGGACGGTCCGCGAGGCCGCGGCGGCCATTGCGAGGCTGCGCCCACTCCAATTCGACTACATCGAGCAGCCGACGACGCCCGGCGATTGGGAAGCGCTCGAGGCGCTGGCGCGCGAGACCGACGTGCCGATCATGCTCGACGAGGGCTTGCAGGGCTGGGCCGATGTCGAGCGTCTCTGCGCCAATGCCGGCCGCATTTCCGCTCATCTCAAGATCGCGAAGGCCGGCGGCGCGGTTGCGATGGTCGAGATCGGCCGGAAGCTCGGGAGTCACGGCGTGCCCTACGTGGTGGGGCAGATGAACGAGGGGGCGCTCGCGACGGCGATTGCGATCCACTGCGCCATGGCGCTCGAGCCGATGGTCGGGGAGCTGTATGGAGCACTCGGCATCCTGAACGATCCCGCGACCGGCGTCAGCTATGAGGGCGGCAAGGCGCTCGTGACGCGCGGGCCCGGCACCGGCGTCGAGTTCGACCGGAGCAAGGCGAAGGAGCTCTGGGCGATCGAGGCATAGATCGGGTCCGCTCCCTCAATCGGCGAAGCGCGGGATCACCTTCTCGCCGATCAGGTCGATCGCGCGCATGACCTGCTCGTGGGTCGTGAAGCCCGCCTGCAGCATGAAGATCATCTGGTCAATGCCGATGCTCGCCCACTTCTCGACCTGCCGGCAGACGGTGTCGGGATTGCCGCCGATCGCCATCGCATCCTCGACCAGCTCGTCGTTGCTGCGGCACGCGATCTTCTCGGCGATCTGCTTGACGCCGCCCTTGGCGGAGGCGAAGCGCACGCGATTGATCTCCGCATCGTTGTCGCCGTAGTACCAGCGCGCGGCGGCGCAGCCGACATCGCGGCCGATGCGGTCGTCCCTGTCGCAATAGCCGAGGGCGAAGACGCCGACCTGCTCGTTCCTGACCCGGCCCATGAAGTGCGATCCGTCGGCGTTCCTGATCGCGCTGCGATAGCTCGCGACCGCGGGCTTGGTCTCCGCCGGCGTGTTGCGGGTGACGCCGATCACGCCCACGCCCTGCGTCCCCGCGTGCTCGTAGGTCTCGAGGTTCGAGGCCGCGACCCACAATGGCGGATGCGGGCGCTGGACCGGGCGCGGGATCACGTGCCGCGCCGGCAGATCGAAATGCTTGCCCTTGTATCCCGGGAAGTACTCGTGCTCGAACATGCCGATGACCGCCTCCATCGCCTCGCGGCCGACCTCCCGGCCGGTCGCGGGGTCGAAGCCGAGCCCTTCGACCACATAGGGCGAGGTTCCGCGGCCCGATCCGAACTCCACGCGGCCGTTGCTGAGGACGTCGACCGTGGCGACGCGCTCCGCCACGTAGAAGGGATGATGACAGGGCACGAGGATCACGCCGAAACCCAGGCGCAGCGTCTTCGTGCGCTGGGCGATCGCGGTGAGCAGCAGGTCCGGCGCGGAGCAGTGGCCGATCTCACGATAGAAATGCTGCTCCGTGATCCAGTAGTAGCGGAAGCCCGCGGCCTCGCCGGCCACCGCCTGGTCGACGGCGTTCCAATAGGCCTTGAGCTCCGCACCGTCGCCCCAGGGGAGAGGCATCTGCACCTGGGTCATCAAGCCGAATTTCATCGCAGAGGCCTTTCCCGCCGGCGGGCATCCATGCCGCTCAATGCTAAGAAGGCGGGCCGCCTTGCGTCCAAGGCATAAGTCGTATAGGTGCTATAACCGATATGGGCAGGATTACGTGATCGCTCCCCGATGGAGACACGCGCGCTTCGATATTTTCAGGCCGTCGCCGAGCGCGGCAGCTTGAGCCGCGCGGCGGAATTCCTGCGCATCTCTCAGCCGGCGGTGAGCCGCCAGGTCGGCAAGCTCGAGCAGGAGCTCGGCACGGCGCTCTTCCGCCGCCACGGGCACGGCGTGACTCTGACGGAGGCCGGCCGCATTCTGCTGGAGCGAAGCCAGCTCGCATTGCGCCAGCTCGACCAGACGGGAGCGGAAATTCGCGGCGGCAAGGGAGGCCCTTCCGGGGTGATTTCCTTGGCGCTGCCGCCTGCAGCCGGCTACTTCCTCGCGCCGGCGCTCGTCGCACGCTTCAATGCCGAGTACCCCAACGTCTTCCTGCGGATCGTCGGGGGATTCAGCGGCTACATCCAGGAGTGGCTCGCGCGCGGCCAGGTGGATTTCGCCTGCGTCCACGATCCGCTGCCGCAGCGCGGCTTCGAGGTCACGCCGCTGGTGGAGGAGGAGGTCTTTCTGGTGGGGCGGCCGGCGGCGGGCTCGCCGCGGCGGGACCACGTCCGGATCGCCGATCTTCCGGGCCTGCCGCTGATCCTGCCGAGCCGCCCGAACGCGTCGCGGCGTCTTCTCGACGGCTGGATCGCGGAGAAAGGGATCGCGCTCAACGTCAAGCTCGAGGCGGACGACCACTCGATCATCCGGGGGCTGCTGCGCCGGGGGATCGGGTTCACCCTGCTGACGCGGAGCGGCTTCGATGCCGACTTTCGCGACAGCGAGGTGGAGGCGTGGCCGTTCCGGCCGCGCGCCTTCTGGCGGCTCACGCTGGTCAAGCCCGCCAATGCACGGCAATCGGACGTGGCGGACGCCTTCATGCGCACCGTCCGCGAGGTCGCGCGCGAGCTTTCCCGGAACGGCCCATGGGCCGGGAAATCCCTCGATCGCGCTCGAAGCCGCGGCTAATCCACGACGATGAGGTCCCGCGGCCAGCGCGAGAGCCGCTCGGCTCCGGTCTCCGTGACGAGAACGTTGTCGATGATCCGCGCACCGATCCTCTCCTCCTTGATGAAGATCGGCGGCTCGATCGACAGCACCATGCCCGCCTGCAGCGTGTAAGTGCTGCCGCCGAACATGTTGATGGGCTCGCCCCAGGCCGGCGGCACGCCCGGTGCGATGCCGTAGCCGGAGGTGTGGATTCGATTTCGGTCGTAGCCGGCCTCCGCGATGACCCGCTTTGCCGCCTCGTGCGGAACGATCGCGGGAACTCCCGCGCGGATCGCCGCGATCATGGCCTCGCCGGCCTCGCGGACGATCCCATGGATCTCCTGCACCCGCGCGCTGGGCTTGCCGAGGCTGAATTGACGTCCCATCGTGACGGTGTAGCGTTTGTAGGCGGCGCCGTACTCGACGTTCGCGCAATCCCGGCGCCGAAGACGCCGCAAGGTCGGCGCGCCGTGGCTGAAATGGAGCCGCTCCCCGCTCACGAGATTGATCGTGCTGGCGGGGAGACCGCTGCCGGATTTCATCAGCGCGTGATAGATGGCGCCGGCGATCTCGAGCTCGCTGCGGCCCTCGGCGGTCGCGGCAATGCACGCATCCATCGCGAGGTCGGAGATGCGGGAGGCCTCCCGGATCAAGGCGATCTCGCTCGGCGACTTCACGAGCTTCAGATCGTGAACGAGGTTGCTGGGCTCGGCGACCACGGCCTCGCCGAGCATGCTCTTGATGCGGGCATAGTGGTGCGGATGCAGGTAGTAGGCGGGAACCTCCATGCCGACCCGCGCCTTCCGCAGCCCGAGCCGCTCCGCGAGACGCTGGAAGACCTCGATCGGATCCTCGGGCTCGCTCCCGCCCCAGCCCACGACCTCGTCGACGAGCGTATCGTCCTCGAACTCGTTGCGCTCGGATTCCCGGGTGCAGATGATCAGGGGCCCCGGCCGCGCGGAAACGGGCAGGCACTGAAATGCCTGGTAGCTCTTGGTCTCCGCGCCCGTCAGCCAGTGCATCGAGACCGGATGAAAGACCAAGAGCCAATCGAGACCGGCCTTCGCGATCGCCTCCCGCGCTCGCGCCTGGCGCGCCGCGAATTCCTCCGGCGAGAAATCTCTCTTAGACATGGCATGCCCCGATTCTGCTCGTCGTCGGTCGGTGATCGCGATGGACGCGGCTCATATGTTGTAGAAGTCGATCGCGCCGGTGATGGGGTCGTCGTGAATGAAGATCTTCTTCTGGACGATCTTCATCTCCGTGCCCACGCGCCTCAGCCTGTATTCGTACCTTCCGGCGCGCAGGATCGGCCCGGAGATCCGCAAGAAGCTGTGGACGAGCCAATTCGCCTGCACCTCGACCGTCTCCTCCGCGGCGGAGATCACGGCGATGCCCGTGACGAAGTGGACCGTCAGAGGAAGCGGCACGGATGCGAAGGAATCCCCGCCTTCGACGCGGAAGATGCGGGCCGCGAGATTCCGGCGATCGGCCCAGATGAGACTCACCTGACGCTGGGGATCGCTGGTCCAGGTCTCGTCGCCCGCCCAGGCGGGAGCCCAGAAGATGCCGTCCTCGGTGTAGAGCGCGAGCCAATCGTGCCAGCGCCGCCGATCCAGCAGCGCGGCCTCCAGCGTCAGAAGCGCGGTCGCTCTACCGAGCAGATCGCTTCCGGATTTCTCGGTCATCGTCGCCGGCCTTCCTCGACCCTATTCGCCATTCGTCATCATGCCGAGCCAGCGCCGGTAGAACCCGCTGAAGACGGTCTCGCTGTCGCCCTGGCCATTGCTGGAGTCCGGTTTCATGCCGAGGCTGCGGGCGGGCTCGTCGGCGCCGGCGACGGCGGTTGCATAGCCGCGCGCAAACCGGATCCAGCCGAGATCCGTGGCCGAATTGCCTTGATGCGCGGCCTCCATCGCGAAGACGTCGTCGGGCACGGCGAGGCTGCTCGGAAAGAAGAAATCCTCGAACTTCCTTATGCGCGCGGTGCGCGCCTTCTCGCTCTCGCCGATGGGAGCGAAGCACCAGGTCTCGAGCTCCGTCTCGTCGACGGAGACCGGCCGCCAGACGCGGATGCTGGTCGAGGCGACGTCGTTGAGGAGGAAATTCGGAAAGCCCGTGAAAACGCGCCCGCGCCGCACCATCCACCGCACGTGCTCCGGGGGAAACCGCTCGAGGAGCTGCGCCTCCCTTTCGTAGAGCGGGACGGCTGCGGGGTTCGCGCGATCCGACCAGTTCAGCATGTGTCCCCGGCCGAGATCGTAGCTTCCGGTAGCGGTTCCGACGCGATTGAGGATGCGGCCCGCCTCCGTGCTCCTGAGGGGATCGAGCGAGGGTCCCTCGAGCTGCTCGCGGTAGACGACGGTCGCGGCGTAGTTCCGGTGCACGGCCGCGACGTGATAGCCGTCGGCGCCGTTCTCGCACTGGAATTTCCAGTTGGCCCGCATTCGATAGCGTATGCTGCCGTCGAGGACCTCGAGGCCCTCGGGCGATTGGTCCGCGAGCAGGTCGATCACCTTGCAGGCGGCTTCGCCGAGAAAGCTCTCCAGCGGTTCCGCCGCCGCGTCGAGCGAGGCGAAGACGAAGCCCCGGTAGCTCGCCACTCGCGGCACCGGCCGCAAATTGGGATCGAAATCCTTCGGCAATCCGTCCGGCCAGCCCAGCTTCTCGAACTGGATCTTGGTGCACTTCCCCTCCGTGTTGAAGCACCAGCCGTGATAGCGGCACGTGATCGTGGGGGCATGGCCGGTGCGCCCCGCGGTCAATCGCGCGCCGCGGTGAGCGCAGGCGTCGTAATGGACGCTGACGCCGCCTTTCGCCGTGCGCATCGCGAAAACGGGCTGATGCGCGATGTCCGTCGCGACGTAATCGCCGGGCCGCTTCAGCTGGCTTTCATGGCAGACGTAGATCCACGCCTTGGCAAAGATTCGCTCGAGCTCGAGCTCGAAAATGGCGGGATCGGTATAGATCGACTTGCGAACCCGGAACACGTCTTGCTCCGGGCGATCATCGATGAGTTCCCGGATCGACCTCGCGTCGTTTCTCGGCCACACCGGGGTCAGCGCATCCGACCGTGTCATCTGGCTCGACTCCCTTCGCATCCGGACTGCACGGCGCCGCCGCCGCTATGTCGGCAGAAATCGCTCCGCGAAGATTCTTTCAGGTTTTGCGCCGCGCGGCATCAGCGTCGTCTGTACGTGCTCGATCATCGGCGGCGGTCCGCAGAGATAGACGTCGAAGGAGGCGAAATCGATCTCTTGTTGAGCCGCGACATTGCCGACGAGTCCGACCGGACCTTTCCATTCTGCATCTCCCTCGGCGACGCAGACAATCGCCTCGAGCGAGGCGAGTTTCGCCCGCAATTGGGCAATTTCGTCAAGTCCGAAGAGGTCGGCTCGCCGGTTGGCGCCATAGATCAGGAGAATTCGGGGCGGACCTTCGCCGCGCGTCGCGAGATGACGGAGGATGCTGAGCATCGGGGCGAGACCCGTGCCGCCCGCGATCATCAGCAACGGCCGCTTCTCGCTGCGCAGGAAAAACCGGCCGAAGGGACCATTGAGCCGCAAGCAGTCGCCCGGCCGCGCCCGGTGCAATAGATAGTCTCCCATGACGCCTCCCTCGATGAGGCGCACGAAGAATATCGACTCCCGGGGGCCGGGCTCGTTGGCGAAGGAGTAAGACCGTGCCGCCGCCTTATCGGGAATGGCGATGTTGACGTATTGCCCCGGCAAGAAGCTCCGGCCGCCCTCTCCCTCGCCCCGCAGGACAAGTCTCACGACGCTCTCGGACACTCGGTCGATCGAAGCGACGGATGCGAGCCACGTCTCGTCCGATTTCGCCCCGGTCTGGGCGAAGGCATAATCGAATTCTAGGATGCAGGGCGACCGTACCTGCATCTGGCAGGTCAGGACGTTGCCGGATGCCGCCTCGTCCTCGCTGAGCGCCTCGCGGCTGTAGTCGTTGAGGAAGAATTCTCCGCGCAGGCATTTCGCTTTGCAGGTCCCGCAAGCGCCCTCGCGGCAATCCGTCAGCAAGTGGATGCCGTGCCGGCGCGCTGCCTGCTCGACCGTCTCGAAGCGCCCGGCGACGATCTCGCGGCTTCGGCCGTCGGCAAAGATCAAGGTGACCGCGTAGCCTTCCATGCCGAGCCCCGATGCAATTCCCGCATGCGACTAGTGCAGCAACCCGATGCCGGAGGCGGTGTGCCGCCCGCCGGCGACTGTCGCCCGCAACGTCCAATTTCGCCAGCGCCGAGGAAGGATTGGAGCGGGTGAAGGGAATCGAACCCTCGTCGTAAGCTTGGGAAACGCGTCAGGGGTCATTTTGCGACAATGACTTAGCGGTCAACCATTTGAAAGAGAAGCCATTGTTGTGACCGTTGTCTCCCACTGTTTACCGCTGCTTACCGTGTCCCGTGTCCCATTTTGTCCCAAGAATTTTCTTCAGCGGCCCGACCGGGGTCGCGATCAAGGCCGCCGGTTGAGTCCATGATAATTGATCCCGGCGCCTCGAGGGACGGGCGTGAAGCCCTCTGGCGGCCCAGCTCTTCGCTCCTCATCACCCGAACTTTGGTTCCTAATTGCCCGACGCCATAACTCTAATCGCCCGAGAGTGGAGGATGGCGTTTATGAGCGCCTCATCGAACCGCGCGTATGGGAGGCGCTTGCCGACACGCCGCTGACGCTCATCGTCGGTCCGCGTCGCGCGTGAGCTGCCCCCGGTTCCGCAGCCGGGTTGAATGTTAGTGTGGCGGGCTCCTG
>DATKNV010000009.1:0-36925 GCA_035541215.1 Allostellaceae bacterium | reverse complement strand
CGCGGGAGCGTCAGGTCGAGCTCGATCCTCGCATCGATGGCGCCGCCGCGCAGGCTGCGCCAGGGCCCCGCCGAGCGCGAGACGATGCCCAATGCCGCGGTGGGATCGCCGGAATTGGCGCCGACGACGAGCGCCAAGGCGCCCGTCGCGACGGGCGCCGCCGCGAGGGTTGCCGCCGGAACCTCCTTGCGCTCGATGCGCAGCAGGGCCACGTCCGTGGTGGGGTCCCGGCCGAGGACCTTGCCCGCGACGGTCGTCCCGCCCGGGAGGGTCACCTCGATGTCGCCGTCCTCCTCGAGGGCCTCGTCGGCGGTGACGACCAGGCCCGGCCGCCAGAGGAACCCGCTCGACGCTGAGCGGCCGGACGAGATCGAGACGACGGTGGGCGCTCGTTTCGCGACGACGGCGGCGAGCTCCGCGGAAAGACGCTCGAGGCCGGCGAGTGAATCCGGATGCGGCATGAGGGGCTCCAAGGGCGATGCTGATCCCAATTTGGGGATCGCCGGAACCGCCTCCAACTGGCCAAGTGGGTAGGCGCCATGCAGGCGCCGCATCCTCTCACGCGGCGGGCGAGAGCGCCTTCGTCATGAAGACCCGCGCCGTCCCCGGGGGATCGCAGGCGATGCGGCCGAACTCGCGCCAGCCGTGGCGCTCGTAGAACCCCGGCGCCTGGAAGCTGATGGTATAGAGCACCGCCGCACGGCAGCCGCGCCGCAGTCCTTCCTCCTCGGCCATGCGGAGAATGCGGCTGCCGATGTCGCGGCCGCGCAGCTCCGTGGGCAGAAAGACGAGATCGACGAAGAGGAGGCCGAGCGAGGTGCGGCCGATCAATCCGCCGAGGGTGCGCCCGCTCGCGGGGTCCTGCACGAGGACGGCCAGCGGCCGCGTGTCCCAATAGCCGGCCTGCTCGACGTTGTGGCCGGAGAGCCCGTCGTCGATGATGCGCCGGGACTCGCTGTCGGGGGCGTCGGTGAGGATGAGCTTGGCTTCGGCCATCGGGGTTCTCCGAGCGGTGCAGGCTTTCCCCGAGCGGGGGCCAGCGCGCTGCTGCGATCTTTTCCGATCCCCTGGGCGAATGCCAGCCGGCGCCGTGGCTTCCTCGATCAATTCGGGGGGATTGCGCGATGCGTCCCCTTTGAGGCTTCCTTTCGCGGAGTCGCTTGGAAATCGGCCAGTCGAAGCTGACTCCTTTTGAGTGCTTCGCTAGGAGTAGCGGGCGATTTGCGGATTTCCGGCCGAAACTTCGCGAGAGGGGGCAACCTATGGCCGATTCGACGACACTGCTCATCCGCGGCGGGATCGTGCTCAAGGGGCAGGCGCTCGAGCCCGTGCGCGGCGAGGCCGTTATCATCGAGAACGACCGGATCGTGGAGGTGCGCCCGGAGCGCAGCGTTGCGGCCGGCAAGAGCTGGCGCACCATCGACGCCGAGGGCCACACCGTGCTTCCGGGCCTGATCGACGCGCACGTGCATTTCTTCGGCAGCCGCAGCCCGGACCCCATGATGTGGGCGATCGAGCCGCCGATGCTCAATTGCGTGCGCGCGGTCTCCGATGCGCGGAGGCTCCTCGACCACGGCTTCACGACGGTGCGGGACGTGGGATCGCGCAACGGCGTCGCGATCAAGCGCGCGGTCGACGAAGGCGCGATCATGGCCCCTCGCACGGTTCCCGCGCATTACGGGCTGAGCATGACCTGCGGGCACGGCGACGTGCACAACATCCCCTCGGATTGGCTCTGCGGCTGCTCGTCGATGGCTTTCATCGTGGACGGGCCCCAGAACATCCGCCGCGCGGTGCGGCAGACCATCCGAGACGGCGCAGATGTCGTGAAGATCTGGACCTCCGGCGGCACCATGTCCGAGCGCGACAGCCTGGAGGATCAGCATTTCACGGACGAGGAGATTCACGCCGCGGTCTCGGAGGCGCACGCGCTCCGCCGCAAGATCGCCTCGCACGCCGAGGGGATTCTCGGCGCCCGCGCCTCCATCAGAGCCGGCGTCGATTCGCTCGAGCACGGCTTCGAGCTCGACGAGGAGGCCTGTGCGGAGATGAAGCGCAAGGGCATCTTCCTCGTGGCGACGCTCGCCCTCCTCGATCGCGTCGTGAACACGCCGGGCGTGCCCGACTACGCCAAGCGCAAGGCCGAGCCCATGTTCTCGGCGCATCTCAAATCCTTCCGGCTCGCGGTCGAGATGGGGGTCAAGATCGGCTCCGGCTGCGACGCCTTCTCCGAGCCCATGACGCCGTTCGGCCCCTACAATCTCCGCGAGCTCATGCTGATGCAGGAGGCCGGCCTCGAGCCGCTCGACGTGATCCGCGCGGCGACGGCGTCGAACGCGGAGCTGCTGGGCCTGGCGGACCGGCTCGGAACCCTCGCGCCCGGCAAGCTCGCGGACATCCTGGTCGTAAAGGGAGACCTCACCGAAGGCGTACAGCCGCTCGCGGATTCCGAGAGCCGCGCCGCGGTCCTTCAGGGCGGAAAGCGCATCCCGAGGCTAAAGGACTGCCTGCCGAATTGAGCCGCGAGCGCGGCCGGCGGGTCAGCCCGCCGCGATCTTGGAGATCTCGCAGAGGAAGGAGCGGTGCGAGGGAACGCCGCTGACGGGATCGACGGCATCCGTGCCGATCGCAGCGTTGTAGTTGGCGCTTTCCGGTCCGACGGCGTCGTAGCCGGGCAAGCCGAGCTCGCGGCAGGCCTGCCACCAGCCGTGCTGCGCCGAGACCACCCTGGGATCAATCCTCGCGTTGAGGCGCGCGCGCGCGCGAATGCGTCCGTGCGGCGTCTCGATCGCGACCCAATCCGCCTCCGCAATGCCGCGCGCGCTCGCGGTCTGCGGATGGACCTCGATCAGGGGATGCGGGAGGTGGCGGCGCAATTGCGGGAGGTTGCGGTGCTGGGTGTGGCAGAACGGCGCCGTCTTCGCGCAGGTCAGCACGAGCGGGAAGCGCTCCGCCAGATCGGGGCGGCTCACCGGTCCCGTCGCGGGCTCGACGAACTCCGGCAGCGGCGGCTGGCCGTTCTCCAGGAAGAATTGCGAGTAGACCTCTACTTTCCGGGTGGGCGTGGCGAAGCCCGGCGCGCGGCCGACGCCATCGCCGGCGTATTTGCGAAAGCGCGTCTCGAGCGGCACGCGGACGCCTTCCGGCCTTTCCCTGAGCTGCTCCAGCGTCACGCCGGAGGGAGCGAGAATGTGCCGGTAGCCCGCGTCGACGTCTCCGTTCCAGAAGAGGTTGCCGAGACCGAGACGCGTCGCGAGATCGAAGACGATCGCCGTGTCCGCGCGCGCCTCGCCGCGGGGCTCGACGGTCGCCCGGCGGAACTGGACCAGGCCCTCCGCTTCCTGGCTGATCTCGAAGCCCACGCGAAGACCCTCGCGCTCCCAGGCCGTGCTCACGGGGAGCACGATGTCCGCGAGCGCGGCGGTCGGAGTCATGAAGAGGTCGACGTGCACGAAAAAATCGAGCCGCTTCAGCGCCTCGACCGCGCGTGCGCCGTCTGCCTGGGAGACCACGAGATTGGCGCCGAATCCGACGAGGCCCCGCACGGGGTAGGGCTTCCCCATGAGAATCGCGTCGTAGAGATCGCGGCCGGTGACCCAGCCGTCCTTCGCCGGTCCGATCGGACGCTTTTCCCGGCCGATCGCCTTGTCCCTCTGCGCCCGGGGCATCAAGTCGACGCCGCGGACGTCGTTCACGCGGATCTTGTCGAAGAGGACGTTGCCGCCCGGCGCGTCGAAGCCGCCGGTGAGCGCGCAGACGAGGGCAATGGCGCGATCGGTCTGCGTCGCGTTGGTGTGCTGCCCGACGCCCGTCCAGCCGTAGTAGGAGACGGGGCCGCTCTCGTGCAGCATCCGCGCCATTGCCCGGATTTGCTCCGCGGGAACCCAGCAGATTTCCGCGGCCCGCTCGGGCGGGTAGCTCGCTGCGAGCGCGCGGAACGATTCGAAGGCGGTCGCGCAGAGGAGCGTCCCTCTCGTCGTCGCGACGGAGAATTTTCCGGCGAGAGCGGGGCGCGCGTCCGCGGTCTCGTAGCTCACCGTTGCGGGATCGTAGAGAACGGGGCTTCCGCGCGTCTCGTCCCAGGCCACGAGGTGGCGCGGATCGCCGCCCGCTGGGAGATCCGCCGCCGTCAGGAACTTCCCGGTGACGGAGTCGATGAGGAGCGGTCCGTTGCTCCAATCGCGCATGAAATCGCGCTCGTACCACCCCTCCTCGATCATCACGCCCGCAACCGCGAGCGCGAGGGCGCCGTCGCTGCCGGGGCGCACGCGGAGCCAGAGATCGGCCTTGCTCGCGAGCCCCGCGTGGCGGGGATCGACGACGATGAGGCGTGCGCCGCGCGCCTTCGCCGCGAGCGCTCCCGCGGCATGGGTGAGCCAAGCGACGCTGGGATTGTGGCCCCAAAGGAGCACGCAGCCCGTGCGCTCGAAATCGGGGGCGGATACGCCGACTCCGAAGGTGTAGCAGCGCGCGTGATCCTTGTGCCAATTGCAGAGCTCGGTGCCGTAGGCCCAGTTGGGGCTGCCGAAGGCGTTGATGAGCCGCTCGATCCAGAGGATCGCGTCGGAAGTTCCGGTGGCGCTCGGCGTGGCCACGCCGAACGCGACGCTCTCGGCGCCCCCGCTCGCTTTGAGCCTGGTGAGCTCCCTTGCGGTACGATCGAGCGCCTCGTCCCAGCCGATCCGCTGCCAGCCGGGATCGGGATCGCCCTTCGGCCGCGTGCGCTTCATCGGATAGAGCAGCCGGTCCGGGCTGTAGACGAGCTCGGGCGCCGCGCGTCCCTTGCTGCAGAGCGAGGCGCCGGTCGGATGCTCCGGATTGGGCTCGACGGCGACCAATCGCCCGTCCTCGACCACGGAAACGCAGCCGCAACGCGACCGGCATAGGGCGCAGTAGCCGGGGATTTTCAGCGAGGTGCGTCCATCGGGCATGGTATTTCCCTCGCACGACACTCTTTCAGAAGCGATCATCGAGAGCAACCGCCGCATTCTCGCCCGTGTTGTGACGCCGCGGAAGTCCCTGCTACGGTTCCGGCGGCGGCAAGCAACGGGATCGAGGACCGAGCGACGATGGGCACGGCGCTGCTGGGCGGCCAGCTGATCGATGGAACCGGACGCGAGCCGATCGCGAACGGCGGCGTCGTGATCGAAGGCGGCGTGATCGCCGCGGCCGGTCCCGTGGCCGAGCTCCGCATCGGCAAGGGCGAGCGAAAAATCGATCTCGACGGACGGTCCGTGATGCCCGGCCTGATCGACTGTCACACGCACCTGACCTATCACGCGAGCCAGCCGGACGTCTGGCAGCTCGACTTCAAGGAGAGCGTGGAGCTCAATACGCTCCATGCCGCGCGAAACGCCCGCGCGATTTTGGAAATGGGCTTCACCTCCATCGGCGACGGCGGATGCCGGGGCTTCATCGGACCGGCGATCCGCGATGCCGTGCGGCTCGGACTCATTCCCGGCCCGCGCGTGGTCGCCGCGGGTCCGATCCTCTGCGGCCCGGCCGGGCTGCTCGACGGCACGCCGCCGTGGATGCGTCTCGAGAGCGACGCCGCGCTCGGCACGACCGTGAGCGGCGTCGAGGAAGTGCGCCGCGCCGTCCGCCAGCAGATCAAGGGCGGCGTCGACTGGATCAAGGTCGCCGCCAGCGGCGTTGCGGGCTCGCCGCACAGCAGTGCGGAGATCGAGGACCTCGATGCCGAGGAGGTCGGCGCCGCCGTGCGCGAGGCCGCGCGGTACGGCAAGCCCGTCCACGCCCACGCCCATTCCCGCGGCGGCATCCGTGCCGCGATCGCGGCGGGAGTGCTCTCGCTTCATTCCGGCGAGTTCGCGGGGGAAGAGGAGCTGCTGATGATGCGCGAGCGCGGCATCGTCTTCAGCCCGACCATCGCCTGGCTCCAGGCCCGCTGCCTTCCGGGCAAGGGTCCGGCGCCGGGCGCGCAGTTTCTCGCCGAGGCCTGGCGCGCCTTCGCCGCCGCTCGCGAGGTCCTGGTGCGTGCGCGGGAGCTCGGGGTCAAGGTCGCGATCGGGACGGATGCCGCCCATCGCTTTCCGCATGCGCCCGATGGCGTGATCGAGATGGAATATTTCGCGGCCCTCGGCTACTCGCCGCTCGAGACCATCGCGGCCGCGACCTCGGTATCGGCGGCGGCGATCGGCCGTCAATCCGAGCTCGGCTCGATCGAAGCCGGCAAGAAGGCCGATCTCCTGATCGTCGACGGCGATCCCGCGCGCGACCTCTCCGTGCTGCGCGACAAGAGCAGGATCGCCCACCTGTTCCTGGACGGCCGCGAGGTTGCGCTTCCGAAGGAGCGCGGGACGATCGGCGCGGGCTTCCGCCCGTCGGAGTGGGTGCGCAAGAGCTTCGAGGAGGTTCGTGCAGCGCCTCCCCTCGGGCCTGCGCAGTAGAGTGGAGCGAGACATGAAAGACGCCGAGCTTCGACACCTGGCGGCAGGCTTGCCGTCCGTGCGGCTCATACATTGCCGCGTGATCGACGGGCTTGGCCGCCCGCCGATCGAGGACGGCTTCGTCGCGGTCGAGGGCAAGCGCATCGCCGCCGCCGGGCCGATGTCAGCGCTTCCGCGCGCGGGCGACGTCCCGAGCATCGACCTCGAGGGGCGCGCGGTCTTGCCCGGACTCATCGATTGCCATGCGCATCTCGTCTATAGCGGCTTCCGGAGCCTCGAGGAGGTCGATCGCTGCACCATCGAGACCGCGGCGATCAACGCCGTGCTGAACGCGCGCAAGGTGCTCGAGGCCGGCTACACGACCGTGCGCGACGTCGGCACCATCGCCAACGTCGCGGTCGCGGTGCGCGACGCGATCGCAGAGGGAAAGGTGCCGGGCCCCCGCGTGGTCGCGAGCGGCCAGATCCTCTCGCCGACCGCGGGGCTCGGCGACACGCTGCCGCCGCATTGGGAGCGCAAGGCGGGCGGGCTCGGGGTGCTCGTCGACGGCGCCGATGCCGTGCGCAAGACCGTGCGCCTGCAAATCCGCAACGGCGTCGACAACATCAAGCTCGCCGCGAGCGGCGTCGAGGTCGGCCCCTACGCGCACACCTGGATGACGACCTTTTCCGAGGCGGAGGTGCATGCCGCGGTCGAGGAGGCGCATCGCTGGGGCCGCACCGTCGCGATCCACGCGCAGTCCTACGATTCCGTGAAATACGCGCTCCGCGCCGGCGTCGACACCGTCGAGCACGGCACGCGGATGGACGACGAGGCGATCGAGCTCTTCAAGGCGTCGTCCGCCATCCTGGTACCGACCCTCTGCACCTTGTTCAGCGTGCTCGAGCTCGGCTCGACGCTCAATCTGCTGCCGAAGCAGCGCGAGGAGATGGCGGTCAACGAGCCGCTCTGGCTCGAGAGCGTCCGCCGCGCGCACGCCGCGGGAATTCCCATCGCCGCCGGCGGCGATCTCGGCAACCGCTTCCCGCACGGCACGAACGCGCGTGAGCTCGACTATCTCGTGCGCGCGGGATTGCCGCCGCTCCAGGCGATCCAGGCGGCGACCGGAAATGCCGCCCGCGCCCTCAAGCGCGAGAAGCTCGTTGGCGCGATCGAGGCCGGACGGCTTGCGGATCTCTTGATCGTCGACGGCGATCCTCTCGCGGATATCCGATTGCTCCAGAACCACGGAAAGCTCGCGATGGTCCTGAAGGAGGGCCAGCTCGTCGCGGGACGGCTTCACGGTGAAGCCGTGCGCTAGCCGCCGGTCAATTGGCGGCGAGTGGCCGCTTGAGGAATTTTCCGTGTCCCGCCGGTCCGGTGATCTTGCCATCCTGCATCACCGTGACCCCCCGCACGATCGTCATCACCGGCCAGCCCTTGAAGGACCAGCCCTCGTAGAGGCTGTAGTCCGCGTAGGAGCCGAGCTCGGCCGCGCGCACGGTGCGCGTCTTCTCGAGATCGATCACCGTCAAATCGGCGTCGGCGCCCACGAAGATGCCGCCCTTGCGCTTGTCGAGCCCGAAGATCCGCGCGGGATTGCTGCCGAGGAGCTGCGCGATCCGCTGCAGGCTGAGCCGCTTCTTGTGATACCCCTCGCTCAGCAGGATCGGCAGGATCGTCGCGGTGCCCGGGAAGCCCTGCGAGGCTTGCCAGATGTTCTTCTCCTTGGTTGCGCGTTTGCGTGCGACGTGATCGGCGCCCACCACGGCGATGCTGCCGTCCGCAAGCCCCTCCCAGAGCGCGTCCACGTCCTCCTGGCTGCGGAAGGGCGGGTTCGCCTTGCCGATGGTGCCGGCGTCGGAATCCATGGTGTGCGTCAGATATTGCGGGCAGGTCTCGACGTGCACGCGCGGATAGCGCCGGCGATAGCGGCGCACCTCGTCGAGCGCGAGCTTGCAGCTCGTGTGCACGAAATAGATCGGGCAGCTCGCCTGCTCCGCGTAGTACATCGCCCGGAGCGTGTCGATCGACTCCGTGATCGGCGGCTTGGCGAGGCTCCAATCCCGGAGCGTGTCGCGTCCCGCGCCCTGGAATTTGACGCGATAGCGGCGCACGAGCTCGATGTTCTCGGGATGGATCGCGAGCATCGCCTGCGGAAAGCGCGCGACGGTCTGCATCAGATCGTACATGAAGCCGTCGTCGGTTCCGGTGAGGCCGAGATAGAGGCCCTCGTCGCCCTTGAAATTGGTGAAGTACTTGAAGGAGGTGACGCCGAGCTCCTCGATGTAGGTGCCGAGCTCGGCCATGTGCGCCTCGGTGCCCATGCCGAAGTGGAAGCCGAAATCGACGAAGGCGCGCTCCTCCGCCGCTTGCCGCTCCTTCGCGAAGATCTCCGTATAGGGCACGCTGTTGAGGACGTGGCCGATCACCGTCGCGAACCCGCCTTGCGCGGAATAGATCGTCTCGGTCGTGTATTCCGTGATCTTCTCGGCGATGCCGAAATGCATGTGGGCGTCGATGAGGCCGGGAAAGACGTGGCGCCCCCTGACGTCGATCGTCTCGCGCGCCCTCGCCTCCTCGCTTCCCGGCGCGAGGATCGCCGCGATCTTGCCCCCGCTTATGGCGATGTCCGCCGGCATTACCCCGAGATCGGGAAACACCACGGCGCCGCCCTTGACGATCCGATCGAAGCTCATGATTCCTCTCCATGCTCCGCGCGCAATGCGCCGATGCTAGCGAGTGAGCGCCGCCCGCGACAAGCGCGCGTGCCGAGGCCGGACGGTGCGGCTATACTGAGAGAACGCTGCTCGCCTGGAGTCATCCGACGGGAGATCGAGCATGGGAAGGACGATCACGGTAGCCGCGGCCCAATCGGGCCCCGTTCTCTCCGACGACATGCGGCCGGGCGTGGCGGCCGCCTGCGGCATGGTCGAGGAGGCCGCCGCCAAGGGCGTCGACATCGTCTGCTTCGGCGAGCTGTTCCTGACGCCGTTCTTTCCGAACCGCCTCATTCAGGACTACGAGAAGTTCTTCCTGGAGCTTCCGAGCGAGATCACCGATCCGCTCTTCAGGCTCGCGCGCGCCAAGGGCGTCGCGATGATCTTTCCCTATGGCGAGCGGGCCGGGAAATACTTCTACAATTCCGCCGCGGTCTTCGACCGCGCGGGCAGGCATCTCGGCACCTACCGCAAGACCCACATCCCCGCGATTCTGCCCTCCGAGCTCAAGGGCGGGACCGGGAGCTACGAGAAATTCTATTTCTCCCCCGGCTCGGAATTCCCGGTTTGGGACCTCGAGGGCGTGAAGATCGGCATTCAGATCTGCTACGACCGGAAATTCCCGGAGGGCTCGCGCGCGCTCGCGCTCAAGGGCGCCGAGGTGCTGTTCATGCCGATCTGCGCCGCCACCTACGGCGAGACCAAGCTGCGCGGCAATACCTGGGAGCTGCCGCTGCAAGCGCGCGCCTACGAGAACGGCACCTTCGTGGTCGCCGTCAATCGCGCGGGCAACGAGAACGGGCGCAACAACATGGGCAAGAGCATGATCGTCAACCCCGTGGGGGCGGAGATCATGGCGATCGCCTCCGGCGACAAGCCGGAGCTGCTGGTGGCGGCGCTCGATCTCGACGACGTCGCGGCCGCGCAGAAGAGTCTCCCCTGGTGGCGCGACCGCCGACCCGAGCTCTACGGCTCGATGACCCCCGCCTGAGCGTCGGCGTCAATCCGCCGCGGCGCGGCCGATCTCGCGGAGAACTTCCTCCGTGTGCTCGCCGAGGCGCGGCGCCGGCCTCCGCACGCCGCCGGGCGTCGCCGAGAGCTTGATCGGGACGCCCAATGTCTTGACGCGCCCGGCGCTGGAGTGATCGACCTCGACGACCATCTCTCGCGCGACGGTCTGGGGATCCGCGAACATCTGAGTGTGCGTCACGACCGGCCCGACGGGAACGCCCTTGGCATCGAGCGCCTTTGCCCAATGCGCGGTGGTCTCGCGGTCGAGCCGTGCCTGCAGCAGCGGCACGAGCTCCGCGTTGTGCGCGACGCGGCTTGCATTGTCCTTGAAGCGAGGATCGGCGACGAGCGCCTCGCAGCCCAGGACCTCGCATACGCGCTTCCAGAGCTCCTGCGAGCCGCCTCCGATGGTGAGCCAGCCGTCGCGCGTGCGGAACACCTGATAGGGCGAGCTGCCGCGATGCGCCTGGCCGAGGCGCGGCGGGTCCTCCCCGCGCGCGAAGACGTGCGCGGCCTCGTAGACGCCCAAGGCCATCGCGGACTCGTAAAGCGAGACGTCCACCTGCTGGCCGACGCCGGTGCGCTCGCGCGCGGCGAGCGCGGAGAGGATCCCGATCGCCGCGAACATGCCCGCGGCGACGTCGGAGATCGCGATCGGGAGCCGCATCGGCGGTCCCGCGGGGTCGCCGTTCACGGACATGAGGCCGGACATCGCCTGTACCATGAGATCGAAGCCGCCGCGGGTCCGGTAGGGCCCGGTCTGCCCGAAGCCCGAGATGGAGCAGTAGATGAGCCGCGGATTGATCGCCTCGAGCGCGGCGTATCCGACACCGATGCGCTCGAGCGTGCCCGGCCGGAAATTCTCAATCAGCACGTCGGCGGTCGCCGCGAGTTTGCGCAGATTGGCCACTCCCTCGGCGGTCTTGAGGTCGAGCACGATGCTGCGCTTGTTCCGGTTCCAGACCATGAAGGGCATGCCCTCGCCGCCGACGAAGGGCGGCATCTCCCTGGCGTCGTCACCCTTCCCGGGCTTCTCGACCTTGATCACGTCCGCGCCCTGATCCGCGAGTAGCATCGCGCAATAGGGGCCCGACAAATGCTGCGTCAGATCGAGCACGCGCAGCGCCGACAACGCTCCGGACATCGGACATTCCTCCCGCAATGACTTGACAAATTTCCCAGTGGCCGTGAGGCTTTGCTCAGAGTTGAGTTTGAACGAGAATCTCGCGGCAAGAAAGCGATGCCGCGACGGGAGGAAGGCGCTCCGCAGTCCGGCAGCCGGTAGAAGGCTCCGCCACGCGTGCAACACAATGCTGCACGGGGCGGAGCGAAAGCGGCTTGGCCCGGAATTTGCTCCCGTGAGAGGAGCTTCGACCCGCGCTGGCGAGGCGCGGCGTCGCTGGGAGGCTGAGGACGGGTGGCAGGGCGTGTCGGAAATCGTCGTTGAGAAGCGGACCCCGTCGATCGCGGTCGTCACGATCGATCGTCCCGCGCGACGGAACGCGTGCAATCTCGCGGCCTGGCGCGATCTCGCGCGAAGCTTCGGCGCGCTCAGCGATGATCGCGAGGTGCGTCTCGTGATCCTCACCGGCGCCGGCGGAAATTTCTGCGCCGGCGCCGACATCAGCGAATTCTCGACCGCCCGCGCCGACAGCGCATCGGGCGCGCGCTACGAGGAGGAGATCGAGGCCTGCTATGCCGCGATCGAGCGCCTGCGTCAGCCCAGCATCGCCGCGATCGAGGGCTATTGCGTGGGCGGCGGCTGCGCGCTCGCGATGTGCTGCGACTTCAGGATCGCGCGCAAGGGCTCGCGGTTCGGAATCCCGGCGGCGAAGCTCAGCGTGATCTACGGCATCCACGAGTGCCGGCTGCTGCTCTCGCTGGTCGGCCTTTCCAATGCCAAGAGAATTCTCTTCAAGGGCGACATCTTCGAATCCGCGGAGGCCGCTCGCATGGGCCTCGTCAACGAGGAGGTCGCGGGAGACCCCGTCGAGGCCGCAATTGCCTTCGCCGACGGCATGACCGGGAACGCGCCGCTCTCGATCGCCGGCGCGAAGCTGATCCTGGGCTCGCTCGCGCGCGGGGACGTCGAGCGTAAGGCGCAAGAGATCGACGAACTCATGCGCGTCGCGCTCGAGAGCGCGGACTACAGGGAAGGACAGAAGGCATTCGCGGAGAAGCGCCGGCCGAGGTTCGTCGGGGCTTGAGGCGAAGCCGGGCACGTCGCCGCGAGCGAAGAGGTAGAGTCGTCGATCATGAGATCCACGGGCGCAGTCGCCCCAACCATCGGGAGGTCACAAACATGTTGACGGTCAGGAAATCACTCGTCGCCATCGGGGCGCTCCTTGCCGGCGCGACCCTCGCTCTCGCCGGCGCCCGTGCTGAGGATGTGCCGGGCGTGACCAAGGACGAGATTCGGATCGGGTCCTTCGGCTCGCTCACCGGACCGACCTATCTCTACGGCAAGCTCACCATGAACGGCGTCGACGCGGTCTTCGCCAAGGTGAACGAGCAGGGCGGCATCAACGGCCGGAAGCTCGTGCTCGTGCGCGAGGACGACCGCTGCGATCCCGCGACCGCCATCGCCGCGGTCAAGAAGCTCGTCTTCGAGGAGAAGGTCTTCATGATCATCGGCGGCGGCTGCTCCAACGCGACGCTGGGCGCGCGGCCGGAGATCGTCAAGGATCAGATTCCCTTCCTGGTCTTCGCCTCGGTCGCCGACGGCATCAGCGACCCGGTCGCCCCGAACATCTACACCACCATGACGACGTCCTCGATCGAGAGCCGCTCGCAGGTCCAATACGCGATCGACAAGGGCGCCAAGAAAATCGCGGTCGTGTCGCAGCACGACGCCTGGGGGCAATCGCGCTACGAGCCGCTGATGGCGGAATTGAAAAAGCGCAACATCACGCCCGTGGTCGATCTCGAGATGACCGTGGACGACAACGACGCGACGACCCAGGCGCTCAAGATCACATCGGCCGGCGCCGACGCCATCATCATGGAGCTCTATGCGAAGCCCGGCGCGGTCCTGATCCGCGCGCTCAACAAGCTCGGGCAGAACCCGATGCTGATCGCGCAGACCGGCATCGCCGATCCCGTCGCCTTCACCAAGGAAGTCGCGATTCCCGGCGCCACCGACAAGTTCGTGACGCCCTCGGCCGTGCGCTACGCGCCGAGCGACCTCGAGGTCAAGGAGTGGGTCGAGCGGATCAAGAAGATGTTCCCGAACGACGAGCTCTCGGTCTTCAACCTCATGGGCATCGGCTCGGCGCAAGTCCTGGTCGCGGCGCTCAAGGCGGCGGGCCCGGACCTCACGCGCGAGAAGCTGCTCCAGGCCTTCGCGCACATCAAGGTCGACACCGATACCTATGCCGGGACGATCATCTGCAACGATCCCGTGAGCCACCAGTGCAACCAGAGCCCGGCCTGGATGAAGGCGGCGGGCGAGAAGGCCGAGGTGGTGGGAGTGACGAAGCTCAACTGAGGGCCGCAAGGCGCGAGGACGAGAGGCCAATGCGATGATGATGTTCGGCTATCTCCTCGCGTCCGGGATCACCACGGGGGCGCTCTACGCCCTCGTGGCTCTCGGAATCACCGTCGTCTACAAGGCCACGCGCTCCGTCAACTTCGCGCATGGCGATCTCTTCATGATCGGCGGCTTCATCGCCTACACGTTTCACGTGATGTGGGGGCTGCCTTACGTGGTCGCGCTGCTGCTCGCGGTGGCGGCGGGATTCGCGATCGGCGCCGTCGTCGAGAGGCTCGCGTTCCGGCCGCTCCGCGACCAGGGGCTCGTCAGCTTGCTGCTCGCGGCCATCGGGCTTTCCTTCATCCTCAAGGGCACGGCGCGCGCGGTCTGGGGCGGCAAAGGCGATTTCATTCCGTTCCCGCCGATCGCGACGCCGAGTCCGATCTCCGTGGGCGGCATCTTGGTGGTGCCGCAGCAGCTCATCGTGCTTGCGGGCGCCATCGCGGTGATGGCGATATTCGCGGGGCTTTTTAAGTTCACGAAGCTCGGGCGCATGATGCAGGCGACCGCCGACAACGCGAAAGCCGCGAAGCTCGTGGGCATTCCCGTCAATCGCGTCTACGTCTACACCATGGCGATCGGCACCGCGATCGCGGGCTCGGCCGCGGTCCTGATGGCGCCGATCACTCTCCTCTATCCCGACATCGGCTTCGTGCTGTTCATCAAGTCGTTTGCCGCAGCGGTGCTCGGCGGTCTCACCAGCATCCCCGGCGCGGTCGCCGGCGGTTTCCTCATCGGCCTCATCGAGGCGATGTCCGGCGGCTACATCAGCACCCAAGTGCAGGACGTCTCCTCCTATATCGTGATCATGCTCGTGCTGGTCTTCATGCCGCAGGGCCTGTTCGGCGGCCGCGCGCTGCGGAGGGTCTGACGTGCGGCTCCTGCTCGGCAGCCGGCAGTTCCTGTTCCTGATGTTCGCGGCGCTCGCGGTCGTCCCGGCGGTCGCCAATCCCTACATCCTCTACATCTGCAATCTCGGGATGCTCTATGTGATCCTCGCGGTGGGGCTCAACATCCTCGTGGGATACGCGGGCCAGTTCGCGCTCGCGAATGCAGCCATGTTCGGGATCGGCGCCTACGGCGCGGGGCTGCTGCAGGTGAAGCTCGGCGCGCCCTATTTCCTCGCTGCGCCCGGCGGCGCGATCCTCGCGATGCTCATCGGCACCGTTATCGTCTTCCCGGCGCTGCGGCTCAGCGGGATCTATCTCGGACTCAGCACCCTCGCCTTCGCGATGTTCTCGCAGTGGGTGCTCCTGCACTGGAATTCCGTGACCTTCGGCGGCGGCGGCTTCCCCGCGCCGCATCTCGATTTGAGCCCGCTTCCGATCGGGCCCGATACCGGCATCTATTTCCTGAGCTGGCTCGTTACCATCGCGCTCGTGGCCTTCGCCTGGTCGCTCGTGCGCTCGCGGATCGGGCGCGCCTTTGTCGCGGTGCGCGACGGTGAGATCGCGGCGCAGTCGCTGGGCATCGACCTCCTCCGCTACAAGGCGCTGGCCTTTGCGATCAGCGGCTTCTATGCGGGCACGGCGGGCGCGCTTTATGCCCCGCTCCTGGGCTACGTCTCGCCGGAGGGCTTCGATCTCTTCCAGATGATCATCCAGAAGTCGATGATCGTGGTCGGCGGCATGGGCTCGGTCATGGGATCCGTGCTCGGCGCCGCGGTGATGGTGTTCCTGCTCGAGCTGCTGCGCGCCTTCAAGTCGACGCAGGAGATCGTCTTCGGCTCGATCCTCATCGCCTTCGTCATGTTCCGCCCGCGCGGGCTCGTGACCCTGCTGCAGCGCCTGCCCGGATGGGAGGAGCCGCTGAGCTCCTTCGATCCCCGGCGTCTCTTCGCACCGGCCGCGTCCGAGCCCGCATCTTCGCCGCTCGGCGCATCCCCCGAGCTCGCCGACGAGGGCCGCCGATGACCATGCTCTCGGTGCGCGGCCTCTCGATCTCCTTCGGCGGCGTTCAGGCGCTGAACGACGTGAGCTTCGACGTCGAGGCCGGCGAGATCATCGGGATCATCGGCCCGAACGGCGCCGGCAAGACCACGCTCCTCAACACCATCTCCGGCCTCAATCGCGCGACCGCCGGGCAGGTGAGCCTCGACGGGGTTCCCATCACCGGCCTCCGCCCGACACAGATCGCGACGCTCGGGCTCGGCCGCACCTTCCAGATGTCGCAGCTGTTCCCGGGCATGACCGTGCTCGAGAACGTCATGTCCGGGCTCCATCGCAAGATGCGCGCCGGCGCCTTCGCCGCCGCCTTCCGGACCCGGTCCATGCGCGAGGAGGAGCAGGCGACCGCGGAGAAGGCGTGGGAGGCGCTGCGCTACGTCGGCATGGAGCGCTTCGCGCACCACCCCGGCACCGCGCTTTCCTTCGGCCAGCAGCGCGTCATCGAGATCGCGCGGACGCTCATCGGCGAGCCGAAGCTCGTGCTCCTCGACGAGCCCGCGGTCGGATTGAGCGTCAATCGCGTGGCGGAGCTCGACCGGCTCCTGCGGCGCATCCGCGACGAGAAGGGGGTCACGCTCATCATGATCGAGCACGTCGTCCGCCTCGTGATGGGCGTCTGCGACCGCGTGCTCGTGCTCAACTACGGCGTCAAGATCGCGGAGGGAAAGCCGGAGCAGATCGTCGCCGATCCCCAGGTGATCGAGGCATATCTCGGAAGCGAATTCGATGCTAAGCGCCTCGCATCTTAACGTTTGGTACGGCCTCACGGAGGTGCTGCGCGACGTCTCCTTCGAGGTGCCCGCGGGCAAGGTCGTGGCGCTCCTCGGCGGCAACGGCTCCGGCAAGACGACGATCCTCAACACCCTCACCGGCCTCATCAAGCCGCGCAGCGGCTCGATCAAGGTCGAGGACCAGGAGACCGCGGGCGCGCCGCCCGACCGTCTGGTGCGCCTCGGCGTCGCGCAGGTGCCGCAGGGGCGCGAGGTCTTCGCCTCCATGACCGTCGAGGAGAACGTCGAGCTCGGCGCGGTGACTCGGAGCGACCGCGACGGCATCGCCGCGGACAAGGCGGAGATCTACTCGCTCCTGCCGGCGCTCGCGGAAAAGCGGCGGAAGCGCGCGGGCTCGCTCAGCGGCGGCGAGCAGCAGCAGGTCGCGATCGCGCGCGCGCTCATGTGCCGGCCGCGGCTCCTGCTGATGGACGAGCCTTCGGCGGGCCTGGCCCCCGTGGTGGTCGACAAGATGGTGGAGACGATCCGCATCCTTCACTCCCGCGGGCTCACGATCCTCCTGGTCGAGCAGAACGTCGGCGTCGCGGCGAAGCTCGCGGAGACCGCGCACGTCCTTCAAAACGGCGAGATCGTATATTCCGGAGCGGCAAAAGAGCTGATCAACAGCCAGGAAGTGCTTTCCTCTTATCTCGGCCGCTGAGGCGCCCCATCGGGGTTTCAACTGGAGAAGCGAGGCAGGCGATGCAGTGGCTGGGTGTCGATGTCGGCGGGACCTTCACGGACCTCGTCCTCTACGATCAGGACGCGGGCGCCATCCGCATCGAGAAGGTTCCCTCGACGCCGGAGAATCCATCGGTCGGAATCCTCGCGGGGATCGAGCGCATGAAGATCGGCCTCGCGAACGTGGCGAAGCTCGCGCACGGCACGACCGTCGCCACCAACACGATCCTCGAGCGCAAGGGCGCCAAGGCCGCCGTCATCACGACGCGAGGCTTCCGCGACGTCCTCGAGATCGGCCGCGGCAACCGCATCGTGCTCTACAACATCAAGGCGACGCGCCCGCCGCCGCTGGTGCCGCGCTCGCGCGTCCACGAGGCGACGGAGCGGACCCTCTTCGACGGGTCCGTGCGGACCGCAATCGATCGCCGGGAGCTCGAGGCGATCGCGGCGAAGCTCGCCACGCTCGGCATCGACGCCGTCGCGATCTGCTTCCTCCATTCCTACGCCAACGGCAGCAACGAGAAGGCCGCGCGCGACGTGGTCGCGAGGAGCCTGCCCGGCGCGGTGATCTCGGTCTCCTCGGAGGTGCTGCCGGAATACCGAGAATACGAGCGCTTCGCCTGCACCATGCTCAATGCCTATGTCGCGCCGCGCATGGGCCGCTACCTGGAATCGCTGCGCGACGGGCTCGCGCGGCGCGGCTACGGCCGCAGCGTCGACATCATGACCTCGAACGGCGGCACCTGGCCCATCTCGCGCATCGTGACCTCCCCGGTCAACTCCGTACTCTCCGGGCCGGCGGCCGGCGTGATCGGGGCGCTCTTCGTGGGCAAAGCCGCGGGATATCCGAATCTCGTCACCTACGACATGGGCGGCACCTCGACCGACACCTGTCTCGTCAAGGACGGCGCCTTCGCGATGTCGACCGACGGCCGGATCGGCGCCTATCCGCTGCGCCTGCAGCAGATCGAGATCAACAGTATCGGCGCCGGCGCGGGCTCGATCGCCTGGCTCGATGCGGGACGGGTGATCTCGGTCGGGCCGCAATCCGCGGGCGCGGTGCCGGGCCCCGCCTGCTACGGGCGCGGCGGCAGCGAAGCCACCGTCACCGACGCCAACGTCGTGCTCGGGCGGATCGGGATCGACCGCCCGCTCGGCGGCGAGATTCGCCTCGACGCCACAGTGGCGCGCAACGCGATCCAGCGCATCGGGGAGCGCGTCGGCATCGACGCCCAGCGCATGGCGGAGGGCATCCTGAGGCTCGTCGTCGCCAAGATGACCGCGAGCATCAAGGAAATCTCGATCATGCGGGGACACGATCCCCGCGATTTCGCGCTCTTCGCCTATGGCGGCGCGGGGCCGCTCCATGCGGCACTCGTCGCGGACGAGCTCGGCTGCCCCCGTGTCGTCGTCCCGCCGATGCCCGGCAACTTCTCCGCCTTCGGGCTTCTGGTGGCCGACGTGCGCCACGACTATGCGCGGACCCGCGTGGTGCCGACCGCGGAGCTTCCAATCGAGGAATTGCACGCGATCCTCGCGGGCATGCGCGAGGAAGGCCGGCGAAGGCTGGAGGCGGAGGGCTTCGCGCCGGACGCCATGCATTTCGAGGCGCGGCTCGACATGCGCTTCGTCGGCCAAGCCTTCGAGCTCTCGGTTCCGGCGGTGGAGCGACCGCAATCCATGGCCGAGGTCGATGCCGCCTTTCTCGATGCCTATAGGAAGCGGTATTCCTACGCCGTTCCGAGCCCCGCGGAGATCGTGACTTTCCGCCTCACGGCCTACGGCCGCGTCGCGAAGCCGGAGATGCCGAAGGCGCGAAGCGGCGGCGCGCTGCAGGCGGCGCTGACGGGCGAGCGTCCGGTGGCATTCGAGGGCCGGTTCGCGCCCACCCCAATCTACGATCGCGCGGCGCTGCCGATCGGCGCCGCGATCGACGGCCCCGCGATCGTCGAGGAGCCGGGATCGAGCACCATCGTTCCGCCGGGCTTCCACGCCTCGGTGGACGGATTCGGCAATCTCGTGCTGGTGCGGAGGTAGGACGATGAGCGACACGCCACTCTCCGGCGGAATCGACCCCATCACCCTCGAAGTGCTGACGGAAGGCATCATCTCCGTGGTGCGGGAGATGCGGGCGACCGTGTTCCGGACCGCGCGCTCGGTCGCGATCTACGAAGCCAAGGATTTCTCCTGCGGCCTCTTCGATCCGCAGACCCAGGTCGTCGCGCAATCCGAGGACATCGGCGCCCATGTGGTGCCGCTGCCGTGGTCGGTCAAATACGCGATGGAGGATTTCGGCAAGGACCTAGCCCCCGGCGACGTGATCGTCCTGAACGACCCCTATCGCGGCGGCACGCATCTCAACGACGTCACGCTGATCTATCCGGTATTCGCGGGCGACCGTCTCATCTTCTTCCCCGCGGTGCGCGAGCATTGGGCGGATGTCGGCGGCATGGTGCCCGGCAGTCTCGCGGGGACGGCGACCGAGATCTATCAGGAAGGCGTCCGCATTCCCCCGATCAAGCTCGTCGAGCGCGGCAAGATCAACAAGGCCGCGATGGATCTCATCCTCAGCAACATGCGCGTCCCCGACGAGCGGCTCGGCGATTTCCACGCGGGTATGGCCGCCTGCCACACCGCGGAGCGCCGCATCCACGAGCTGGTCGGCCGCTACGGGCTCGACACGCTGCTGGAATGCGTGCGCATCGACATGGCGCGCTCGGAGGCGCGCATGCGCGATCAGATCGCGCGGCTGCCGGACGGCGAGTTCTATTACGAGGACTATCTCGAGACCTTCGGCGACAAGGGGCTCGAGCCGCTGCTCCTGCCGCTGCGCCTCAGCATCAAGGGCGACCAGCTCGTCGCGGACTTCACCGGCGCCTCGCCGCAGGTGCCGGTTCCCGTCAACTCGACGCTCGCGGTGACCGCGGCATCGGTGTTCATCACGCTGAAATCGGTGCTCGATCCCACCGCGGCCATCAATCAGGGCTCGTTCCGTCCGGTGGAGGTGATCGCGCCGGAGCGGACGATCGTGAACGTCAAGCATCCCGCGCCCGCGGGCTCGCACGGCGAGATCCGCAAGCGCGTCGTGGCGGCGATGCTGGGCGCGCTGAGCCAAGTGGTGCCGGAGCTCGTGTCCGGCGACATCCATCGCACCTCCTTCCACAATCTCATCGGTGGCCTCCATCCCAAGACCGGGAAGGAATACGTCCACTACGAGTGGTCCTCCGGCGGGAACGGCGCCTTCGCGGAGCACGACGGTCCGAGCGCCATGGCGACGATCGATTGGGGCGATCTCACCACGGTCCAGCCGAGCGAGGTCCTGGAGACCCGCTTCCCGCTGATCGTGGAGTGGTCGCGGCTCGGCATCGATTCCGGCGGCGACGGCCGGCGGCGCGGCGGTCTCGGCATGCGCCGCGGGGTACGCCTCACGGCGGGAACCGCGAGCTACTCGCTCCTCTCGGACGGCGCGGTCGTGCCGCCCTTCGGCGTGCTCGGCGGCATGGCGGCGGCACCCGTCGACTCATTCGTCGTGCGCGACGGAAAGGAGATCCATTTCGCCACGCCCGGCAAGGTCGGCGGCTTCCCGATGCGCGCGGGCGACATGGTCGTGCTGCAATCCGCGGGCGGCGGCGGCTACGGCGATCCCCTGGAGCGGCCGGCGGAAGAAGTGGCGGAGGACATCCGCGAAGGCTACGTGAGCGCGCATCAGGGACGCGAGCATTACGGCGTGCTCCTGCGCGAGGACGGCAGCCTCGACGAGGCCGCGACACGGGCGCTCCGCGCGGAGATCGCGGAGAAGCGCGTGCGGCTGCAGGTCGTGCCGCATGCGGCGCCGCTCTATGCCGAGGGACGCTACAGCCGGCATCGCATCTGTCCGCTCAATCCCGCGGATGCCGCGGCGCTCGGCGTCGAGGCCGGAGCCATCGTCGAGCTCGTCGGACGGACGGGCCCTGCGCTCCGGGCCTGGGCCGCGATCGACGACAGGACCGCCGCCGGCACCGTTCCGCTCGATGCCGTTGCGCAGCGCGTGGTGAGCGCCCAGCCGGGGGAACGGCTCCATGTGAGGCCGCTCGGAAAGATCGAGGTTCTCTGATGCCGGGCTTTGCAGGCAAGCGCGTCCTGGTGACCGGGGCCGCCGGCGGTCTCGGCGGGGCCTTCGCGCGCGCGTTTCACGATGCGGGCGCGGCTTTGGTCCTCGCGGATCGCGACGGAGACGGTCTTGCGCGCTTTGCCAAGACGCTCGGCGACGGCATCGAATGCCACCGCTACGACCAGGGCGATCTCGCCTCGATGGCGGCGCTCGCGAAGGCGGTGGGAGCGGTCGACGTGCTCATCAATAATGCCGGCATCCTGCTGGTCTCGCCGTTGATGGAGACCGATCCCCAGACCATCGCGGAGGTGATCCGGATCAATCTCATCGGTCCGATGGTGCTGACCCGTCACCTCGGCGAGGAAATGGCAAGGCGCGGCTCCGGCGTCATCCTCAACGTCTCCTCGCAGCTCGCCTTCTGCGGCGCCGAGGGCCGCTCGGCCTATGCCGCCGCCAAGGCCGGCCTTGCGCAGTTCACGCGCACGAGCGCCGTGGAGCTGGCGGCGAAAGGCGTTCGCGTGGTCGCGATCGCACCGGGCCGGCTGCTCACGCCCATGACGACCTACCTCACCGGCGATCCCGAGCGCTACAAAGCCGGCATCGCCCGCGTGCCCGTGGGCCGCTACGGCACGCCCGAGGAGATCGCAAAGCTCGCTCTCTTCCTCGCCTCGGAGGACGCCAGCTACATCGTCGGGGAGACCGTCATCGCCGATGGCGGCTATGTCCTGAGCTGAGCGCGGAATAGGGTTCTCGAAATGACCGAGCCCAGCATCCTCGTCACGGGCATAACCGGCATGATCGGGCATGCGGTCCTGCGCCGGCTCGTCGCGGAGGGACGGAGGGCCGTCGGTCTCGACCGCGTCGCCTTGTCCGATGAGAGGATCGACTGTCCCATCGAGATCGGCGATCTCGGGGACCCGCATCGCCTGCACTGGGTCATCGAGCGCCACGGGGTCGATCGGCTCGTGCATTGCGGCGGCATCTCAGGCCCGATGCTGCTGCGCGACAACCCTTACCAGGTGCTCGAGACCAACGTGCACGGGACGATGCACGTCTTCGAGGCCGCGCGCATTCACGAGCTCCGCCGCGTCGTCTTCATGTCCAGCATCGCCGCCTACGGGCCTCAGCCTGCCGACCGGCCGCTGGCGGAGACGGCGCCGCTGATGGCGGCAGACGCCTATGGCGCGAGCAAGGTCTGCGGCGAGGCGATCTTGCGCGCCTATGCCGAGCGGCACGGGGTCGACGGCGTGGCGCTCCGGGTCTCCGCCGTTTATGGCCCGCGCCGGACGACGGACTGCCTCATCCGCGAAATCATCCGGAACGGCCTCGCGGGCAAGCCGGCGATCCTGCCCTATGGTGCCGGCTGGCGGCGGCAATACGTCAACGTCGAGGACGTCGTCAGCGCCATCCTGCTCGCGCTCGACTGGCCGAAATTGCCGCAGCCCGCCTACAACGTCACCGGCGGCATAAATCCGACGCTAGAGGAGGTCGCGGCCGTGATCGCGGCTCAGGTGCCGGGCGCGCGGGCGGAGTTCGGCCGCGAGGAGCACCCCTTCGACCGCCCCGTTGGGCAACTCGACATCGCCGCCGCGCGGCGCGATCTTGCATATGCGCCCAAGGTCTCCCTCGCCGAGGGGGTCGCCGCCTATGCCGCGTGGCTCAAGGCCCGCGGGTGATTCTCGCACGGAGTACACTCATGCCCGCCGCTCCCGCCAAATCCGCCAGCGCTTTCGAGCCGACGCCGCCGGTGCGCCTCGTCGATACCGAGCGTTGCCGGCGCGCGATGGCGGAGCAGCGTCTCGACGCGCTGATCGCGACCGGAGACGAGAACCTCTATTACCTCTCGGGACACGCGCCGGACTCCGTTCTCGCGCATTTTTACGACACCTGGGATGCGGCGATCCTGCCGCGCCACGCGGACGCGCCGCCCTGCCTGATCATCTCCGAATACGATCTCGCCTATTGCGTGACGCACCCGACCTGGATGCCGGAGCTTCGCGTCTACGGCGCGGAATGGTCGAGCGCCGCGGGCCTGCTCGACCGGATCAACAGGGGGATCGGCGTCGACACCGAATTGCGCCAGCCGCTGCGCCAGCTCTATCAGAGCACGCTGCCCAAGCGGACGGCGAGCCTCATCGAGGCGATCCTCCGCTACATCCAGGAGGAGATGCCCTCGGGCGCGCTCAGGATCGGGTTCGACGATCTGCGTCTGGGCGCGGCGGTGCAGGCAAAGCTCGGCAATCGGCTCGAGGCGGTCGATGGGCTCCCGGCCTTGCGCCGCTCGCGCCTGGTGAAGACGCCGGCGGAGATCGCGCTGCTGCGCGCCGGCGCGGCGATCAATGACGCGGCGGTCAGCGCTGCTGCGGCCGCGGTCGTCACGGGGCGTCCGTGGTACGACATGGTGCGCGCCTATCGCCGGGTGCTGGCCGATCGAGATGCCAAGGCCTCGGGCGAGCGCGGGATGCTCTTCGGCGCCGGGCCCGACGGCAGCTTCGTCCTCGACCACCGCTACGTCGAGTCCAAGCGATTCGCCGCCGGCGACTCCGTGGTGCTCGACGCCATCTGCACCTACCGCATGTACCATGCGGACATGGCGCGCACCGCGGTCGTGGGCGAGCCGCGCAAGCGCCATCGCGAGCTCTATGACGCCGTGCGCAATACGCTGCAGGCCTCCGAGGCGAGCTTGCGGCCCGGCAAGCACACCCGCGAGATCGAGAAGGGCGCCGCGGAGATATTGCGCAATCACGGCCTCGAGCCCGGGCTCGCGACGCTCGTGTTTCATCCGATCGGCCTCAACGTCTTCGACTATGCCTCGCCGGAGGAGGCCGCGAACGGCTGGACGATCGAGGCCTCGACCGCGATGAACTTCGAGGTCTTCTATCGAGATCCCGAGTATGGCGGCATCCATCTCGAGGACACGGTTCTCGTGACCGATCGCGGCGTCGACCGCTTCTCCACCTTCTCGCGCGACATGATCGTCGTCGCGGCCTGAGCCGGAAGGCGGAAGGGAGAGCGCGGCCGATGCAGTCGAACACCGGAGGCGGCGATCTCATTCCGGTGACGGTGCTGACGGGCTTCCTCGGCAGCGGGAAGACCACGCTGCTCGCGCGGCTCCTCGAGAATCCGGATCTTGCGGACACCGCCGTCATCATCAACGAGTTCGGCGAGGTCGGCCTCGACCACCTTCTCGTCGCCAAGGGCGATGAGAACATGGTGCTTCTGGATTCGGGATGCCTCTGCTGCACGATCGGCAACTCGCTCGGCGAGACCCTCGGCGATCTGCATTTCCGCCGCGCGCGCGGCGAGGTCCCGCGCTTCCGGCGCGTGCTGGTGGAGACGACGGGCCTTGCCGACCCCGCGCCGATCCTGCACACGCTCATGACGGACTATCTCGTGACGGCGCATTACGTCTTCGACGGGATCGTCGTCGCCGTCGACGGCACGCTCGGCGAGGGCCAGCTCGACGAGCACGAGGAAGCCCTGAAGCAGGCGGCGGTCGCCGACCGCATCGTCATCACCAAGATCGACATTGCGGATCGCGCGCGGCTCGACGGCCTGCGCCACCGCCTCGGCGCACTCAACCCGTCCGCCCGCATCCTCGAGAGCAGCCAGGGCGACGTCGATCCCCGCGAGATCCTGCATATCGGACTCTTCGATCCCGGACGAAAGTCGCCGGACGTGCAGCGCTGGCTGCGCGAGGAGGCGCTGTCGGCGGAAGCGCACGACCACGAGCACGATCTCGCGCACCACAGGCACGATCCGCACCGCGGTGACGCGCGGATTCGCACCTTCTCCATCTATCTCGATCGGCCCGCGACCTGGCAGGGCTATGCCGCCTGGCTCGAGGCGGTTCGCGCTTTTCGCGGCGCGGACCTGCTGCGCGTCAAGGGCTTGCTCGCGATCGAGGATCCCGAGCGTCCCTACGTAATCCAGGGCGTGCAGCACGTCTTCAGCAAACCCCTGCGCTTGCCGGCTTGGCCGTCTGCGGATCGACGGTCGCGCCTCATCTTCATCACCCGCGATCTCGACCGCGCCGCGATCGAGGCTACAATAGGCCTGCTTCACGATCCGGCGGCGGTCTGGCGAGAGGCGGTCGACCGCGCCGCGCGCGTAGAAAGGAGAACGTCATGAAGCCCTGGGACGCCCTCATCAGCGAGGAGGAGCAGCGGCGCTACCGTGCCGCGGGCTTCGGCCGGCCTTCCGGCATCGGCAAGCATCCGGCCCTCCTCATCATCGACGTGCAATACCGGACCGTCGGCACGAAGCCGATGCCGTTCTGGGACGCGGTCAGGGAATTCGCGACGAGCTGCGGCGAGACGGCCTGGCGCGCGGTCCGCAACATCGAGACGGTGCTCGCGACTTTCCGCAAGAACGGCTGGCCGGTGCTCTATCCCTACGTCGCGCCCAAGGAGAAATTCGACGCAGGCCGGCTCGCCGCGAAGAATCCCGCGCTGATGAAGGTCGCGCAGAAGGGCTACGAGTTCGTCGCGGAGATCGCGCCGCGCGAGGGCGACGTGCTGCTGCCGAAGAAGCATCCCAGCGCCTTCTACGGCACGCCGCTCGCGAGCTATCTCATCGATCTCGGCGCGGACACGCTCGTCGTCACGGGCTGCACCACGAGCGGATGCGTGCGCGGCTCGGTGGTCGACGCCTTCTCCTACAATTTCCGCGTGATCGTCCCCTACGACTGCGTCTACGACCGGAGCGAGGTCTCGCACGCGGTCAACCTCTTCGACATGTCGGAGAAATACGCGGACGTCATGACCTCCGCGGAGGCGCTCCAGGCGCTGAAGCGTCTGGAGCCCGCCCAGCCGCTGCGGGCCGCTCGCTAGAGCGGCGCGCGGCGGGCTGCTCTCGCCCCGAACGGCGCCGCGCTCAGAGGAACCGAAGCCATATATATGCGGCCGAGATCAGAAGCTGGACCGCGGTGACCGGCACGCCGTAGCGCATGAACCGCATGAAGCTCAACGGACGTCCGGCCCGGGCGCAGATGCCGCTCGCGACGATGTTCGACGAGGCTCCGAGCAGCGTGGCATTGCCGCCGAGCGTCGCGCCGAAGCACATCGCGAAGAAGAGCGACGCGACCGACGCCGGCATCTGGCCGTAGCCCGCCTCTATGGCCGCTTGCGAGGCCAGGCCCGCGCCCACCGCGAATTGCTTGACGAGCGGCACCATCGCGACGACCAGCGCGATGTTGGGAATGACGCTCGAGAGGATTCCGATCGCGAACAGCAGCAGGAGGCTCGCGCTCGCCACGTTGGTGCCGAAGAGTTCCCCCATCGCGCTGCCGAGCGCGGCGATCACCCCTGTCTTCTCGAGCGCACCGACCAGTATGAAGATGAAAACGAAGAACAGCAGCGACTCCCAGTCGACGTCCCGGAGAATGGCACCGACGTCGTCGAGGCGGGTCCAGTAGGCGATCAGCAGCACCAGAGTGGATCCGAGGATCGCGACCGCCGGCGGCGCGATGGGGTTCGGAAGACTCTCCCCGGTGACGAAGAGCCCGATCATGACCGCGAGAACGGCGAGGCACGCGAGCATCACCATGGGGCGCTCGATGCGCGGCAGCGCGGCTGGCCCGGTATCGGCCACCCGGGCCCGCCAGACCGACCGGAACGACAGGGGCAAGATCGCAATCAAGCCCAGCACGACGAGGAGAGCGCCGGGGCTAAGGAGATGTAGATATTCGGCGAAGGACAGCCCGATCGAATTGCCGACGATGAAAGTCGCGGGATCGCCAACCAGAGTGAGCAGTCCCGAGCTGTTCGCAACGAATACGAGCAGCATCACCGGCGGCGCGAAATCGATGTTCATTCTCTGGCAGAGCTTGACGATCAACGGCGCCAGCAGGATCACGACCGTCGCATTGGGCAAGACAGCGCAGACCGGGGCGGCAATGATCACGATGGCGATCATCAGCCGCCTGCCCTCGCCTCGCACCAAGCGCAGCACGATTCCCCCGAGAAAGTCGAAGAGGCCGGTCGGGATGAGCGTGCGCGCCATCACCATGCCGCCGAAGAACAGCGCGATCGTGTCTTCCCCGGGATTGATGGTCTCGCTGGTCTGCTGCGCGGAGAGCACGCCCGTCATCAGCAATATGACCGCCCCCAGCGAGGCCGCGACCGTCATGTGCATGCGGTTCGAGGCGATCGCGAGGATCACCGCCGCGAACACGCCGACGGCAATCGCCGGAGCGAGCGTTACGTTCATCCCAGTCCCCCCGCGGCGCCGCGGCCGCATCGATTGACGCCCAAAGGAACTCTATCACGTTTCATAAATCAGGATGCGCAATGCGTCTCGATCCGCAGGCGCGAAGCTAGAGATTGATCCGGTCGCGCAGCCGGTACCACATCAGGCTCGGCGCGAGGAACCAGGGAACGCCCGTGTAGAGCGGTCGCGTCGGGAATGCGAGCCCGTCCAGCGCCGTGCGGCCCTCCGCGAGGCCCAGCACCTGCTGCCCGATTCGCGTTCCGAAATACGTCGCGAGCGAGACGCCGGAGCCGCAATACCCCATCGCGTAATGGACTCCGTCCTGCCACTTCCCGATATGGGGCATGGTATCGAAGGTGTAGGCGACGAAGCCGACCCAGGAGTGCGTGATCCGGGCCTGCGCGAGCTCCGGAAAGATCGCGGTCATTTCCCTATGCAGGAGTGGCGCGGTGACGCGCGGGTCCGTCTCTCTGAGCGCGACCCGGCCTCCGAACACGACGCGGCGGCGGTCGGGCGAGAGCCGGTAGTAGACGACGATGCGCCGAGTGTCCGAGATGACCCGCGCCTTCGGGATGAGACGCTGGGCGAGCGCCGGGTCCAGGGGCTCGGTCGCGATGATGTAGCTGCCGATGGGGATCACCCGCCTGCGGAGCTGCGGCGTCACGGTGCCGGTGTAGCCGTTGGTCGCGACGATCACGTCTCGCGCGACGATGCGTCCCCGCGGAGCGGAGACGGCGAAGCTCTTGCCGTCGCGCTCGATCGCCTGCACGGGAGAGCGCGGCACGACCGTCGCGCCCGCGGCCAGCACCCGCTCGAGCAGCCCCTGGTGATACCGGGCGGGATCGAGAGCACCGTGCGCGGGATAGACGGCCCCGCCGTAATAGGCATCGGTGCCGATCTCGCCGCGCTGCTCGGCGCGCGGCACCAAATGCGCCTCTACTGCGAGGCCCTTCCGCTGCTTCGCGATCTTCTTTCCCAAGGCCTCGTACTGCGTCGAGTTGTGCGCGCCGACGAAGCGGCCGACACGCTCCCAGTTGCAGTCGATGCCTTCGCTGCGAATGAGCTGGTCGATGAAGGCGAGCGCGTTCTGCCCTTCCTTCACTATCGCGAAAGCGCGCTCCTCGCCGTGAAGCGGCGCGAGGTCGTCGAAGCCCGGCTTGATGCTGGTGCTGACCTGACCGCCGTTCCGGGTGCTGCAGCCCCAGCCGATATCCTCCGCATCAAGGATTACCGTCGAGCGTCCCGCGCGCGCGAGCGGCAGCGCAGCGGCGAGGCCGGTATAGCCGGAGCCCACGATGACGACATCGGCCCGCGGCGGCAGGTCGCCCTGCGAAACCACGGGACGCGGAGCGCCCTCCCACCAATAAGGAAGGCTCTTGTAATCCGCGGCAAAGAGAGTCGGCGTCACGCGTTTCTCCCCCGAAACGGCTACCTTCTGGCCCGCATTCTATCAAGTAAGCGGCGCAGGTGAACCCCGTGCGTCATAGCTAGAGAGCGGATCAGGACCGGCCTCGCCTTCGAACGGGGGATTGTGCGACGATATCGGAATGACCGCCGAGCTTCTCTATCTCTCCGAGAGCGAGGTCGCGGGCGCCGGGGTGTCCATCGACGACATTCGAGCGGCTTGCGCGGATGCCTACGCGGCGAGAGCCCGCGGGGCAGTCCGGAGCGTGCCCAAGGTGGCCGTGACGATCGCTCCCGGCCATGCCTTTCACGCCATGCCGGTCGCGCGGCCGGACGCATCGCTTGCCGCTCTGAAATGGGTCGGGGTCCTGCCCGGCGCCGGCGCAGCGGGCGCACCCTCCATTTCCGCGCTGATCGTCCTCTCGGACGCTGCGACCGGCGCCGCCCTCGCAATCATGGGCGGCCGCTGGATCACGGCCGTGCGTACCGCGGCCATGACCGCGATCGCGGCCGAGCGCCTGGCGCGCCCGGATGCGCAGTCGATCGGCTTCGTCGGCTGCGGCGTGCAGGCGCGGAGCCACCTCGCCGCGCTCCGCAGAGTGCTGCCCCGTCTTCGCCGCGCCGTCGCGTTCAGCCGCAGCGCGGCGAGCGCGGCCGCGCTCGCCGCGGAGGCGCGGGCGGCGGGGATGGAGGCGGAGACGACGCGCGATCCCCGTGCCGCGGTGACGGGCCTCGACGTGATCGTCTCGAGCGTGCCCGCGGCGGCGGGTCTCGCGCCCTTTCTCGACCCCGAGTGGATGGCGCCGGGAGCCTTCGCGAGCGCGGTCGATCTCGGGCGTACTTGGAAGGCCGAGCCGATCGCGCGGCTCGACATCGTCGCGACCGACGATCGCGCTCAGAGCGAGACGCTCGGCCGCGAGGACAAGCTCGTCACTTCGGGACCTTTCCACGCCGATCTCGCGGAGCTCGCGAGCGGAAAATTCCCCGGCCGGCGCAGTCCGCGGGAGCGCGCGTTCTTCGTATTCGCGGGCGACGCGCTCGCCGATCTCGCGGCGGCACGGGTCGTCTACGAGGCGGCATTGCGGCGCGGCCTCGGGACCCGATTGCCGGCCTGAAGAAGCGGAGAGATCAGAACCGGTCGGCGCGATACGGCGACGGGTCGATCGCGGGAGTCCTGCCGGCCATCAAATCCGCGACGAGCCTGCCGGTGATCGCGGCGAAGGAAAGCCCGCGATGCGCGTGCCCGAAGGCGAAATAGACGTTCGGGAAGCGCGGCGAGCGGCCGACCGCCGGGAGCGAATCCGGCAGCGACGGCCGGAAGCCCATCCAATCCGTCCTCCCCTCGGTGCGAAGACCCGGCAGCATGCGCTGAGTGCGCGTGAGCATCGCGGCCGCACGCTTGGGATTGGGCGGCGCCTCGAGGCCGCCGAGCTCGACGGTGCCGGCGATGCGAAGTCCGTGCTCCATCGGCGTGATCGCGAATCCGCCCTCGCTCGAAGCGAGCGGATGGCGGACGGCGATCCCCGGATCGGGCAGCATGACGTGGTAGCCGCGCTCGGTGTCGAGCGGTAGCCGGCTCCCGAGCTCGGCCGCAAGCGGCCTCGACCATGCGCCCGCCGCGATCACAATTTGAGAAGCCGGGCGGGGGCCTGCCTCGCCGAGGACCGCCGTCGGTCCCTGTGCGCTCATCGCGAAGCCGCGGGCGACGTCGCGCAGGATCGTGCCGCCGTTCCGCGCGAAATCCGCCGCGAGCACGTCGGAAAGCCGCTTCGGATTGACGGTGTGCGCGTAATCCGGGAAAAACGCTCCGCGCGCGAAGATCGGCGCGAGATCGGGCTCGAGCTGGCGGATCTCCTCCGGCCGGAGCTCCTCCACGCGAATGCCGCGCCGGCGGCGCAGTGCGTGCGCCGGAAGCGACGCCTGAAAGGCCGCCTCGGACTCGTAGAGATGGAGCCAGCCGCTGCGGCGGACGATGTCGAGCGCGCTCGCGCTCTTCAGCAGCGGCTCGTATGCCGGCAGCACCTGTCCCGCGAGCGCGGCGAGCGCCAGGGAGATCTCCTCGACGCGGTGCGGACGGCTGCTGAGCGCATAGCGCAGGAGCCACGGCGCGATCCGCGGCAGATAGCGCCATCGGATCGCGAGCGGGCCCAGGGGATTCATGAGCATGCCGGGCACGCTGCGCAGGATGCCCGGCATCGCCTCCGGCGCCACGCCGCCGGTTGCCAGAAGGCCGGCATTCCCCAAGCTGCAGGCCTCGCCGGGCTCGCGCGGATCCATCAGCGTCACGCTCCGTCCGTCGCGCTGGAGATAGAGCGCGCAGCAGATCCCGACGATCCCCGCGCCGATGACGATGACGGGCGCTTCCCGATCCTCGCTCATGCGATCACGACGCGTAGCACGGCGATTCCGCGTCGAGGATCTCCTTCATCGCGTTGAAGTGGAAATCGGCGTTCGCGGTCACCCCGCCGAATTGCTCGTGCGTCTCGCGCGCCAACTCCTCGGACATCACATTGAGCGGCCGCCCCGACTGCATCGCCAGTAGCTGCACCTGGCAGGCACGCTCGAGATAGTAGAAGTCGTCGAAGGCCTGCGCCACGGTGCGGCCGACCACGACCACCCCGTGATTGGCGAGGAACAGGATCCGCTTGTCGCCCATCGCCTCGGCCATGCGGTCACCCTCGTCCGTGCGTACCGCGATGCCGTTGAAATGGTCGTCATAGGCGATCTCGCCGAAGAAGCGCGCGGAGTTCTGGTGCACCATCTCGACCCTTCCGCCGCGGATCGCGGTGATCGCCGTCGAGTAGGGCGCATGGAGATGGAGGACGACGGTCGCGGAGGGATGCTTGAGGTGGATGCGCGTGTGAATGTGATAGCCCGTCATCGGCGGCCTCCCCGTGCCCTCGAGCGTCTTGCCGTGCTCGTCGATGACGATCAGGCCGCTCGCGGTCATGCGCTCGAAGTGGGTGCCCTTCGGGTTTATCAGGAACCGCCGCCCCGGGAGCATCATCGAGAAGTGATTGCACACGCCCTCGTGCATGTTGAGCCGCGCGGCGCAACGGAAAGCGGCCGCGAGATCGATCCGCGCCTGGATCGTCTCGGCTCGGTTGGTGCGGTCGGCTCGGGACGGCTCGCTCATGCGCGGATCTCCTGCGTTGATCGCAACGCGTGAGAAAGAAGCCTATAGAAATCTCCGCCGGCTGGGAACGCGCTCGGGCGCAACTTATGCGCTGGATATGACGTCGGACGCGGATCATAATTCCGCTCGGACAGGCCCTTGCGGGCCGCGCACGTTGGGCACAGCAGCAGTCCGTTCGGCCGCCGCGCCAGGGACGAAACGGGTGGGTGTCGTCGCGGCCCCACCCTCCCCCAGAGACAAATCAGGGAGGTATTCCAATGATTGACCCAAAACTCTTGAAAGACCCGTCCCGCTACTCGCTCGGACGGCGTGATCTCCTCAAGGGCTCCGCGGCGGGCGCCGCGGCGCTGGCGGCTTCCTCGCTGCCCTTCCGCGCCTTCGCCGCCGAGACCATCACCGTCGCCGATCCCGGCGGCGTCTGGTCGCCGGCGGCCGATGCCGCGTTCATCAAGCCGTTCGAGAAGGATGCCGGCGTCAGCATCAATCACATCGCGCGCCAGCACTACCCCAGCGTCGAGATCAAGGCCAACGTCGAGACCAAGACCTACACCTGGGACGTCGTGATCGCCACGGATGCGGACGTCGCCGAGCTCGAGCCGCAGGGACTGCTCGAGGCCCTCGACTGGAGCAGCGAGGACATGAAGCAGATCATGCCGGAAGCGCACAAGCCCGGCTGGCTCGGCAGCGACATCTACGCGACCATCATCGCCTGGCGCACCGACAAGTACGGCAAGAACGGGCCGCAAAGCTGGGCCGATTTCTGGGACGTGCAGAAATTCCCGGGTCGGCGCGCCATGCACAAGCATCCGATCGACATGCTCGAGGTCGCGCTCCTCGCCGACGGCGTGCCGAAGGACAAGATCTATCCGATCGACATAGATCGCGCCCTCAAGAAGCTCGACCAGATCAAGAAGCACGTCGACGTCTGGTGGACCGGCGGAGCGCAGACGACGGAAATGCTGCAGAGCGGCGAGGTCGACATGATGCCGACCTGGAACGCGCGCGCCCAAGTCGTGATCGACGCCGGCAAGCCCGTGGAGATCACCTGGAACCAGGGCATCTTCGCGCTCGAGGGCTGGGTGGTTCCGAAAGGCTGCCCCAAGGCTGAGATCGGCAAGAAGTTCATCACCTACTGCGCCAATGCAAAGCGCCAAGCCGTGTTCGCCTCGGCGCTTCCCTATGGACCGACCAATCCCAAGGCTTACGACTACATCCCGAAGGACAGAGCGAAATACCTCCCCACCGCGCCGGACAACCTCAAGCTTCTCATGCAATCCAGCACGGAGTGGTGGGGCGCCAACAAGGAGAAGGCGATCGAGCGGTTCAACGCCTGGCTGCTGTCGTAATCGCGGCGATTTGACTGAGCGACGCGGCCCGCGGGCCGCGTCGTCTCAATTTTGCGGCTTTGGGGCGGGGATGTGACGGCGGCCAAGATCAAGCTTTCGATCCGCGGCGCGACCAAGCATTACGGCGCGGTCACAGCGCTCGCGGATGCCAATTTGGAGCTGCGCGAGGGAGAATTCCTGACCCTGCTCGGCCCCTCGGGCTCGGGCAAGACGACGCTCCTCATGATGGTCGCGGGCCTCGTGCCGCCGAGCAGCGGCGAGGTCTGGATCGACGGCAAGCTCGCGACCTATGCGCCGCCCAACAAGCGCGACATTGGCATCGTCTTTCAGAACTACGCGCTCTTTCCGCACCTGACGGTGCGCGAGAACATCGCCTTTCCCTTGCAAATGCGGCGCGTGGCGTCGGCGCAGATCGAGGCGGAGGTGAAGCGCGTTCTCGAGATCGTGCAGTTGCCGCACGTCGCGGGCCGACTGCCGCGCGAGCTCTCGGGCGGGCAGCAGCAGCGCATCGCGCTCGCGCGCTGCATGGTCTATCGCCCCTCGATCATCCTCATGGACGAGCCGCTCGGCGCGCTCGATCGCCAGCTGCGGGACCAGATGCAGCTGGAGATCAAGGAATTGCACGCGCGGCTCGGCATCACGGTGCTCTACGTCACGCACGATCAGGAAGAGGCGATGGCGATGTCCGATCGCATCTGCCTCATGAACGTCGGCCGGATCGAGCAGGTCGGAACGCCTCAGGAGCTCTACTTCCGGCCGAAGAGCGTCTTCGTCGCCAAGTTCCTGGGTGAGTCGAACATACTCGACGCGACCGTGCGGCAGGCCGGCGAGACCGTGACGCTGGTCGGACCCGGCGGCATGGAGCTGCGCGGCTCCGGCAACGGCGCAGCGGCCGGCGAAGCGGTCAAGGTCATCGTCCGTCCGGAGCAGCTGCGCCTCCTCGGCGACGGCGAGAGCGCCGAGAACGTCGCGACCGGCACCCTCAAGGAGACGGTCTTCGCGGGCGGCGTCACCCGCTATTTCGTGACTTTGCTGGATGGACCGGTTCTCTCGGCGAAGCAGCTCAACGCGGGCGGCCAGAAAGAGCCGAGGCTCGGCGACACCGTCCGCCTCGGCTGGAACGCGGAGCACGCCTTGGTCCTGCGCCAGCGCGACGCCACATGAGCGACGCCGCCGCGGCGGTGAGGCCGCCCCTCAGCCAATCGGCCTGGGCCAGGGCCTGGCCGATCTATCCGCTGCTTCTCTTCGTGGTCGCGGTCTTCGTCTACCCCGTGGCGGAGATCCTGATCCTGAGCTTTTTCGACTCCAACGGCCATTTCTCGCTGGCGAATTACTCGCGGATCGCGACCACCCCGGTCTATCTGGAGACGCTGGCGATCACCTTCGAGATCGCGGGCTGGACCACCTTCCTCGCGCTGCTCGCGGGATATCCCGTCGCATATCTCCTCGCGAACTCGTCGGCTCGCGCGCGCGACACCCTGACGCTCCTCGTGCTGATGCCGTTCTGGACGAGCTTCCTCGTCCGCACTTTCGCCTGGATGATCCTGCTGGGCCGGAACGGCGCGGTGAACAGGCTGCTGATATCGCTGGGCATCACCGATGCGCCCCTGAGTTTCATCTACAATTTCACCGGCGTCATGATCGGCATGGTCCACGCGATGCTGCCGCTCGCGATCCTGACGATGCTGTCGGTCATGCAGAGCATCGACACCAACCTCGTGAAGGCCGCGCGGACCTTGGGCGCTCGCGGCGGCCAATCCTTCTGGCGCATCTACTTCCGCCTGTCGCTGCCGGGCCTCGCGGCCGCGGGGCTGCTGGTATTCATCACCGCGCTCGGGTTCTTCATCACGCCCGCGCTGCTCGGAGGCCGCCGCGAGACCATGATCTCGCAGGTGATCATCTCGGTCATTCAGGAGCTGCTCAATTTCCCCTTCGCCGGCGCGCTCGCGGTGCTGCTTCTGGCCGCGACCGGCATCGTCTTCTACCTCTATGACCGGCTCCTCGGGATGTCGACGCTCTCCGGTGGCGCCAGCGCATCGGACCTCGCAAGCCATGCCGGCAAGGGCGCGATCGCCCATGTCGGCGCCGTCCTCGGCGAGCGGCTCATCGCCGTTCTCGGCTGGCTCTCCGATCGTGCCGGCGATCTCCTGGACCGGCTCTTCCCGGTCCGGCCGGACCGGCCGCAGCGGAGCATCTCGCGGACGGTCCTCTGGATCGTCGGGCTGCTGATCGTGGCGTTCCTGTGCCTGCCGTCTTTTTTCGTCATTCCCGTGTCGTTCACCTCCGGCACCTTTATCGAGTTTCCGCCGCAGGGCTTCTCGCTGCGCTGGTACCAGACCTATCTGGGCTCGGTCGGCTGGGTGAACGCCACGATCCGCTCCTTCATCGTCGCGGGGCTCACCGCAGTAGTTTCGACGCTCCTGGGCAGCGCCGCGGCCTTCGTGCTCGTGCGCCAGCGCCTCATCGGGAAGGTTGCGATCCTCTCGCTGATCCTGGCCCCGCTGGTGCTGCCGCGCCTCATCATCGCGGTGGCGCTGTTTTATCTCTATGCGCGGCTCGGCCTCGTCGGCACCATCCTGGGACTGGTGCTGGGCCACACCGTCCTCGCCGTTCCCTACGTCGTGATCACCGTGATGGCCGTGCTCAAGACCTATGACGAGCGGCTCGACCAGGCGGCATGGAGCCTCGGCGCCAGCAAGCTGCGCACGCTATATCACATCACGCTCCCTCAGATCCGCGGCGGCGTGATCGCGGGGTTTCTCTTCGCCTTCATCACGTCCTTCGACGACTTGACGGTGGCGCTCTTCGTGACCGGCGGAAGCACCGCCACCCTGCCGCGGCAGATGTGGAACGATCTCCTCCTGCAGGTGAACCCGACCCTCGCGGCGGTCTCGACGGTGATCCTGGTATTCGTCACGGGCTTCGTCATCGCCGCGGAGATGCTGCGCCGCCGCGCCTCCGCGCGAGCGGGCTGAGCGGCGCGGTCATGGCTATTGGCGAATCCCGACCCGATCCCTCGAGCGCGCGATTGATCCGCGTCGCGCGCTTCAATTCTCCGCGAGTCCGGATCGCCGTCGACGGGAGGACGATCGAAGCGAATGCCGGAGAGAGCGTGCTCGCGGCGATGTTGCGGGCAGGGCGAGAAATCGGAAAAGCGGAAGCCGGCGGCCAGGGCCGGGCCGGCTTCTGCCTGATGGGCGCCTGCCAGGATTGCTGGGTCTGGCTCGCGAATGGCGGCCGCATCCGCGCCTGCACCACCGCAGCGGCCGACGGCATGGAGATCGTCACGGGCGCGCCCGCGGGATTCCCGCGCAATGCCTGAGGTCGTGATCGTCGGTGCGGGGCCTGCGGGGCTCTCTGCCGCGAGCGTTCTCGTCGAGCATGGCCTTAGACCGGTCGTGATCGACGAGGCCAAGCGCCCGGGAGGACAGGCCTACCGCGCGCCTGCGGCCGGTCTCGATTTGCCGATGGACGCGCTCCTCGGTTCCGAGAGCCGCAAGTATCGCCGGCTCCACGCGCGCTTCGCGGCGATCGCCGGCCAGCTCGACCATTGGCCGGAGACCCTGGCCTGGAACGTCCAAGAGGGCAAAGTCTTCACGGTCTCCCGCTCCGGGATCGAGGCTCTCGCCTATGACGCGCTGATCCTCGCGCCCGGTGCCGTCGATCGGCTGATGCCGGTCAAGGGCTGGACGC
>DATKNV010000008.1:0-9035 GCA_035541215.1 Allostellaceae bacterium | reverse complement strand
AGCCGCCAAGGCGCGATCCACCAGAAGCCGCCGGGAATGACGCAGAGCCCCAATCCCACGGCGGTCAGGACAAAGCTCCCGCGGATGCTGAGGGCCGACCCGAGTCGCCGGGCGAGCGTGCTCGCGATCCAGGCGCCGATGAAGTAGCCCGCGAGATTCGCCGCGCCGAGATAATCGGCCTGGGTCGCCGAGACCTCGCCCGCGCCGACCAGGAAGGGGATCAGCGCCGTATAGGAGAACCGGGCGAACCCGACACCCGTCAGGGTCGCGCAAAGCCCAGGCCAGGCGAGGCTCCACCACGGCGGCTGCACCATGCCCCGTCTATGCGGCGCTGCAGAGGGGGTGTCAACGCATGCAAGCGCGGGGCAGGGTTTCACGTGAAACACCCGGCCTACCTGCGTTCTTTGACAGGGGTAATCCGCGTCCGTAGAGTGCCCCGCCATGCGCGGCTACGACGTCATCGTGATCGGGGGAGGCCATGCGGGCTGCGAGGCCGCGGCCGCTTCCGCGCGGCTCGGGGCCCGCACTCTCCTGCTCACGCACAAGGCCGCGACCATCGGCGAGATGTCCTGCAATCCCGCGATCGGCGGGCTCGCCAAGGGGCACCTTGTCCGCGAGATTGACGCGCTCGACGGAGTCATGGGGCGCGCCACCGACCGCGCCGGCATCCAGTTCCGAGTGCTAAACCGCAGCAAGGGGCCGGCCGTGCGGGGTCCCCGCGCGCAAGCGGACCGCCGCCTCTACCGCGCGGCGATGCAGGCGATCCTGGCGGAGCAGCCGAACCTCGAGATCCGCGAGGGGGCGGCCGAGGATCTCGTCCTGGGCTCCGATGGCGGGGTCACCGGCGTGCGGACAGGCTCCGGAGAGGTGCTTTCGGCGGGGCGGGTGATTCTCACCACCGGCACTTTCCTCCGCGGGCTCATTCATATCGGCGAGGAGAAGATCCCGGCGGGTCGGGTCGGCGAGGCTCCCGCGCTGGGCCTCTCGGCGAGTTTGAGCCGGATCGGGTTTCGGCTCGGACGGCTCAAGACGGGAACGCCGCCCCGGCTCGACGGGCGCACCATCGACTTCGCGGGGCTGGAGCGCCAGGCGGGCGACGAGCCGCCGCAGCCCTTCTCGTTCCTGACCGAGCGGATCGGGACGCCGCAGCTTCCCTGCCACATCACCGCGACGTCGCCGGACTCGCACGCGATCATCCGCGCCAATCTGCACCGGGCGCCCATGTATTCCGGCCAGATCGAGAGCACGGGCCCGCGCTACTGCCCCTCGATCGAGGACAAGGTCGTGCGCTTCGCCGACCGCGAGCGGCACCAGATCTTTCTGGAGCCCGAGGGGCTCGACGACCCCACCGTCTACCCCAACGGCATTTCGACCTCGCTCCCGCGGGAGGTCCAGGCGGAGCTGCTCAAGACCATTCCCGGGCTCGAGCGCGCGAGGATGCTGCGTCCGGGCTATGCCATCGAGTACGACTTCGTCGACCCCCGCGAGCTTTACCCGACGCTAGAGACGAAGCGCGTTTCCGGCCTCTATTTCGCTGGGCAGATCAACGGCACCACCGGCTACGAGGAGGCGGCGGCTCAGGGCCTCGTCGCCGGGCTCAATGCTGCGCTTTCGGCGGGGGGCGGGGCAGGCGTCACCTTCGACCGCGCGAGCTCCTACATCGGCGTCCTCATCGACGATCTCGTCACGCGCGGCACGAACGAGCCCTACCGCATGTTCACCTCGCGAGCCGAATACCGGCTGGTGCTCCGCGCGGACAATGCCGACCAGCGGCTCACGCCGCGGGGCATCGCCATCGGCTGCGTCGGCTCCGAGCGGAGGAGGGCCTTTGCGGCGAAGATCGGCGCGCTGGAAGCAGCGCGCGCGCTGAGCCGCAGCCTGCGCCTGACGCCGCCCGCGCTGCGCGCCCGCGGGATCGCCGTCAACGAGGACGGAATTCCCCGCAGCGCCGCCGAGCTCTTGGCCTATCCCGGCATCGACCATGCCCGCCTTTGCGCGGTGTGGCCCGAGCTCGCGGCCGTTCCGCCGGCGATCATGGAGCAGCTTGAGATCGATGCGCGCTACGTCGGCTACCTCGAGCGCCAGGAGGCGGACATCCGCGCCTTCCGCAAGGACGAGGCGCTCACTCTGCCCCCCGATCTCGATTACGACGCCATCGGCAGCCTCTCCGCGGAAATCCGCAGCAAGCTCCGCACCGCCCGCCCGGCGACGCTCGGCGCCGCCGGCCGCATCTCCGGCGTGACGCCGGCCGCGCTCGTTACCCTGCTGAAATACGTGCGCAGAGCCGCCTGACTCCCTCTCCCATCGCAGATGGGAGAGGGTGGGGCCCGTTGCGCAGCAACGGGAGAGTGAGGGTGCGCGCCGCGGAGGCTCCCACACCCCCATCGCTTCGCGATGGGCCCCAACCCTCTCCCGCAAGCGGGAGAGGGGATTTAAGCTCTCATCATGCCTCTCAGTCCTCTCGACTGCGCCAAACTCCTGGGCGTTTCACGTGAAACGCTGGCGCGACTCGAAGCATACGTAGCGCTCCTGCAAACCTGGAACCCCCGCATCAACCTCGTGAGCGCCGCGAGTTTGGGCGATGTCTGGCGCCGGCATATCCTCGACAGCGGCCAGCTCATGCGCCACCTCCCGGCAGGGACGCGGATCCTGGTCGATCTCGGAAGCGGGGCGGGGCTGCCGGGGCTGATCCTCGCTATCCTCGGCGTGCCGGAGGTGCATCTCATCGAATCCGACCGGCGGAAGGCCGAGTTTTTGCGCGAGGCCGCCCGCGTCACCAAGGCCGCGGTCACCCTCCACGCCGAGCGGATCGAGAAGGCCGCAGGCTTCGCCGCCGATGTCGTGACCGCCCGCGCGCTTGCTCCGCTGCCTCAGCTCCTGCGGTGGAGCGCGCCGTTCCTGCGCGAGGGCACCGTCTGCCTCTTCCTGAAGGGCGCCGAGATCGCGGATGAATTGACCACGGCGCGGCGCGAGTGGATAATGCAAACACAATTTCTGGCCAGTCTGAGCGATGACAGGGGCCATATATTGAGAGTGGAGGGGCTTCGACATGCTCCCAACCGATCCCCAGACGGAGGCAGCCGTTCCTGAAAAGCGCCGCGAGCCGCGCATCCTCGCGGTCGTCAACCAGAAGGGCGGCGTCGGCAAGACCACGACGGCGATCAATCTCGCGACCGCGCTTGCTGCGGCGCACAAACGTGCGCTGGTCATCGATTTCGATCCCCAGGGCAATGCCAGTACCGGCCTCGGCATCTCGCGCCAGGCGCGGGCCGTCACGAGCTACGACGTGCTGCTCGCGGACCGGCCTCTTGCCGAAGCAACCGTGCCGACACTCGTTCCCGGTTTGTTCATCGTCCCGGCCTCGGTCGATCTCTCCGGCGCCGAGGTCGAGCTCGTGGAGATGGAGCGGCGGGAGTTCCGGCTCCGCGACGCGCTCGCGCGGGCCGAGCTCGATTACGATTACGTCCTCATCGACTGCCCGCCCTCGCTCGGGCTGCTGACGCTCAACGCGCTGGTCGCGGCGCACGCGGTGCTCGTGCCGCTGCAATGCGAGTTCTACGCGCTCGAAGGCTTGAGCCACCTCGTCCGCACCATCGAGCGGGTGAAGAAGCATCTCAACCCCGGCCTCGAGATCCAGGGCGTGGTGCTCACGATGTTCGACAAGCGCAACAACCTGAGCGGCCTCGTCGCCGAGGACGTCCGCGGCCACTTCGGCAGCAAGGTCTATGAGACCGTGATCCCCCGGAACGTCCGCGTCTCCGAGGCGCCCTCGCATGGGAAGCCCGTGCTGCTCTACGACCTCGACTGCCCCGGCGCGCAGGCCTACGTGCATCTCGCGGGCGAGGTGCTGCGGCGCGAGCATCGGGTGAGCGCATGATCGAGGAGGCAAGACGGCGCGGCCTCGGCCGCGGTCTCTCCGCGCTCCTCGGCGAGGAAGAGGCGCCCGCTCCAGAGGCGGCGACGCATCGCCTCCGCGTCGATCTCCTGCATCCCGGCCGCTATCAGCCCCGGCACAAATTCGATCCCGCCGCGATCGAGGCGCTCGCGCAGTCGATCCGCGAGAAGGGCGTGCTTCAGCCGCTCCTCGTGCGGCATCACCCGAGCCTCGCCGGCGAGTACGAGATCGTCGCGGGCGAGCGGCGCTGGCGCGCGGCGCAATTCGCGCAGCTCCACGAGGTCCCCGTCGTCGTCCGCGAGATCGACGACAAGGAGGCGCTGGAGATCGCGCTCGTCGAGAACCTGCAGCGCCAGGACCTCTCGCCGCTCGAGGAGGCCGAGGCCTATCGCCGTCTCCTCGACGAGTTCAGCCACACCCAGGACGCGGTCGCGCAAGCCGTCGGCAAGAGCCGGAGCCACGTCGCGAACACGCTCAGGCTTCTGGAGCTGCCGCTGCCGGTGAAGCGGCTCCTCGACGAGGGCAAGCTCACCGCGGGCCACGCGCGCGCTCTCCTGACCGCGCCCGATCCGACCGTGCTTGCGGAAGAAGTCGTGCGCCGCGGGCTCAACGTGCGCCAGACCGAGCGTCTTGCAAAGCGCGGCCCCACCAAGCCGCGCCCGCGCCGTCTCCCCGCCGAAGCCGGCGACGGCAAGGACGCCGACACCCGTGCCCTCGAGCGCGATCTCTCCGCGGTGCTCGGCCTCGTCGTCAGCGTCGATCCCGCCGGCACCGGCGGCACCGTCACGATCCGCTACCAGTCGCTCGAGCAGCTCGACGACGTGCTCCGCCGCCTGAGCCAGCCCCCACCGCCGAAGGGATGAGAATCCCTCTCCCGTCGAAGACGGGAGAGGGTGGGGCCCGCGCGAAGCGCGGGAGGGTGAGGGCGATTCCCAAGCGAGCACCCTCACCTTCCCGGCGCTTCGCGCCGGGCCCCTTCCTCTCCCACCTCGCGGTGGGAGAGGGGTTACCTCCGCCTCACGCTCCGCGCCAAGCGGAGCAGCACGTCGCTGCATATCGTGCGGTCGGGGAACCCCGTGCGTTTGCAATTGCGCTCGGCCTCCAGCAAGAGAGCGAGAGCGTTGGCGGCGCGACGCCCAGGCCAGTGCGCGAGCCGGGCGATGAAGCGCTTGCGTCCGTCGCCGTAGATGGCGGGCCATATTCCCTTGAAGGCGTCGTCCGCGCTTACCCCCGATGCAAGCCGGGAGCCGACGAGATGCATGTTCCCGAAGTGCCGCATCGCCGCGCGGAGGATGCTCACGGCGGACTCGCCTTCTTGGAAAGCGCGGGCGAGCGTGCGCTCGAGCCTGGGCGCGTCGCCTTCGGCCGCGGCTAGGACCACGTCTTCGACGGTGAGCGCGGCGCTGTCGCCGACGACGGCGATCGCCTCCTCGAGCCCGACCTCGCCGCCGTCGCCGGCGTAGAGCGCGAGCTTCTCGAGCTCGGCACGGCTCACGCCGCGGTCGCTGCCGAGATGGGCCACGAGATAATCCTGCGCCTCCGCGCTCGCGCGCACCTTGCGCTCGCCGAGGACGCTGCGCACGAGCTGGCGCACCGCCTCGGGCTCGTCGGCATAACAGGGCACGGCCGCCGCATTTTCCGCGCCCTCGAAGGCCTTGCGCAGCGACGAGCGCCCCGCGAGGTCGCCGGCCTCGACGACGCAGAGGCTGTCGCCGGGCGGCGGCGCATCGAGAAAGCCGTCGAAGAGCGCCCCCACGGCGTCGCCCGCCTCGCGCACACGCACCACGCGCCGCCCGCCGGTGAAGCTCAAGGCCGCCATCTCGTCATGGAGCCGCGCGGGATCGCTTACGAGGGCGGCGCCCGTGAGGGATGCGACGCGGAAGGGATCGTCGAGGTCTTGCGCGACGGCCTTCGCCAGCGCCTCGCCCCGCTCGCGCACGAGCCCCGCATCGGGCCCGAAGACGAGGATCGCGCGGATCTTCGGATCGGGCTTCGCGACGAAGCCCGTGACGAAGCCCTGTATGCGCTGTCCCGCGAGCTTCATTCGAATAGGATTAACCGCCAAGACACCGAGGACGCCAAGTTCTTTTCGCGGCGAAGCCGCAATGGGTTCACCACAGAGGCAGTGAGGCACAGAGAAGCTCGGTTGCGGCTTCGCCGCGAGCGCGGCACCTCATTGCCTCACCGCCTCTGTGGTGAAATCGTCTTCCTTTTTCTTGGAGTTTTGGCGTCTTGGCGGTTCGCCTTGACGCCGCTCACCCCACGACGTTCACGATCCGGTTCGGCACCACGATGACCTTGCGTGGCCTGCGGCCCTCGAGGAAGCGCGTCACCGCGGGGAGCGCCAAGGCCGCCGATTCGGCGGCGCCGCTGTCGACGTCGCGCGGGAGCTCGACGGTGCCACGGAGCTTGCCGTTCACTTGCACCGCGACCGTCACGGTCTCCTCCGCGACGAGCGCGGGGTCGGCCTTCGGCCAGGGCTCCTCGACGAGAAGCGTTTTGTGCCCAAGCTGTAGCCAGAGCTCCTCCGCCAAATGCGGCATCATCGGCCCGAGGAGCCGCGTCGCGATCTCCAATCCGAAGCGCAGCACCGCCGCCTCGCCCGCGCCGGTGCCCGGCACTTCCTCCAGCGCATTCGTGAGCTCGCGGATGCGCGCAACGCCGCGGTTGAAGCGGAATTTGTCGAGATCGTCAGTGACGTGCGCGATCGTGCGGTGCGCGAGACGCAGCGCCTTCTCCGCCTCCGCGGAGAGATCGTTGGGGATCGCCGTCCCCGCCGGCGGCAATGCCGCCGCGGGCTCCGTCACCAGGCGCCAGAGCCGGTTGACGTAGCGCCAGACGCCGTCGATCCCGGCATCGGTCCATTCGAGATCGCGCTCGGGCGGGCTGTCCGAGAGAAGATAGAGCCGCGCGGTGTCGGCGCCGTACTCGCCCACGACGGCCTCGAGCCCGACGACGTTCTTGCGCGACTTGCTCATCTTCTCGAGGCGGCCCACCGTCACCGGCCTTCCCTTGGCGTCGACGTAGCTCTCCTCGCCCTTGCGCGTCACTTCCTCCGGGAAGAGCCAGTTGCCGTCCTGGTCCTGGTACGTCGCGTGGCAGACCATCCCCTGCGTGAAGAGGCCGGCGAAGGGCTCGGCGAGATCGAGATAGCCGCACTCCGTGAGCGCGCGCGTGAAGAAGCGCGAATAGAGGAGATGCAGCACCGCGTGCTCGACGCCGCCGATGTACTGATCGACGGGCATCCAGTAATCGACCTCCCTGCGCTCGAAGGCCGTCGCCGCGCGCGGCGAGCAGAAGCGGAGAAAGTACCAGGAGCTCTCGAAGAAAGTATCGAAGGTGTCGGTCTCGCGCCGCGCGGGCTTGCCGCAGGCGGGGCAGGCGACGTGCTTCCAGGTGGGATGATGGTCGAGCGGATTGCCGGGCTTGTCGAAGCTCACGTCCTCCGGGAGCGTCACCGGCAGGTCCTTCTCCGGCACCGGCACGATGCCGCAGCCCTCGCAGTGAATGACCGGGATGGGGCAGCCCCAATAGCGCTGGCGCGAGACGCCCCAATCGCGGAGCCGGAACGTCACCGCGGACTTGCCCGCGCCGAGCTGCTCCAGCCGCTCGATCACCTTCCCCTTGGCGCTCGCGACGTCGAGCCCGTCGAGGAACTGCGAATTGAAGATCGTGCCGTCCTCGACATAGGCGGTGTCGCCGATCTGGAACGTCTTGGGGTCGGCGCCCGGCGGCAGCACCACGGGGATGACGGCGAGTCCGTATTTCCGCGCGAAGTCGAGATCGCGCTGGTCGTGGCCGGGGCAGCCGAAGATGGCGCCGGTGCCGTATTCCATCAGGATGAAGTTCGCGACGAAGAGCGGCAGCGTCTTGCCGGGGATGAGCGGATGCTCGACCGCGATGCCGGTGTCGTAGCCCTTCTTCTCCGCGGTCTCCAGTACGGCCTCGCTGGTGCCCATGCGGTTGCATTCCGCGATGAACTCGCGGAGCCTCGCGTCCTTCTCCGCGAGCTCGGCCGCCAGCGGATGATTGGGCGAGAGCGCGCAGAAGGAGGCGCCGAAGAGCGTGTCCGGCCGGGTCGTATAGATCTCGAGCTTCTCGCCTCGTCCCACGAGCGGGAAGAGCACCCGCGCGCCCTCGGAGCGGCCGATCCAGTTCTCCTGCATGAGGCGCACGCGCTCGGGCCAGCGGTCCAGCGTCTTGATCGCCGCGAGGAGATCGTCGGAATAGGCGGTGATGCGGAGGTTCCACTGCGCGAGGAGCCGCTTCTCCACGAGCGCGCCCGAGCGCCAGCCGCGGCCGTCGATCACCTGCTCGTTCGCGAGGACGGTGTTCTCGACGGGGTCCCAGTTGACCCAGGATTCCCTGCGATAGGCGAGGCCCGCCTCGAGGAAATCCAGGAACATCTTCTGCTCGTGCTTGTAATACTCGGGATGGCAGGTCGCGACCTCGCGCCGCCAGTCGTAGCCGATCCCCATGCGCTGGAGCTGGGCGCGCATGGTCGCGATGTTGTCGTAGGTCCAGATGCGCGGGTGGATCTTGCTCGCGATCGCCGCGTTCTCCGCGGGGAGGCCGAAGGCGTCCCAGCCCATCGGGTGCAGCACGTTGAAGCCCTGCATGCGCTTCCAGCGCGTGATGATGTCGGTCGCGGTGTAGCCCTCGCAGTGCCCCACATGCAGCCCGGATCCCGAGGGATACGGGAACATGTCGAGCGCGTAGAACTTCGGCCGCTTGGCATCGTAGGTCGTGCGGTGCAGTCCCGCCGCGCGCCAGCGCGCCTGCCACTTCGGTTCGATGCTGCGATGTTCGTAGGGCATGAGGCGGCGGGAGTTTACAACAGCGACCGCGGGCGGGAAGCCGGATTTCGCGGTATCTCGTACTCCCAGGTGATGAAAGGAGAAACCGTGGCTGTGGGATCTACGGCCCGCTCTCGCTCTCGGATTCTTCCCCGTAGTCCACGCCCGGCTTCTGCACGTAGGCCTCGATGGGGTGCTTGCGCTTGCCTTTGATGTTGCCGAGGGTGACCACCACCGGGATCGGCTGCTTGAGCTCGAAGTAGTAGCCGCGGGTGTCGAGCAGGTACTCGTATTCCTTGTCCTCGTGGGTGAAGTGCTTGCGCAGGACCATGGGCTGATTGCCG
>DATKNV010000007.1:0-16705 GCA_035541215.1 Allostellaceae bacterium | reverse complement strand
CTCGGCGACCGGCTCTCGCGCCCGCCACGGCGGCGGCAGAACGTCGATCAATTCATCACGGAAGTCTCGACGCTCCTCGTGGGCGATCTCGTCGTGCACGTCGATCACGGCATCGGCCGCTACGACGGGCTGGTGACGCTCGACGTCGCGGGCGCGCCGCACGATTGCCTCCGCATCCTCTATGCCGGCGACGACAAGCTCTTCGTTCCCGTCGAGAACATCGAGGTGCTCTCGCGCTACGGCTCCGAGGCCGCCGATGCCGTCCTCGACCGCCTCGGCGGCGTCGCCTGGCAATCGCGGAAGGCCAGGGTCAAGGAGCGCATCAAGGAGATCGCGGGCCAGCTCATCGCGGTCGCCGCGGAGCGCCACCTGCGTCAGGGCGAGCCGCTTCCTGCGCCCGAAGGGCTCTACGAGGAATTCGCCGCGCGCTTTCCCTATCCCGAGACCGAGGATCAGCTCCGCGCCATCGCCGATACCCTCGCGGACATGGCCTCGGGCCGGCCCATGGACCGGCTCATCTGCGGCGATGTGGGCTTCGGCAAGACCGAGGTCGCGCTCCGCGCGGCCTTCATCGCGGCGATGCAGGGAACGCAGGTCGCGGTGGTGGTGCCGACGACGCTGCTTGCGCGCCAGCACTATCGCTCCTTCACGCAGCGCTTCGCGGGGCTTCCCGTGCGGATCGCCCAGCTCTCGCGCCTCGTCAGCGCTCGCGACGCCGCCGGCATCAAGCAGGAGCTCGCGGCGGGCCGCATCGACATCGTCATCGGGACCCACGCTCTCCTCGCCAAAGGCGTCGCCTTCGCGCATCTGGGACTGCTGATCGTGGACGAGGAGCAGCATTTCGGCGTGGCGCAAAAAGAGAAGCTGAAGCAGCTCAAGGCCAACGTCCACGTGCTCACGCTGACGGCGACGCCGATCCCGCGCACGCTGCAGATGGCGCTCGCGGGGGTCAAGGAGATGAGCATCATCTCGACGCCGCCGGTCGACCGCCTCGCCGTCCGCACCTTCGTCATGCCCTACGATCCCGTGGTGATCCGCGAGGCGATCCTGCGCGAGCATCATCGCGGCGGGCAGACCTTCTACGTGACGCCGCGGATCGCAGACCTCGAGGACCTCCGTCTGGACCTCAAGGAATTAGTGCCGGAGATCAAGGTCGGCATGGCCCACGGCCGGATGGCCGCGAGCGAGCTCGAGAAGGTCATGGGCGCCTTCGACGAGGGCGGCTTCGACGTGCTGCTATCGACCGACATCATCGAATCCGGTCTCGACATTCCCACCGCGAACACGCTCGTGGTGAACCGCTCGGACATGTTCGGCCTGGCGCAGCTCTACCAGCTTCGCGGCCGGGTCGGTCGCGGCAAGCAGCGCGCCTACGCCTATCTGACGCTCGCCGAGGGCAAGACCCTGACCGCGAGCGCGCAGCGGCGGCTCGAGGTGATGCAGACCCTGGACACTCTCGGCGCGGGATTCACGCTCGCGAGTCACGACATGGACATCCGAGGCGCGGGCAACCTCCTGGGCGAGGAGCAATCCGGCCATATCCGCGAGGTCGGAATCGAGCTCTACCAGCAGCTTCTCGAGGAGGCCGTGGCCGCGGCGCGCAGCGGTGTCGCGCCGGTCGCGGAAACGGCGGAGGAGTGGACGCCGCAAATCACGATCGGCATGCCCGTGCTCATCCCCGAGAGCTACGTCGCCGATCTCAACGTGCGGCTCGGTCTCTATCGTCGCGTCGCGGCGCTTCTCGATCAGCGCGAGATCGACGCCTTCGCGGCGGAGCTCGTCGATCGCTTTGGGCCTCTGCCGCCGGAGGTCGCGAACCTCCTGGACACCATCGCGATCAAGCGGCTCTGCCGCGCGGCCGGCATCGAGAAAGTGGAGGCGGGGCCCAAGGGCGCGGTGCTGAGCTTCCGCGAGAACCGCTTCGCCAATCCCCTTGGCCTCGTCGAGTTCCTGCAGGCGCAGGCCGGCACCGCAAAGCTGCGCACGGATCAGAAGCTTCTGGTGATGCGCGCCTGGGAGAACCCGAAGGACCGCCTCGTCGGCGTGCGACACTTGCTGGAGAAGCTCGCGGAGATCGCGGTGCAGGCGCCGCCGGAAGCCGCGAGCGCCAAGCCCGCGAAGGCGGCGCGGTAGCGCTCTATTCGGCCGCGCCCGCGGCCTCGCTCTTGAGGAGATCGAAGAGGGGGTAGAAGAACTCCGGCTCCTGCGCGCCGGAGACCACGTATTTGCGCTCGAAGATGAAGCAGGGGACGGCGTTGATCCCGATCCGCCGCGCGCTCATGTCGTCGGCGAGAACCTGCTCCGCGCCCTCATTGCCTTCGAGGAAACGCGCGGCCGCGTCGCGATCGAGACCGGCTTCGCCCGCGACCTCCGCGAGCGTCGCGCGGTCGCCGATGTTGCGGCCCTCGATGAAATAGGCCTGGAAGAGGGCCTCGACCACGGGCTCGGCGCTGCCGGCCTCGCCGGCATGGCGGATCAGCCTGTGCGCGTCGCGCGTGTTCGGCGTCACCTTGATGCGCTCGAAATGGAAGGGAATGCCGACGGCGGCGCCGACTTCCGTGACGTTCCGGTAGATCCGGTCCGCGTGCTGGCCGCCGCCGAACTTCGCGGCGATGTAGCGCTCGCGCGCCATGCCCTCCGGCGGCATGTCCGGATTGAGCTGGAAGGGATGCCAGACGATCTCGGCCGCGACCTCGGAGCGCTGCTCCAAGGCGCGCGCGAGCCGGCGCTTCCCGATGAAGCACCAGGGACAGATCACGTCGGAGATGACATCGATGCGCATGAGCCCTCCTGGGACGGGCGCCACTCTAGCACGGCGCATCCCGCGCGACAGCGGCGCTTGACGGCTACCGGTGCCGCCGCGAGGATGCGCCCCAGGGAGCAATAAGCCCGTGACGATGCACGCAAACTCCATCTTCGATGCGCCGTTTCTCGCGCGGCGCGAGGCGAACCACGCGGCGTTGACGCCGCTGTCCTTCCTCGCCCGCGCCGCCACCGTCTATCCCGAGAAGCGCGCGGTGATCCACGGCAGCCTCCGCTTCAGCTACCGGGAGTTCTACGAGCGCTGCTGCCGCCTCGCGGACGCGCTCCGCAAGCGCGGAGTCAAGGAAGGCGTCACCGTCTCGGTGATGGCGCCGAACGTGCCCGCGCTACTGGAGGCGCATTACGGCGTGCCGATGGCGGGCGGCGTCCTCAACGCGCTCAACTATCGGCTCGATGCGGCCTCGATCGCCTTCATCCTCGACCACGCCAACACCAAGGTGCTCATCACGGACGGCGAATTCTCCGGCACCGTCAAGGCTGCGCTCGCGCAGGTCTCGCGCAAGCCGCTCGTCATCGACATCGACGATCCGCTCTACGAAGGCGGCGAGCGCCTGGGCGAGATGGATTACGAGGCCTTCCTCGCGACCGGCGATCCCACCGCGCCCTGGCAGCCGCCGCGCGACGAATGGCAGGCGCTCAGCCTCTGCTACACCTCCGGCACGACCGGCAATCCCAAGGGCGCCGTATTCCATCACCGCGGCGCGTTCCTCAACGCCGTCGGCAACGTCATCTCCTTCGGCGTGAGCCCACAGTCCGTCTATCTCTGGACGCTGCCGATGTTCCACTGCAACGGCTGGACCTATACCTGGGCCGTGACGGCAGCTTCGGCGACGCACGTCTGTCTGCGCCGCGTCGATCCTGCCTTGATCTTCCCGGCGATCGCGGAGCATCGGGTGACGCATCTCTGCGGCGCACCCATCGTGCTCAACATGCTCGTGAACGCTCCCGCGGAAGTGCAGCGGAAGTTCGAGCACCGCGTCGAGGTCGCGACCGGCGGAGCGGCGCCGCCTTCAGCGATCATCGCGGCGATGGAGCGCATGGGATTTCACGTGACGCACCTTTACGGCCTCACGGAGTCCTATGGGCCCGCGACTCTCTGCGCCTGGCAGGAGGCCTGGGGCGAGCTCGATCTCGAGGGGAAGGCGCGGAAGATGGCGCGGCAGGGCGTGCGCTATCTGACGCAGGAGAGCGCGCGGGTCATGGACCCCGCGACGATGACGGCGGTACCCGCGGACGGTGAGACCCTCGGCGAGCTCATGCTCCGCGGCAACACCGTGATGAAGGGCTATCTCAAGAACCCTGCGGCGAGCGCGGAGGCCTTCGCGGGCGACTGGTTCCACACCGGCGATCTCGCGGTGACGCACCCCGATGGCTATGTCGAGCTCAAGGACCGCTCGAAGGACATCATCATCTCCGGCGGCGAAAATATCTCCTCGCTCGAAGTGGAGGAGGTCCTCTATCGCCATCCGCAGGTCCTCGAGGCGGCGGTGGTTGCACGTCCCGACGCGACGTGGGGCGAGACGCCCTGCGCTTTCGTGACCCCTAAGCCCGGCGCAAGCGTCGATGCCGCCGGGATCATCGCCTGGTGCCGCGAGCATCTCGCACACTACAAGGTGCCCAAGACCGTCGTCTTCGGCGCGCTCCCCAAGACTTCCACCGGCAAGATCCAGAAATTCGTCCTGCGCGAGCAGGCGAAGGCGCTCTGACGGACATGGCCGCGGCATTCGATCTCGGCGGAAGCATCGCCTTGGTGACCGGCGCCTCCAGCGGCCTCGGCCGGCACTTCGCTCTCGTGCTCGCGAGCGCGGGAGCGGCGGTGGCCCTCGCCGCGCGCCGCACGGACATGCTCGCGGAAGCGGTCGCGGAGATCGCAAAGGCCGGCGGCAAGGCGGTCGCCGTCGCTCTCGACGTGACCCAGCCCGCGAGCGTCGCCGCTGCCCTCTCGGAGACCGAGCGCCGCATCGGCCCCCTCGACATCCTCGTCAACAACGCCGGAACCGTCACCTCGAAGCCGCTCCTCGAGCACAGCGAGGAGGATTGGGACCGCGTCGTCGATACCAACCTCAAGGGCGCCTGGCTCGTGGCGCAGGAAGCCGCACGGCGCTGGATCGGCGCGGGAAGAGCGGGCCGCGTGGTGAACATCGCCTCGATCCTCGGTATTCGCGCCCAGGCCGGCATCCCCGGCTACGTCGCGTCCAAGGCCGGGCTCATTCATCTCACGCACGCGCTCGCGCTCGAGCTGGGGCCGAAGGGCATTACCGTGAACGCGCTCGCGCCGGGCTACATCGAGACCGACCTCAATCGGGACTATCTCCGCAGCGACGCCGGCAAGGCGCTCGCACGCCGCATTCCGCTCCGGCGGATCGGCGCGATGGAGGATCTCGACGGAGCGCTGCTGCTGCTGGCCTCGCCAGCGGGTGCCTATATCAACGGCGTCGTAATCCCCATCGACGGCGGTCATCTCGTGAGCGCGCTCTGACATGGCGCTGACCGAAGAGGGGATGTTCGCCGCGCTCGGAAAATTCATGACGCAGGCGACGGGGGCGCGCAGAGCGGTGGTCCGCGATTGGAGCCGTCTGGGCGGCGGAGCGGTGCAGGAATGCTGGTGGTTCGACTTGGAGATCTTCGGCGGTCCGCGCGAGGGATTCCCGCAGCTCGTGCTACGGGCCGACGCCCCGACCGCTCTTATCGCGAGCCGTAGCCGGGCGGAGGAGTTTGCCTTGCAACGCGCCGCCTTTCGGGCGGGAGTCCGCGTGGCGGAGCCGCTTTACTGCTGCGAGGACAGCGACGTCATCGGTCGCGCCTTTTTCGTGATGCGCTGGGTACCCGGTGCGGCCGATGGCGCCCTGCTCGTGAACTCGAAGGAATGGGAGGAGCGCCGGCCCGCACTGGTTGCCGACCTCGCCCGACAGCTCGCGCGGATTCACGCGATTCCGGTGGGGTCGGACTTGAGCTTCCTCGGAGCAGCGCTGGCCGACCCCGCTGCCGCGCGGATCGCACGCTATCGCGATTGGCTCGACCGGTTCGATGATCCGCACCCGGTTGCCGAATTGGCGCTGCGTTGGCTGGACCGCGAGCGCCCGCCGCCGGAGGCAGCGGTGCTGGGTCACGGCGATTTTCGCACCGGAAATTTCCTCGCGCGTGCCAGCCGTGTCGCCGCGATCCTTGATTGGGAATTCGCGGATTGGGGCGATCCGCACGAGGATATCGGCTGGTTCTGCTCGAAATCCTGGCGCTTCGGCAGGTACGACCGCGAGGCCGGCGGGCTCGGAGCGCGCGAGACCTTTTATCGCGCCTATGAGGCAGAGGGAGGGCGCACCATCGATCCCCGGCGCGTGCACTATTGGGAGGTGGCGGCGAGCCTGCGCTGGCTCTTGCTGGCGCTGCAGCAGCGCGACCGTTTTCTCAAGGGCGGCGAGCGCTCGCTCGACCTCGCACTCACGGGACGGAGGCCGGCGGAGTGCGAATTCGAGATTCTCCGACTCATCGACGCGCATACGCGGACCGGTGCCTGATGCGCGACCTGCCGTCGGGACCCCAGCTCGAGAGCCTCGCGCGGGAGTTGGAGGGCAAGGGGATCGACGGCCTTCCCCCGAAGGAGCGCGCCGCCGCGGCTGCGATGATCGAGCGCTGCCGCACGATCGCCCGCCGCGAGGCCGCCGCGGGGGAGGCCGCGCTTGCGCCGATCCGCGCCGCGCTCGCATCGCTTTACAGCGGGGACCCCTCGGGGCATCTGGCGCAGCTCGCTGCAGAGATTCGCTCCAGCGCGCTCGACGCCCCGGGCGAAAGGCGGGACCGCGCACTCGCGCTGCTTCGGGCGCTGACGCTCCAAAAGCTGCGCGAGAGCAATCGGCGTTTTCTTACGGCGCACGGCTACGATCCCGAGGCGCGTTGAGCGGTGTGGAGCCCGGCTACTTCGCGCTCTTGATCCAGCGCACGATGTCCGCGATCACCTCGTCCTCGATTCCGATGTAGCCGTGGCGGGCAAAGGAATCGCAGGGGCCGCTCTGCGGCGGGCTCCCGCCGCTGACGACGATGAGCTCCTTCCGCGAGGCGTGCGTGAAACGCGCCATCAAGGGCGCGACGTTCTGGAATTGCGAGGTCTCGCAGGCATCGTCGCGGTTGTGGACGAAGAGCGTCGGAAGGGTGATCGAGCCCACGTCGACGACGCTCGGAATGGAGGGTGGCGGCGATAGCGAGGGCACGAAGGTCGAGGTCATCACGAGCCCGTCGCCGCCGGCGCTGCCCTTGAGCCTCGCGGCGGCGTTCGCGGCCGAGATGGTGCCGGTGCTGGTGCCGACGAGCCACACCGGAACGGCCGCCTTCTGCCGCAGCCACGCGATCACGGCGGCGACGTCGCGGGCGTGCTCGGCCGAGCCGCGGATGACCGCGTTGAAGCCGCTCTGCCGGTCGGAGGGCACGTCGATGGAGGCGACGAGGAATCCCGCGGCGGCGAATTTCCCGCGCGAGCGGATCAGGAAATTCTGCATCGTCTTGCCGAGAATGCCGGGGCCGCCGGTGAAGAGGATCATGCTCGCGACCGGCGGACCCGGCGGCGCGGTCACGAGGAAGGCGTCCGTCACCCCCGGCCGCGTCTGCAGCTCGACCTTCTGGTCTTCGGCATGCGCAACGTAGCCGAGCACCCATGCGGCTAGAAAAACTCCCGCGGCAACCGCTCGTGCGCGCATCGTCCGCTCCTCCCGGCGCGAGCCGCCGGCTGGCTCATTCCGCATGGTCGGGGTCGATCGTCGCACAGGAACGGGCGAGATCGCCGAGCTCGTCGATCGCGCGGTTTAGCCTCTCGTCGAGGGCTCCTTCATAAAGCGAGCGTGTGGCGTCGATGGGCCTCGGTACTGCGTGGTCCACGCGGGCCTGCCAGACCGGACCGAGTTTAACCACACGCTTCGCCCCCGCCTTCGTCATCGATGCCCTTCGAGCGATCATCGCTTTCGCCGTTTGACGCCCGGCGCTTGCCTCGGCATTGTGGCGCAAATTTTCGCGGAGGGAAACGCCATGAGACCGGAGATCTTGCTCGCCTGCCCGCTCTACGAGGGGACGATGGAACAGCTGGAACGCGCCTACACGGTCCATCGTCTCTGGGAGGCGAAGGAGCAACCGGCGCTGCTGCGGGAAGTCCGCGATCGCGTGCGTGCCATCTCCACCATGGGTGCCGTCGGCTGCAAGGCCGAGCTCATGGCGGCGCTGCCGAAGACGGAAATCATCGCCTGCTTCGGCGTGGGGGTCGACGCGATCGACCTCAAGGCCGCGAAGGAGCGGGGCATCCGCGTCACCAACACGCCGGACGTGCTGACGGAATGCGTCGCCGATCTCGGCATGACGCTGCTGCTCGCCTCCGCCCGCGAGATACCCCAGGGCGACCAATACGTCCGAACCGGCAAATGGCTCAAGGCCAACTACCCGCTCTGCCGCCACGTCGGCGGCAAGCTCCTGGGCATCGTCGGCTTTGGCCGCATCGGGCAGGCGGTGGCGAAGCGCGCCGCCGCCTTCGGGATGAAGATCGCTTATTTCGGCCGACGCAAGAACCCCGAGAGCAGCTACGCCTTCTATAGCGACATCAAGAAGCTCGCGGCGGATTGCGATTACCTCATGCTCACGGTTCCCGGCGGGGCGGAGACGAAGCATCTCGTGGACGCAGAGGTGCTGAAAGCGCTGGGACCGAAAGGCACGCTCGTCAACATCGCCCGCGGCTCGATCGTCGACGAGGCCGCGATGGTGAAAGCGCTCAAGGACGGCACGCTCGGCTTCGCCGCGCTCGACGTCTTCCAGAACGAGCCGAACGTGCCCGCGGAGCTGCTGAGCCTCTCCAACGTGGTGCTGCAGCCGCATCAGGGCAGCGCCACCCACGAGACGCGCGCGGCGATGGGCCAGCTCGTCGTCGACAACCTCGCCGCGCACTTCGCGGGGAGGCCGCTCCTGACCCCGGTGGTCTAACCCGGCAGACGGTCGGGCCGGTCGTTGACGCGCTTGCCGCCGTTCATCCGCTCGAGCTCCAGCAGCACGGCGGTGTGGTCGTAGTCCGCGCCGCCGTGCTCGGCGAGCGCGGCGTAGATCTCGGCGATGCGCTCGGCGAGGGGGAGACGCAGTCCGAATGCGCGTGCCTCCGCGAGGATGTTCTTGCAGTCCTTGAGGACGATGCGGGCGGAGCCGCCGGGCACGAAATTGCGCTCGAGCAGGCGCTGGCCCTGGTTGCGCAGGATGGGGCTATCGGCGGAGCCACCCATGAGCGCCTGCCGTACCACCGCGGGATCGGCGCCGCCGGCGGCCGCGAGCAGCAGCGCCTCCGAGACCGCGCCCACGGTGATTGCGACGATCGCCTGGTTGCAGAGCTTCGCGAGCTGGCCCGCGCCCGCGGGGCCGACATGGGTCGGGCGGCCCATCGCCTCGAAGACCAGCCGCGCGCGCGCAAAATCCTCGGCGCTGCCGCCGGCCATGATCGCGAGGGTGCCGGCCTCGGCGCCCGCGGTGCCGCCGCTCACGGGCGCGTCGAGATAGCCGATCCCCCGTTTCCGCAGCCGCTCCGCGTGATCGCGCGCTTGCCGCGGCTCGATCGAGCTCATGTCGATGACGAGCGCGCCGGGCTTCAAGGCGTCCGCGACCTTCCCGCTCTCGAACAGGACCTCGCCGACGACGGCGCCGCTCTCGAGAATGACGATCGCGATCTCCGCTTCGGCGACGGCGGCGGCGGCGCTTGCTGCGATCTCTGCGCCCGCGGGACGCAGCGCCTCCGCCTTTGCCGCGGTCCGGTTCCACGCGGTGAGCGGGAAGCCCGCCTTGAGCAGGTTCCCCGCCATGGGACCGCCCATGAGGCCGGTCCCGAGCATCGCAACACGCGATTTCGTCATAGGAACTCCCGGAGGTTCGGGGTGGCGTCGCGGGGGATGATGGCGCCGCGATGTCCGATCACGGCTGCGGCAATGGCGGCGCCCGCGCGGGCTGCGCGCTCCGGCACGGCGCCCAACAGCCGCGCGGCGAGATAGCCGGCGTTGAAGGCATCGCCCGCGGCCGTCGTGTCGATGGGCGCGCGCCGGGTGGCAGCCGGAAGCGGAACGAGCTTTCCGTCCGCCAGGACGAGACAGCCTTCTGCGCCGCGTTTCACTGCGACTTCCACCACGCCCGCGCGTGCGTAGCGGGCGGCGGTCGCTGCGGGATCGGCATCGCCGTGAAGCGCCCGCTCGTCCTCGAAGGTCGGCAGCGCCACCGAAGTCACCGGCAGGAACTCGCCCATGGCTTGCCGCGCCGCAGCGGCATCGGGCCAGAGGGCAGGGCGGTAGTTGCTGTCGAACGCCACGAGGCATCCGCGCCCGCGGGCCGTCTCGAGCGCGCTCCGCAGCCGCTCGCGCGCCTCCGGTGCCAGGACCGCAAGCGTGATCCCCGAGAAATAGAGCGCGTCGTAGTCCGGCAGTGCCTTCAGCAAGGGATCGGTCTCAGGCGTGCGGAAGAGCGAGCGCACCGCCGCCTCGCCGCGCCAATAGAAGAAGCGCCGTTCCCCGGCTTCGTCGGTGCGGATGAGGTAGAGCCCGGGCAGGCGGCCCTGGAGCCGCGTCACGCGGGAGGTGCCCAGGCCCTCCGCGCTCCAGGCCGCGATCATCTCGCCGCTCATGGGATCGCTGCCGAGTGCCGTCACGTAATCCACGGCGAAGTCCTTCCGCCCCGCGGCGGCGCGCGCGAGATAGATCGCGGTGTTGAGGGTGTCGCCGCCGAAACCGAGGTTGAAGCCTCCGTCGTCTCGGCGGGTCAACTCGAGCATGCATTCGCCGATCGCGGCGATGCGACTCATGTTTCGCCTCTTGTCGCAGCCTCGCTTTCGTTTACTCTTCCTGCCGCCGGCGGCATATCGTCAAGTCGGAAACCCGGAAGAGCATGCACGCGATCTTCGAGCATACGGCCGTCGTTCCCGTCCTCACCATCGATCGAGTGGAAGACGCGGTGCCGCTCGCGAGAGCCTTGGCGCGCGCTGGCCTGCGGCTCATGGAGGTGACCTTCCGCACCGCAGCGGCGGCGGAAGCCATTGCGGCGATCGCGCGCGAGGTGCCCGAGGCGGTCGCCGGCGCCGGCACCTTGCTGCGCTCCGCCGACGTGAGCCAGGCCGTTGAGGCCGGCGCGAAATTCCTCGTGAGCCCCGGCTTCTCCTTGGAGGTAGCCTCGGCAGGCCTTGCGACGGAGGTCCCCTACATTCCCGGCGTCGCCACCGCCTCGGAAGTGATGGCGGCGCGCGACCTCGGCTGCTACTTCCTCAAGTTCTTTCCGGCTTCCGCGCTCGGAGGCCCTGCGACGCTCGCGGCTTTCGCGCCGGTCTTCGGGGGGATCGCGTTCTGCCCGACCGGCGGCATCACGCAAGAGACCGCCGGCGACTACCTCAAGCTCCCGAACGTGCCGATGGTCGGCGGCGCTTGGATGGCTCCCACGGCGGCCATCGCCGCGCGCGACTGGGGCCGCATCGAAGCTCTGGCGCGCCAAGCAGCCTCGCTCAAGTCGAGTTAGCGCAGCCAAGGACGCAGCGAGCGCTCGATGTACTCCTTGGGGAATCCCAGCTCCTCGGCGGCAGCAATGATGGGCTCGAGATAGCCCGGCTGCGGCCGCCCCGGACGGGGATCGCTGGCGACGTAGACGAGGGCGGGCTCACCCGCGACCTCCAGCGTTTCCTTACGGTAGAGATCGCGGCCGACGACCGCCTCGAACTCGTCGAGGGCGGCTTCGCATTCCGGCGTCAGCGACCAGAGGAGACCGGCGACGGACGCCTTGGGATCGCGCAGGATCGTGCCGTAGCCCGCCGCTCCTATCGCGAAGCGCCAGCCCGCGAGCGTGGCGACGCCGAGCGCGCGGGCGGCGGGGCAGCGCTCGGCCATCTCGCTTCGAATGATGTTGGCGCCGTAAGCGAAATAGCGCCGGCGCGGGTCGCTCAATAGGTCGCCCTTCCGCCGGAGAGATCGAAGACGGCGCCGGTGCTGAAGGAGCAGTCCTCCGAGGCGAGCCACGCCACCAGAGCCGCCGCCTCCTCGACGGTGCCGAAGCGGCCCATCGGGATCTTCGAGAGCATGAACTGGATGTGCTGCTCCGTCATCTGCGCGAAGATGTCGGTCTTGATCGCCGCGGGGGTGATGCAGTTGACGCGGATGTTCGTCGCCGCGAGCTCCTTCCCCAGCGACTTCGTCAGCGCCATCACCGCGGCCTTGGCAGCGGAATAGGCGGAGGCATTGGGATTGCCCTCCTTGCCCGCGACCGAGGCGATGTTCACGATCCGGCCGTAGTTCCGCTGGGTCATGCCGGGGATCACCGCGCGATTGCAGAGGAAGACGCCCGTGAGATCGACGTCGATCACCTTGCGCCAGGCATCGACGGGGTAGTCCGCGACAGGGGCGTTGGGCCCGGTGATCCCCGCGCTCGCCACGAGGATGTCGAGGGGCCCGAGCCTCCGCTCGGTCGCCGCGAGTGCGGACGACACTCCCGCGGCATCGGTCACATCCACGGCGAGGCCGATCGCACCCTTGAGGCGAGCCGCCGCCGTCTCCGCGCCATCCATGTCCCAAAGCGCCACTTTGGCGCCGGATTGGATGAAGCGCTCGGCCACGGCAAAGCCGATGCCGCGCGCGCCCCCGGTGATCGCGGCGACGCGGCCGCTCAAGTCGATCCGATTCATTCCCGTCGCCTCCGATAAATGAGCGGCTTTTGGCCGCCGCATCCCGCCGCTAAGATGCCAGCATTGGAAACGAGCGCGGGGCGCCGAGTCAATCGCGGCCGCCCTGCCGATAGAGAAAAGGAGAGGCAATGCCCGACGACGGCCGCAGAGGCAAGAAGCTCCGCAGCACCCATTGGTTCGGCAAGATCGACCGCGACGGCTTCGCCCATCGCTCCTGGATGAAGAACCAGGGCCTGCCGCACCATCTCTTCGACGGCAGGCCCGTGATCGGGATCTGCAACACCTGGTCCGAGCTCACGCCCTGCAATGCGCATTTCCGCCGGATCGCCGAATACGTCAAGCGCGGCGTCTACGAGATGGGCGGTTTCCCGCTGGAATTCCCGGTGATGAGCCTCGGCGAGACGCTGATGCGCCCGACCACCATGCTCTTCCGCAACCTCGTGAGCATGGACGTCGAGGAGTCGATCCGCGCCAATCCCATCGACGGCGTGGTGCTCCTGATGGGTTGCGACAAGACGACGCCGGCGCTCCTCATGGGTGCGGCGAGCTGCGACCTCCCGACCATAGGCGTCTCCGGCGGCCCGATGCTCAACGGCAAGTTCCGCGGCGAGGACATCGGCTCCGGCACCAATGTCTGGTCCATGAGCGAGGACGTGCGCGCGGGCGAGATGACGCTCGCGGATTTCATGGACGCCGAAGCCTGCATGTCCCGCTCCGCCGGGCACTGCATGACCATGGGGACGGCCTCGACCATGGCGAGCATGGTGGAGGCGCTCGGCATGGGCATGCCCGGCAACGCCGCGATCCCTGCCGTCGACTCCCGCCGCTACGTCCTCGCGCACATGGCGGGGCGGCGCATCGTCGAGATGGTGCGGGAGAATCTCAGGATGTCGAAGATCCTGACGCGCAAGGCTTTCGCGAACGCAATCCGCGTCAACGCGGCGATCGGCGGCTCGACCAATGCCGTCGTGCATCTCCTGGCGCTCGCGGGCCGCATCGGCACGCGGCTCGAGCTCCGCGACTTCGACCGGCTCGGCCACGACATTCCGCTCCTCGTCGATCTCATGCCCTCGGGCCGTTTCCTGATGGAGGATCTCTACTATGCCGGCGGCCTGCCCGCGGTGATCCGCGAGCTCGGCGACCTCGTTCACCGGGACGCGCTCACCGTCAACGGCAAGACCATCGGCGAGAACGTCAAGGACGCGCCCTGCTACGACCGCGAGGTGATCGCGACGGCGGCGCAGCCCGTGAAGGAGAGCGCGGGCATCGCGGTGCTCCGCGGCAACCTCTGTCCCAACGGCGCGGTGATCAAGCCCTCGGCCGCGACGCCGGAGCTGATGAAGCACCGGGGCCGCGCGGTCGTCTTCGAGACCATCGAGGATTTCCACGAGCGCATCGACGCGATCGACGTCGACGAGAGCTGCGTCATGGTGCTGAAGGGGGCGGGCCCCAAGGGCTATCCGGGCTTCCCCGAGGTCGGCAACATGCCGCTCCCCAAGAAGGTGCTGAAGAAGGGGATCACGGACATGGTCCGCATCTCCGACGCGCGCATGAGCGGCACCGCCTACGGCACCGTCGTCCTCCATGTCTCGCCGGAGGCCGCGGTGGGCGGCACGCTCGCGCTCGTCAAGAATAACGACTGGATCGAGCTCGACGTCGATAAGCGGCGCCTCCATCTCGACGTGCCGCAGACGGAGCTGAAGCGCCGCCGCGCGGCCTGGAAGCCCCCGGCGAGCGCCTACGATCGCGGCTACGCGCGGCTTTACGTCGATCACGTGCTCCAGGCCGACCAGGGCGCCGATCTCGACTTCCTCGTGGGCAAGAGCGGCGCGCCAATCGCGCGGGAGTCGCACTAGGCGCTGAGGAGGTCCGGCTCCGCGCGCAGGCGCCGCGTCGGACGGCCTTCGGCATCGACGAAGCCGCCGGCGCGGAGCCGGTTCAGCACGCTCGTGAAGTGCCGCGCGTCGGCCTCGCTACCTTCGCCCGCGAGCCAATTCTGGTCGAGGAAGGAGGCGAGGGCGGGATGCCCGCGCTCGGTCTCCCAGAGGATGCCCAGCAGCGAGACCGCAGCTTCCTCGCGGTCGCGCTCGAGGATCGGCAGCACAGCCGCGCGCTCGGCCGCTGCGCGATCGCCGGTGTCGGGGCCCGGCCCCAGCCCGAAATCGATCGTGCCTCGGCGCGCGGGTGCCGCGAGCTGATAGTGCGCGATTTCGTGCAGGAGCACATAGGCCTCGGTATCCGCGCGGAGCCGCCGACCGTCCCAGCTGAAGCCCTCCGCGGGCGAGCCCTCGAGCGTCTCGATGCCGAATTCCGCCGCAAGCGCGAGCGCCTCGCGACGATGCAGCTCCGCGACCGTCCCGTCGGCGCGCGTCGCGGCGGTGCGCGCGATCGCCGCTAGGACTTTGCGGGCGAAGGCATCCTCCAGACGGGTCGCGAAGCGCGCGAGGACGCCCGGAAGTCGATCCGGAGGGATTGGCGTGAGGATCACGGAAAAGAGTTCGCGCTCGAGGAAAGACGGGGATCGCCAAAACGCGGGAGAATTGCCCGAGATGACCGGCGATTTCAATAAAATCAGCGGCAATCCCGCTGTCTTTTTGGGGCTATGCCGGTAATCATGGCCGGCCGCGTGGAAAAGGGTCCGAAATCCGGGATTACCGTCATGATCGAGCAGGCCGAAGCCGCCAAGAGCGCGAAGCCGAAGGTACGGGAGCTCCGTCAGAGCCCGCGCAAGAAATCGCTGCTGCCTGCGACGCTCATCACCGACGCCGGCCCCTCCGAATGCCACGTGCTCGATCTCTCCCGCGGTGGTGCGCGCGTCTCCTCGTCCGTCGTGGTCGTGGAGGAGCAGGCGGTAACCCTGATCGTCAAGCCGATCGGGACCTTTGCGGGACTGGTCGCCTGGCGCGGCGAGCGGGGCTTCGGCGTGAAGTTCCTGGCGCAGCACGGAGCGAGCAGCCCGACCCCTTCGGCCCTTGAAGCGGCTTTGCACGGCGCCGCCGAGACGCCGCGCAAGGCGCTGGCCGCTGATCGCGAGGGCGATGCCGCGGCGCTGCTGCGAAAGGTCGAGACGGCGCACAGCGACGAGGTGCCGAGCGAGCCCGCCCCCGCGAAGCGCGCACGCAAGCCGCGCCCGCCCGCGCCGGAGCGATTGCTGGAGCTGCATCACGGCGACATCATCTGCCTCTTGCGCAAGAAAACCGAGGCGGGCGAGGGCGAGGGCGAGACGAAGCCTGCCTCCGGCAAGAGGCGGCGCGAGCGTCTGCGGGTTAAGGATCTCTCCCATTGCGAGCTCATCGAGCTCGACGGCAAGCATTTCATGGCGCTGATCGAGCGGAGATCGGCATTCTCGATCGAGCTGATGCGCGTCGTTTCGAGCGCCGCACAGCGAGAGGAAAAGCATTCCGGCGCGAACGGGAGCGAGCCGCCGCAGGGGCATTCGCTCGAGTGCGAGGAGCCCGGGGGCCAACGCCCTCCGTCCCGCGCGCCCAAGGCCGTAGCGTAGCGCCGCAATGAACGTCATCGCCGCCGCCGCTCGCTCGGCTGCCTCGTCGAGCCGGAACCGGATCCTAGTGGGCCTCCTCGCGCTGCTCCAAATCGCGGATTTTCTGACCACGGACTACGCGCTCGCCAATTCCGCGTTCAACGAGGCCAATCCTGCGATGGCCTGGTGCTTCTCGTCCCAGGGCATCCTCGGCGTCGCCTTCGCCAAGGTCGTGCTGCTGGGCTTCACCGCGCTCGCCGTCAATTCGATCCCGCGCTGGTCGCTCGCGCTGATGGTGCTGATCTCCGCGGTGGCAGCGGGGAACAACCTCGCGCACGTGGTGCCGTTGCTGGCGTAGTAGCGGCGAAGACAAGACTTGGCGGACGGGGTGGAATGTCAAACAGTAAGGCATTCTACCGTAGGATCAATATGATGGGATACGCATTTCCAAAGAGTTTACAAATACAGCAGCAAACGAGCTCTGAAAATTGGGGGTCCATGCGAGACGCTTGCGAATAGGCTAGCCGATCCGAACTGTAAAGCCTCCGCTTCGCCTTTCCATCCGTACCCAGCGCACGCATCACGTTTGCACCTGAACTCGATAATCTCTACGCAGCGCCACTTCCCAGTTAACAAATACTCATAATGAGATGACTGGGAATAATTCGGGACGCATGCCGAGAAGTGCAGAGATCGCCAGGTGAGCATGCGTGCGAGGCAATGGGGATCAGCGAAAGGTATCG
>DATKNV010000006.1:0-54734 GCA_035541215.1 Allostellaceae bacterium | reverse complement strand
TCGGTACATCGGGAGCATCCTCATGTTGAAAGGCAAGAACGCCGTCGTCACCGGCTCGACCAGCGGGATCGGCCTCGGCATCGCCCATGCGCTCGCGGCGCAGGGCTGCGGCATCATGCTGAACGGCTTCGGCGACAAGGGGGCGATCGAGAGCCTGCGCCAGGAGATCGCGAAGACCCATGGTGTAAAGGTCGGCTACTCCGGGGCGGACATGTCGAAGCCCGGCGACATCCGCGAGATGATCCAGCAGGCCGCGAAGGAGCTGGGCTCGGTGGACGTGCTCGTCAACAACGCGGGCATCCAGTTCGTGGCGCCGGTCGAGGAGTTCCCGGAGGCCAAGTGGGACGCGATCATCGCGATCAACCTCTCGGCGGCCTTCCACGCGATCAGGGCGGCGCTCCCGGGCATGAAGCAGCGCAAATGGGGCCGCATCGTCAACATCGCCTCCGCGCACGGCCTCGTCGCGAGCGTGCAGAAGGTGGCCTATGTCTCGGCGAAGCACGGCATCGTCGGGATGACCAAGGTGGTGGCGATGGAGGCCGCCAATCACGGCATCACCTGCAACGCGATCTGCCCGGGCTGGGTGCTGACGCCGCTGGTGGAGAAGCAGATCGCAGCGCGCGCCAAGGAGAAGGGCTGGACGAACGAGCAGGCGAAGAATGAGCTCCTGAGCGAGAAGCAGTCGATGCTGCAGTTCTCGACGCCCGAGCAGATCGGCGCGCTCGCCGTCTACCTCGCGAGCGACGCCGCTGCGACCGTCACGGGCACGACGCTCTCGATCGACGGCGGCTGGACGGCGCAGTAAAGGGGTTTCGCGCAGAGGACGCGGTGGATGCGCAGAGGACGCAGAGGGATCGAAGGTGCTGCATGACACTGCGTCCACTGCGCATCCTCGGCGTCCTCTGCACGGAGTTTCATTGATGTCTAAATGCTCCCCGTTTCAGTCGCTGTTAACAACCTACCGCTAATCTCTCCCTCGAGCGGCACGGCGCCGCGCGGCGTCTTCCGCACCTTTCTTTTCGTGTATGGTGGCGGTCTCGTTCTCCGCAGCGAGGCCATGCCATGTCCGACGTCCGATTCCCCGGCTTCTCCACGCTGAGCCTGCACGCGGGCCAGCGGCCCGACCCCGCGACCGGCGCGCGGGCGGTGCCGATCTATCAGACCACGAGCTTCGTCTTCCGCGACAGCGACCACGCGGCGGCGCTCTTCAACCTGGAGGAGCCCGGCTTCATCTATTCGCGGATCGCCAATCCCACCGTCGCGGTGCTGGAGGAGCGGCTCGCGGCGCTCGAGGGCGGCGTCGGCGCGATCTGCACCGCGAGCGGGCAGGCGGCGCTCCACCTGGCGATCGCGACGCTCATGGGGGCGGGCGGCCACGTCGTCGCGGCGGCTTCGCTCTACGGCGGCTCGATCAATCTCCTGAAGCTGACGCTGCCCCGCTTCGGCATCGAGGCGAGCTTCGTCGATCCCCGCGACCCCGAGGCCTTCCGCGCGGCGATCCGGCCTGAGACGCGGCTCGTCTTCGCGGAGATTCTCGGCAATCCCGGCCTCGAGGTGCTGGACGTGCCCGCGGTCGCGGCGGTCGCGCACGAGGCGGGGCTTCCGCTTCTCGTCGACGCCACCTTCGCGACGCCCTATCTCTGCCGCGTTCTCGATCTCGGCGCCGATCTCGTCATGCATTCCGCGACCAAATGGCTCGGGGGCCACGGGCTCGCGATCGGCGGCGCGCTCGTCGATGGCGGCCGCTTCGACTGGGAGAAGTCCGGCAAGTTCCCGACGCTCACCATGCCCTATGCGGGCTATCACGGCATCGATTTCGCGGAGGAATACGGGACGCAGGCCTTCGTCATGCGCGCGCGGGCCGAGGGCTTGCGCGACTTCGGCGCCTGCATGAGCCCCGCGAACGCCTTCTACATCCTCCAGGGCGTCGAGACCTTGCCGCTGCGGATGGAGCGACACATCGCGAACACGCGGCGCGTACTCGAATTCCTGACCAAGAGCGACGCCGTCGCCTGGGTGCTCCATCCGGATTTGCCGAGCCACCGCGATCACGAGCTTGCCAAGCGCATTCTGCCGAGGGGCGCGGGCTCGATGGTGAGCTTCGGCATCAAGGGCGGCCGGCCCGCGGGCAAGCGCTTCATCGATTCCGTGCGCCTCGTCTCGCATCTCGCCAATGTCGGCGACGCCAAGACGCTGGTGATCCATCCCGCGAGCACAACACATCAGCAGATGAGCGCGGCGCAGCTCGCGGCGGCGGGGATCGGCGAGGACATGATCCGACTCTCCGTCGGCCTCGAGGATGCCGAGGACATCGTCGCGGATCTGGCGCAGGCGCTGCGCGCGGCGCAGAAGGCGCTGCCGAAGGCGGCGGAATAGCGGCGATGGAGTTCATCGTCGAGGGCAAGCGCGTCTTCGCGGGGACCGGCGGGCGCCCCTTCGATCCCGCGCTCCCCGCCGTCGTGTTCCTGCATGGCGCCGGCATGGATCACACGGTCTGGGCGCTGCAGACGCGCGCGATCGCCCATCGCGGGCGGAGCGTGCTCGCGCTCGATCTGCCCGGCCACGGCATGAGCGACGGCCCGCCGCTCGAGAGCATCGCTGCGATGGCGGATTGGGTTCTCGCGGTGCTGGACGCCGCCGGCGCCGGCCGGGCGCGGATCGCGGGCCACAGCATGGGCTCGCTCGTCGCCCTCGAGACGGCCGCCCGCGGCGCCGCGCGCATCGATGCAGTGGCGCTTCTAGGCTTCGTCCCGGAGATGGGGGTGCATCCCGACCTCATCGCCGCCGCCCGCGAGGGCGCCCATACCGCGCTCGAGCTCATGACGAGCTGGGGGCTCGCGATGCGCTCGCAGCTTGGCCACAACCTAGCGCCGGGGCTCTGGCTCCAAGGCGAGACGCTGCGCCTTCTCGAGCGCGCCTCCGCCGTCGGGCTCGCCGCCGATCTCGCGGCCTGCGCCGCCTACAAAGGCGCGACCGCCGCCGCCGCCGCGATCCGCTGTCCCACGCTCTTTCTGCTGGGCGCGGAGGATCGCATGACGCCCGCCGCCAAGGGCAAGGCCTTCGCCGAGACGATCCCTGGCGCGGCAGTGACGGTGCTTCCGGGCATCGGCCACATGATGATGATCGAGGACCCCGCAGGCACGCTTGCCGCGCTCAAAACCCTCCTGTGACAGATCCTCCCTATGGGTAAGCGGCCTTCTTCATAAAATAATCTACCTAGCTCTGAATACACCCTATCCGTGCTAGCCTCTACTCCTGGTTCTGCAGGGGGGGCTCAGTGCAGGGATCGGGGGTCGTGTACTCCGGGGATTTCGGAGCCGTTGCCGTTCGCGAGCGCGATTGCCCGCTTTGCGGCGAGGGCAGCGGCAGCGCGCCTGCGGGACGCTATTCGCGCGAGCCTTGGGCGGTGAAGGATTGCCCGGCCTGCGGCTTCGTCTACATCGATCGCGCTCCCGAATTCGAAATGCAGTTCGAGACCATGGCTTGGGAGCGCACGACCAAGCTCGAGGAGCAGCGGCGCGCGGAGCTGCGTCCCTTCTCCTACAGGGCGAGCAAGCGCACGCGCTTCCGGATGCATCTCCTGCCGAAGCGGATGGTGCTGGGCTACGTCGCCTCGCGCATCCGCGGGGGCAACGTGCTCGATCTCGGCTGCGGCGACGGGCACGCGATGGCGAGCTTTCCCGACGGCTTCGTCCCCTACGGCATCGAGATCTCCACCAAGGCCGCGGCGGTCGCGGATCGCGCGTTTCGCGAGCGCGGGGGCTACGCAATCAATGCCGCCTGCGTCGAGGGTCTGCGCCGTTTCCCCGAGGGCTTTTTCGCGGCGGCATCGCTCCGCTCCTACCTCGAGCATGAGGCGGAGCCGCTGCCGGTGCTGCGCCAGCTCGCGCGCGTGCTCGCGCCCGGCGGCTTTGCCGTGGTCAAGGTGCCCAATTACGGATCGCTCAACCGGCGGATCATGGGGCGCCGCTGGTGCGGATTCCGCTACCCCGATCACCTCAACTATTTCACGCCGCGCACGCTCCGCGAGATGGCGGGTCGGGCGGGCTTCACCGCAAGCTTCGGTCGCACCGGGCGCTTGCCCACCAGCGACAACATGTGGGTGGTCCTCGCGAGGCCCGGCGGTTGAGGGCGGTGCGGGGTTTGACTTCGCCTGCGATCTCGGGCACCAGACCCGCACGAGGAATTGCCGGGAGCAGCGAGCGATGGCCGAGGGCGCGGAGGAGCGGCGCGGGAATTACCCGCATTTCCTGGAGATCGCGACGCGCTGGATGGACAACGACATCTACGGGCACGTCAACAACGTCGTTTACTATTCTTACTTCGACACGGTCGTTAACGAATATCTCGTGCGCGAGGGGCGCCTCGACATTCACGCCGGACCCGTCATCGGCATCGCCGTCGAGAGCCTCTGCCGCTTCCATCGCTCGATCGCCTTCCCCGACGTCATCGATGCCGGGCTCCGCGTCGGGCGGCTCGGGAACTCGAGCGCCCGCTACGAAATCGGCCTCTTCCGCCGCGGCGAGGCGGAGCCGGCGGCGACCGGGCATTTCATCCATGTCTTCGTCGATCGCGGGGACCGCCGCCCCGTGCCCATTCCGGCGCCGATTCGCGCGGCGTTGCAGCGGCTCGTGCCCTCTCCGACCGTCGGTTGACGGCGAGTCCGGGATGAGCGAGCCTGCGGCTAAGCGGGCGCCAAAGGGGTAGCGGGGGAGGGATTGTCCAGGTTTCTTCGGGCACTGGTGTCGGGGCCGGCCCTCTCCCTGGTCTGGCTCCTGCTCTGCGGCTATTACATTGAGACCCAAGTCGGCTGGGGCACGCTTTTCTCGCTGCTGCCGCACGAGATGGCGATCACCGCGCTCGGCGTGCTGGCACCTCTCGCCTTCATCTGGATCGTGACGGGATTCTACGCGCGCGCGGCGGCGCTCTCGGCGAGCGCGCGCCTCCTCGCGGAGCGCGTCGACGCGCTGGTCTATCCCTCCGAGGCCGCCGAGGAGCGCGCGCGCACCGTGAGCGCCAATCTCGAGGCGCAGAGCACGGCGCTCAGCACCGCCGCCGTCGCCGCGGTCGATCATCTCGACGGCGCGTCGGCGCTGCTGGCGGATCGCCTCAAGGACATCGTCGCGGCCGTCACCGCCGCGGCCGAGCGCGCGCAGCGCTCGGAGGAGCGGCTCGTTTCCACCTCCGAGGCCGTGGCGAGGCTGAGCGAGGCCCTCCAGGCGCAGGCTCGCGCCGTCGAGCAGACCGTCGACCACGACCTCGAGACCGCGATCGGGCGGCTCGGAAGCCAGGTGACGCTGGTGGAGATGGCGATCGGCCACGCCTTCAACCTCGGCGCCGAGAAGGCGGCGGAGCGCGCAGCGGCGGCGAGCAGCGAGGCGGTAGTGGCGCTGGAGGCCGGGGCCGAGCGCGCGCTCGCGGAATTCCGCGCGACGGGAGATCGCACCGCCGACGAGATCGCGGGCTCCGTCAAGCGCGTCGAGGAAGCGATCCGGCACTTTGACGAGATGATCGAGGACATCGCGGGCAAGGCCGCCGAGCGCGTCGCCGGCAAGAGCCGCGAGGTCGAGCAGCAGCTCACCACCGCCGCCGAGCGCCTCGACCAGGCCGCCGTCGGCGTCACCACCAGCGCGCGCCGCGGCTACGAGGCGCTCCGCAGCGAGACCGAGGGCATGACCGTCGCGAGCGAACGGGCGGCCGCGCAGAGCGAGGTGCTCGCGAGCGCGCTCCGCGCCTTCACGACCGAGCTCGCGCGCTTCAGCGGCGACGCTGGCGCCCAGGCGGAGCAGCTCGGCGCCGCTCTCGCGCGCCAGGCGCAGTCGCTCAAGACGAGCTCTGCCGACGCGCTGCAGCGCCTCAAGGAGCTCGGCGACGGCTTCGCGGGCCAGGCGGGCTACGTCGAGCAGAGCACGCGCCAGACGAGCGCGCGGGTCGAGGAGGTGGGCGAGGCGCTCCGCCAGCAGGCGCGCGAGCTCCTGGCCGCAGCCGAGCAGGTGGGCGTGCGCCTCCAGGCCGTGGGCGAGCAGCTCCGGCAGCGCAGCCAGGAATTGAGCGCCGCGGCGCAGGGGAGCGTCGGCAGCGTGCGGCAGGCCGTCGAGGGCTTCCGCGACGGCGGCGAGGCGCTCAACAGTGCCGCCGAGGCCGCTGCGGCTCGCGTCGGCGAATCGGCGGCGGGGCTCCGCACCCAGGCGCTCGACGTCCAGGCGGCGGCGGAGCAGGCGGCGGCGCGCATAAGGCGCGCGGGCGAGGGCTTCGATCAGCAGGTCGACCGCCTCGGCGCCGCGGCCGCGGAGGCGACGGCCAAGATCGAGAGCGTCGGCGAGACCCTCGCGGTCCGCGTCGGCCAGATCAAGGAGGGCGCCGACCACGCGGCGGCCCAGGTGGCGCAGCTCCAGGAGGCCTTCGCGCAGCAGATCGGCCGGCTCAACTCCGCGCGGAGCGCCGTCTCCGCGCAGGTCGGCGAGATTCGCACGCTCCTGCAGCAGCAGATGCAGGAGCTCTCGCGTGCCTCAGAGCACGCGATGGAGCGCTCGAGCGCGGTCGGCGACGTCTTCCGCGAGCAGGCGCGCCAGCTCAAGGATGCCGCCGGCGAGGCGCTCCACCAGACCGACGCCATCGGCGTCGTGGTGCAGCAGCAGGTCCGCGACCTGCGCGCGCTTGCGGACCAGCTCGGCACCATTGGCGCGAGCCTCGATCAGATGCTGAAAAGCAGGGCGGCCGAGGTCGTGCAATCGACGGAGCGCGCGGTCGGCCGCAGCGAGGAGGTAGGCCAGCTACTGGCGGAGCAGAGCCGCGCCGTCGCGGGTGCGAGCGAGGCGGCGGCGCAGCGTCTGGCGCAGACGGGGGAGCTGCTGCGGGCGCGCGCGCAGGACGTGCAGGAGGCGACGGAGCGCACGGTGGGTCGGCTCGCGGAGCTCGGCGAGCGTTTTGCCGAGCGCGCGCAGCAGCTCGGTGCCGCGAGCGACGGCGCCAACGCCAAGATCCGCGACAGCGGCGCGGTCTTCCGCCAGCAGGCGCTCGATCTCGCAACCGCCGCCGATCGCGCCGCGGGAGGCGTCGAGGAGGCGGGCGCGGCCTTCGGGGACCGCGTCGCCGTCCTCTCCTCCACGAGCGAGATGGCGACCACGCGGCTCAAGGAGCTGAGCGAGGCCGCGCGCAACCAGGCGATCGCCCTCGCCGCGGCGGCGGAGACCGTGGCGCTCCGCAGCGACCAGACGAACGAGGCGCTGCGGCGCCAGCAGCGCGACCTCCAGGGTGTCTCCGAGCACGCGAACGCGCGCCTCACAGAGGTGCGAACGGTGCTGCGCGAGCAGACCGGCGAGCTCGCGGCCGCCACGGACAAGGCGGCGGAGCGGCTACAGAGCATGGGCGAGACCTATCGCCGCCAGGCGAGCGAGCTCACCGCCGCCGCCGAGGACGCGACCTCGCGCGCGAAGGACGCGGCGGTCGCTTTCGGAAGCCAGGTCGAGAACCTGACGCGCGCCGCGACCGAGGCGGCGGCGCAAGCCGAGCGGGTGCGCAAGAGCGCGATCTCCGTGCAGCAGGACACTTTCCTCAGCGCCGCCACCTTCATCATCGAGACCCTGCAATCGATCGCGGTCGATCTGAGCCGCGTGCTCGAGGCGGAGATCCCGGACCAGATCTGGAAGCGCTACCACGCCGGCGACCGCGCGATCTTCACGCGCCAGCTCCTCCGCCTGCAGGACCGCAACGCGCCCAACCTCATCATGCAGAAGTTCGAGTCCGATCCCGGCTTCCGCGATTACGTGCTGCGCTACCTGAACCAGTTCGAGACGCTCCTCGCCCAGGCGCGCGAGGTCGATCACCAGGACGTGCTGGGTGCGACCTTCGTCACGGCGGATGTGGGAAAGCTCTACCTGCTCCTCTCGAACGCGCTCGGACGTCTCAAGCACTAATGCAAGACCTTTATACTGACGCGATCGAAGTTTTCATCGCATCCCCTCCCCCCTTGAGGGCAGGGGTATCGCATATGGCGCAATTCCCCTTCTCCCCGCCGGGGAGAGGGCTGGGGTGAGCGGGACCTCTCGACGCGTCGGCGAGAGGTTTTTCCGGCCTTCCGGCCGTAGCGCCCCTCACCTTGCCTCTCCCCGGAGGGGAGAGGAATTTCATATGCGATTCCCCTAATCAGGTGGGGAGGGGCAAACGAGAGAGCGCCGCCCCAAAAGGAAAGGGCGGCCGATCGCTCGGCCGCCCTTCGTCTGAGGACCCTCGTTCAGGTCGTTCGGATCAAGCCGCCTTCTGCTCGATCTTGGCGGCGCCGTTGCCGGTGCCGATCTCGATCTTGCGGGGCTTCTTCTCCTCCGGCACCTCGCGCTCGAGCGCGATGCTGAGGAGGCCGTTCTCGAGACTCGCGCTCTTCACCTTGATGAAGTCCGCGAGCTGGAAGCGGCGCTCGAAGGCGCGGCGCGCGATGCCGCGATAGAGGGAGCGGGTCTCCTGGCCCTCGGCCTTCGCCTTGCCGGAGACGACGAGCGCGTTCTCCTTGACGGTGATCTCGAGCTCGTCGGGCGTGAAGCCCGCGACCGCCATCGTCAGGCGATAGGCGTTCTCGCCGGTGACCTCGATATCATAGGGGGGATAGCCGCCGTCCGACCGGGTCGCGGCGTCGGCGAGCTGCATCAGGCGGTCGAACCCGATGGTGGAACGGAAGAGAGGGGAAAAATCGAGTGCGTTCATGGCCATATCCTCTGGTTGAGCAACATGGGCCGCGCAAGCTCGCCCCGAAGGGCCGGGCCGCGCGGAGCGTTGATGCCGGACCCGCTCCTGCGGCGTCCGGCAGCCGTTAGATGGGAATTCGCGCCGCCGGTTCAAGGGCGTGGCAGCCGGGGGACGAGGCTCGCCAGACTCGGTCGGAGGATGTTAAAGCTATCGCGAGATAAAAAAGGCCGCTCTTCCGAGGGCGCAGGGGTGGAAACGCAGCCGACGGCATTCTTCAGCAAGACCTACGACGAGGCGCTTCGCCTCGTCGAGGACGCGCGCGGCTATCTCGCTTCGCTCGAGCCCTTTGACCGCCGGAGCCTCGGGCCGCCGGAGCGCTTGCGGCTCTGCGCCGAGACCATGCGCATGACGGCGCGGCTCACGCAGATCATGGCCTGGCTCCTGGTGCAGCGCGCGGTGCACGCCGGCGAGCTGACCCGCACCGACGCGCTCTCGCAGCAGGAGACGCTCGCGGGCGTGCGCGTCTGCATGGAAGGGAGCGAGGACGACTGGCGGGGCTTGCCGCGACGGCTTGTGGCGCTTCTCGACAAGAGCCACCGGCTCTACGTGCGCGTCGCCCGCCTCGACGAGCTCGCGCGGCGCCAGGCGGGCTGAGCCCGCTGAGGGCTAGCTCTTCTTGCCGCCGAGGTTGCCGAAGCGCTTGTTGAAGCGGGCGAGCTGGCCGCCGGTGTCGAGCAGCTTCTGCTGGCCGCCGGTCCAGGCCGGGTGCGACTTCGAGTCGATGTCGAGGCGCAGCGTGTCGCCCGCCTTCCCATAGGTGGAACGGGTCTTGTAGCTGGTGCCGTCGGTCATCACCACGGTGATCTCGTGGTAATCGGGGTGGATGCCTTCCTTCATGGACCCGGTCCTTCGCAAAAGGAGCGGCTTTATAGCGAAGCGGCCCACGCCGCGCAACCCCGGGGCCGCCCCTAGCGCTCCGTCAGCTTGAACTCGATCCGGCGGTTCTTGCGATAGGCGTCCTCGCCCTCGCCGGGGTCGATGGGCTGGAACTCGCCGAAGCCCGCGGCGGCCAGGCGGCTCGGCGGGATTCCTTGTGAAATCAAATACTTGGTAACGGCGATCGCGCGCGCCGTCGAGAGCTCCCAGTTCGAGGGGAATTGGGGCGTGCTGATGGGCCGCTTGTCGGTATGGCCGTCGACCCTGAGCACCCAGGGTATCTCCTGCGGGATTTTCGCGGCGATGTCCTTGAGCGCGCCCGCGAGAAGATCGAGCTCGGTCTTGGCCTCGGGGCTCAGATCGGCGCTTCCCGGCGGGAACAGGACCTCCGACTGGAAAACGAAGCGGTCGCCGACGATCCGGATGTCCGGCCGGTTGCCGAGGATCTCGCGCAGGCGTCCGAAGAATTCCGAGCGATACGTCGCGAGCTCCTGGACCTTGTTGGCGAGCGCCACGTTGAGGCGGCGGCCGAGATCGGCGATCTGCACCTCCTGCTCCTTGGCCTTCTGCTCGGAGGCGTCGAGGGCGGCGGCGAGGCGCTGGAGCTGGTCGCGGAGCGCCGCGATCTGCTCGTTCAGGAGCGCGAGCTGGCTCTGCGCCTGGACGAGCGCCGCGTCCTTCGCCTGCAGCTCCGTCTCCTTCTGATTGAGAAGCGCATCCTTGTCCGCGCCCTCGTTGCGGGCGGTGGCGCGGAGCTCGTCGGTCCGCGCGGTGAGCTCGGCCACCTGGGCCTGGAGCTTGTCGCGCTCGGCGATCGAGGCCTTGAGCTGCTCGGAGATCTGCTTGAGGTTGCGGCGGAGGTCGTCGCTGGTCGTGTTCTCCAGAGCCAGCAGGTTCTTCAGGTTCTCGACCTGCTGGTTGAGCCGCGCCAGCGCCTCGTTGCTGCCGGAGAGCGCGTTCGTGAGATAGAACTGCGCCACCGTGAAGATCAGCAGCACGAAGATGATGACGATCAGGAGCTGCGAGAGCGCATCGACGAAGCCCGGCCAGATGTCGATGCCGGGGCGGCGCTGGCGGCGGGAAGGGAAGGCCATGCTAACGGCGCCTCAGCGCTCCGCCTCCTCGGCGAGGGCGGCGATGGTGCGCGCGAGGAGCCGGATCTCGCTCCGGATTTCCTGCACCGCGCTGCTGCGGCCCTGCGAGACGTCCTCGTAGAGGCGGGCGAGGTGGACCTCGATGTTGCGGAGGTGGTTGCGCGCCTCCTCCTGGACCGGGGAGCGCTGGGTCCCGGCGTCCGCGAGACGCTGCAGCACCGGCTTCAATTCCATCTGCCCCTCGGCGAGGCGCACGAGGAGGCTCTGCTCCGTCCGCATCTGGTCCGTGAGCATGCCGAGGCGCTCGGTCAGGCTCACGATGTTGGCGTTGGCGGTGATGCGGCTCTCCTCGCCGCGGCCGAGGATGCGCTGCAGGCTCTCGAGACTGTCGGCGGTCTGCTCCAGGAGCGCCTGAATGTAGGCGGGGACCGGCGTGTCGCCGCCCTCGGCGAAGCCGCCGCCGCCCGCAAGCCGCGTGAAGCTCGCGAGCCACTCCTCGAGCTCGTTGTAGAAGCGGTTCTGGGCGAGGCCCGCCTGGAGGTCGAGGAAGCCCAGCACCAGGAATCCTGCAAGCCCGAAGAGCGAGGCGCTGAAGGCCGTGCGCATGCCCTCGAGCGGCGATTGGAGGCCGGTCTTGAGCTGATTGAAAGCGCCGGTCACGTCGCTGCTGCCGCCGAAGCTCAGCGCGCCGAGCACGTCCCCCACCGTGCCCACGGTCTCGAGGAGGCCGTAGAAGGTGCCGAGTAGGCCGAGGCAGATGAGGAGGCCGATCAGATAGCGCGAGGTCTCGCGCGTCTCCTCGAGCCGGGTCGCAATGCCGTCGAGGAGCGTTCGCATGGAGGTCGCGGAGAGGCTCACGCGTCCGCTCTTGCGCTCCGCGAGCATCTGCACGATCGGCGCGATGAGACGCGGCGGGCGCGCGCGGCTCGGCTGGGCCTGGTTGCGCCGATAGCGCTCGATCCAGGTGACCTCGGGGTTGAGCAGCATGACCTGGCGGAAGACGTAAACGGTTCCCGCGAGCATGATGCCCACGATGGTGCCGTTGACCGCGGGGTTCCCCAGGAAGAAACGCGCGAGCGAGGAGAAGAGCAGCGCGCAGACCAGCAGCACCGCTGCCACGAAGAGCGCCATGTGCAGGAGATAGGGTTGCGGCCGGGTCATGGCGGCGGAGCCTCCGCTGCGACGAGGCGGGCCCGGCTCACTTCTCGACCGCGATCACGTCGACCCGGTCGAGCGGCCCGCCGCTGTCGGTCTTGTTGCCGAGCGCGTGCACGTCGATGCGCATGCTGTTTACGCCCTGCTCGATCAGATAGGAGCGGACGGCGATCGCGCGCGAGAGCGAGATGCGGCGCGCCTGGCTCGTCTGGTCCGTCGATCCGCTGGCATAGGCCATGAGCTGGACCTTGAGGTTCGCATCCGCCTTCATCGCCTTGGCGACGGCCTCGAGCGAGGGCTTCGCCTGGTCCGGCAAATCCGTCACGTTCGCCGGAAACATGATTCGCGCGGGCAGGCCGCCCGAGGGCGGCAGGCTCGCGGTCTGTTGCGGCGCCGGCGCGGGCGGCGGCGGTGTGTTGGCCGCGGTGCGGGGCGCGGGCGGCGGCGTTGGCGCCGGGGGCGCAGCAGAGGGAGCCTGGGGCGCGGCGGCCGTCACGGACGGCGCCGGTGCAGGTGCCGGCGCGGAGGGCGCTGGCGCCGCTTGGGCGGGGGCCGGAGCAGGAGCCGGCGGCGGTGTGGGAGAGGGAGGCGCAGCGGCCTGTGGTGCGGCCGGGGCGGGTGCCGGCGCGGAGGCGGTCGCGCTCGGCTGGGGCGGCGGCTGACTGGGCGGTGCAATCGGATTGACCGTCGCGACCTGCGCAGGCGGCTGCGGCGGTGCGGGGGCGGGAGACGGTGTTGGCGGCACGCTCGCTTGCTGCGGCGCCGGGCTCGCGCCCGTCGAGGCGGTCTGCGCAGCCGGCATCTTGCTCGCCGTCTTCTTGCCGCTGGCCTTGGAACCGGTCTGAGCGGTCGACTTCTTGCCGGACGCTGCCGAGCGCTCGCCGCGCGGCGGATGAAGGCGCGGAGAGCCCGGCGACCCCTGCTGCGGATTGCGCATCACCTCGGAGGCGGTCGGCGACGGCCCCAGGGAATTGAGGACGCTCTCGTCGACGTAGACGCTCGGCTGGCCGCGGCCGCCGATCACCACCGGCGCTTGCGCGAGCACCGGCAGGGCGAAGATCGAGAGCACGCCCGCCACGGCGCTCGCGAGCAGGATGTCATGGCGCCGTCGAGCCGAAGGTGGTGAGCTGCCCATGCTCTTTCAGCGATCTCCCAAGAAGGTCCGCGACGTCCGGTAATCTGCCGCCAAGCCCCGCTTCGATGCGTCCTCAAAATACCTCATTCCGGGTATTGCCTGCCACCCCGGATTCAGCCCGCAACCGGCCCGCGCATCGCTTCCTTGAGGAGAGCCGCCAGCGGCAGATGCAGGTGCGCGTTGGCGGCCAGCAGATTGCCGCTCGTCATCATGTCGTGGCCGCCGGCGATGTCGCTGACGTAGCCGCCTGCCTCGCGGATGAGCACGATCCCCGCGGCCATGTCCCAGGGGCTCAGGCCGAACTCCCAGAAGGCGTCGTAGCGCCCGGCCGCGACATAGGCGAGGTCGAGCGCGGCGGCGCCGGCGCGGCGGACGCCCACGGTCGTGGCCATCACTGCCGAAAGCGTGCGCATGTAGAGCTCGCGATCGACGTTGCCGCGGATGGTCGGGATGCCCGTGGCGATCACGGCCTCGCCGAGCTGGCGCCGCGCGGAGACGCGCAAGCGCCGGTCGTTGACGTAGGCGCCGGCGCCTTTCTCGGCCCAGAACATCTCGTCGCGCACGGGCTCGTAAATGACGCCCGCGACGAGCTCGCCCTCGCGCTCGAGGCCGATCGAGATGCAGAACTGCGGGATGCCGTGCATGAAGTTCGTGGTGCCGTCGAGGGGATCGACGATCCAGCGATGGCGGCCGTCGGCGCCGGGCGTCTCACCGCTCTCCTCCATGAGGAAGCCGTAGCCCGGACGCGCGCGCGCGAGCTCCTGGCGCAGCACCTTCTCGGCCTTGATGTCGGCTTGCGTCACGAAGTCGCCGGGTCCCTTGACCGAGACCTGGAGCTGCTCGACCTCTCCGAAGTCGCGGATGAGGCCGCGCGCCGCCTTGAGGGCGGCGCCGGCCATCACGTTGATGAGGGCGGAGCGGACGGCCATGGGGATTCTCGCCCGCTAGCGCGCGTCAGTCCTTGGCGCGCTCGACGTAGCTGCCGTCGCCGGTGTTGACGACGATCCGGGTCCCCGGTCCGATGTGCGGCGGGATCATCACGCGGCGGCCGTTGTCGAGCTTCCCGGGCTTGTAGGAGGAGGAGGCGGTCTGCCCGCGCACGACGGCGTCGGCCTCGACCACCGTCATTACCACCGTCTGCGGCAGCGTCACGGACATCGGCGTGCCCTCGTAGAGCTGCACCGTCACCATCATGTTGTCCTTGAGGAAGTCCGCGGGCTCGCCGATGAGCTCGCGGTCGACGGTGATTTGCTCGTAGGTCTCGGTGTCCATGAAGGTCGCGTGGTCGCCCTCGAAGTAGAGGAACTGCATGTCCTTCTCGTCGAGGTGGACGCGCTCGACCGTCTCCTGGGTGCGGTAGCGCTCGTTCACCTTGGCGCCGGATTTGAGGTCCCGCATCTCCACCTGCGCGAAAGCGCCGCCCTTGCCGGGCTGCACGAGCTCGCGCTTGAGGACGATCCAGAGCTTGCCCTGATGCTCCAGCACGTTGCCGGGCTTGATGTCGATGGCGTTGATCTTCATGACACTTGATCTCGAGATTTCGGGGCCGCGGGGGGCAAGCCGCCCGCGGCGGCGGTGCTTCCTAGCAGCTTGGGCGCGCCAAAGGAAGGGGAATAGAGGCCGCAGCCCTCGGCGCTGCCGAGCCTGCCCGCGATCGGCGATCTCCGGAACTTGTTCCAGTTCCGATCCCGCGCTAAGCCTGCTCTCCGGCGGGACCGGAGGGCGAAATGGGCGAGGCGCGCGAGGGCTGGTGGCGACCCGATCGCTTCGCACGGAAGCGCGAGTTCCTGAGGGCGCGCGGGCGCATCGCCGCGGCGACGCGCGGCTTCTTCGCGGAGCGCGACTTCGTCGAGGTGGAGACGCCGGCGCTCCAGGTGAGCCCCGGGCTCGAGCCGCATCTGATGGCCTTCGAGACCGCGCTCGAGGAGCCCGGCGAGGGCAAGCGCAGCCGCTACCTCCACACCTCTCCGGAATTCGCGATGAAGAAGCTGCTGGCGGCGGGCGTGCCGCGGCTCTTCCAGCTCGCGCGCGTCTTCCGCAACGGCGAGCGCAGTGCGACGCATCATCCCGAATTCACCATGCTCGAATGGTATCGCGCGCAGGCCTCCTACGAGGAGTTGATGGGGGATTGCGAGGGGCTGCTGCGGGCGGCGCTCGCCGCGGCGGGGGCGAAGGAGTTCCGCTGGCAGGGACGACGCTCCGATCCGTCGGCTCCCTTCGAGCGGATCGGCGTCGCCGCCGCCTTCGAGCGCTGGTGCGGCATCGATCTCCTCGCGACCGCGCCCGATCCCGCGGCGCCGAGCCTCGATCTCCTCGCCGCGGCCGCGGAGCCGCTCGGGATCGCGGCGCGTCCCGGCGACGAGTGGGAGGATTTGTTCTTCCGCATCTTCCTCGCGCGGATCGAGCCCGAGCTCGGCACGCCCGCGCCCACGATCCTCCAGGACTACCCGATCTCGATGGCGGCGCTCGCGCGGCCCAAGCCCGGCGATCCCCGCCTCGCCGAGCGCTTCGAGCTCTATGTCTGCGGCCTCGAGCTCGCGAACGCGTTTGGGGAGCTCACGGATGCTGCGGTGCAGCGCGCGCGGTTCGAGGCGGATTGCGCTCGCAAACGCACCCGTTACGGCTTCGCCTATCCGATCGACGAGGACTTCCTTGCGGCGCTCGCTCACGGGCTTCCGCCCTCGGCGGGGATCGCGCTCGGCTTCGACCGGCTCGCGATGCTCGCGACGGGGGCCCAGCGTATCGAGGAGGTGCTCTGGGCGCCGGTCGCTTGAATTTCACCCCTGCCAGCGCTGAAGCCTGTTCCTCGAGTGCCGGCTGTGATATCCAGGCTCTAGCGGCAAAGTAATTGCCGGCTGAAAGAGCATTGGGGGAAACGCAAAATGTGGAATCAAATCTACAATCCGCTCGGCAGCGAGGCGCTGTCGACGATCGCGGCGGCCGTTCCGGTCGTCACGCTGCTGGTGCTGCTCGCATCCGGAAAGGTGAAGGCGCATTTGGCGGCGGTGATCGCGCTGATCGCCGCCAACGTCGTCGCGATCCTCATCTTTACCATGCCCTCGGCGATGGCGCTGCGCGCGAGCGTCCTCGGCATCGTCACGGGCTTTTTCCCGATCGGCTGGATCGTCCTCAACGTCATCTTCCTCTATCGCCTGACCAAGGAGACCGGCGCATTCGAGACGCTCCAGCAGGCGATCGGCGGCGTGACGCCGGACCGGCGGCTGCAGTTGCTGTTGATCGCCTTCTGCTTCGGCGCGTTCTTCGAGGGCGCCTCGGGCTTCGGGACGCCGGTCGCCGTGACCGGGGCGATCCTGATCGGCCTCGGCTTCTCGCCGCTCGCGGCATCGGGGCTTTCGCTGATCGCCAACACCGCGCCCGTCGCCTACGGCGCGCTCGGCACGCCCATCCAGGGTCTCGCCAGCGTCACCGGAATCGATCCCTTCCTGCTCGGCGCGATGGTGGGCCGGCAATTGCCGTTCTTCTCGCTCATCGTTCCGTTCTGGCTCATCTGGGCCTTCGCGGGGCGGAAGGCGATGATGGAGATCTGGCCCGCGATCCTCGTCTGCGGCGTCTCCTTCGCGATCCCGCAATTCCTGATCTCGAACTTCGTCAATCCCTGGATCGTCGACATCGGCGCCTCGCTGATCTCGATGGCCTGCCTTATCGGCTTCCTCAAGGTCTGGCATCCGAAGCAGCTCTGGACGTCGCCCGCGCTCAGGCGTCACGACGACTCCGCGGCTACGATGCCGAAGCAGCCGGCCGCCGCCGCGCGCAAGCCCACGGCGGGCGAGGTCTGGTGGTCGCTCATTCCCTGGATCATCGTCTGCGCGGTGCTGCTGATCTGGGGCACGAACTGGTTCAAGGCGCTCGTCAATCCCTACGCGACCTGGAACTACCCGGTTCCCGATCTCGATAAGCTCATCAACAAGGTGCCGCCGGTCGTGGCGGCGCCGACGGCGGAGGGTGCGGTGTTCTCCTTCACCTGGCTCTCCTACACGGGCTCGGGAATGCTCATTGCGGCGATCATCGCGGGCTTCATCATGGGCTTCTCGCCCGGGAGGCTCGTGGTGGCGTACGGGCGCACCATCAAGGTCTGCGGGATCTCGCTCATCACGATCTCGGCCATGCTCGGGATCGGCACCTTGACGCGCCTCTCCGGCCTCGATGCGACTCTGGGCTTGGCCTTTGCCCATGCAGGCATCCTTTATCCCTTCTTCGGGACCTTGCTGGGCTGGCTCGGCGTCGCGCTCACGGGCTCCGACACCGCCTCGAACGTGCTCTTCGGCAATCTGCAGAAGGTCACCTCGCAGCAATTGGGGCTCTCGCCGATCCTCATGGGCGCGGCGAACTCCTCGGGCGGCGTCATGGGCAAGATGATCGACGCGCAATCGATCGTGGTGGCGTCGACGGCGACGAACTGGTTCGGGCACGAGGGCTCGATCCTGCGCTTCGTCTTCTTCCATTCGATCGCGCTCGCCTGCCTCGTCGGCATCCTCGTGATGATGCAGGCCTATGTCTTCACGGGAATGATCGTCCACTGAGGGTATGGCGGGGCTCTCCGGAGCCCCTCCGGCTTCCCATCGCTCAGTGCAGCGTCGCCAGGTAGGCGATCAAATCCTTTCGCTGCTGCTCGTTCTTGACGCCGGCATAGGTCATCTTCGTGCCGGGAATGGTGGCGCGGGGGTCGGCCAGATACTTGTCAAGCGTGGTCTCGTCCCAGGTGAGGCCGGAGTTTTTGTTGCCGTCGGAATAGGTGAAGCCGGCCTCGCTGCCGGCCTTGCGGCCGACGATCCCGAAGAGCGTGGGGCCGATGCGGTTCTTGCCGGGCGCCACGTCGTGGCAGATGCCGCACTGCGCCCGAAAAACCTGCTGACCGGCCTGGGCGTTCTGTGCGCGCGCGGGGATCGCGAGGAGGGCGCTGCCGGCAATCGCAGCCGCGAGCGCGAGGAGGAAACGGGACATGGCGTCGCTCCGAATTAGGGCGTGAGAGGTCGGCGCTATTGCGCGGGCGGAAGCTTGGCGCGGAGGTATTCGCCGATCACGATCGCCGCTGGCTCCATCACCTCGGTGTCGGCGAGCGAGTCCGCCACCAGCGTCTCCGCCAATTCCAGCACGTCCTTCTGGTGCGCGCGCCGCGCGGCTTCCGCGAGCTGGTTCATCCAGGCCGTGATGGTCGTGTGCTCCGCGAAGATGACCTCGCGATCGGCCTTGATGCGGTCGACCATCGCGATCGCCCAGCGCATGTCCGGGGTGACGCGGCCTTCGGCGATCGCGGGGGCGAGGGTGAGCGGCGGCAGGATGTATTCCTCCTCGCGCCGGATGTGCGCCTTGAAGACCTCGAGCGCCTTGCGCGCGATCTCGCCGGTGCGGCCCTTGCGCTGCGCGACGGCGGTGAGCTGGCGTATCGCCTCCTCGTGATCGAGGCGGATCGATTGCGGTATGGGATGTGTTTGCTGCTGCTGCGCGCGGGCGGCGCTCACCGGCAAGAATGCGACGCAGGTGCTGAGAGCCATCGCCGCCACGACGGCCGCTCTACTGAGACCCATGGGATTTGCTCCTCGGCTGCTCGCTGCGACTCCGAAGGACGGCGCGCCGCCCCACGGCTGACACTAAAAGTAGCTCATTTTTGGAGGATTTCGGAGAGGCGGGCCTTGATGTAAATCAGTGAGGAGACGCCGCAGTTCCGTTAGTGATTGGCTGCCATCGATAGGCGCCGTTTTTTTGGGGCTTGAGTCGGAACACGGAGGGACGGGGATGACGAACATCGCCCACTGGCCTCTGCGCAAGGCATGGACCGCCGGCACCATTGGCCTGCTGTTGGCGGCGTTGACCATCCTCGGAACAGGCGGGTCGGCGCAGGCCGTGCCGAGCTACGCGCGGCAGACGGGTTTCCCCTGCGCGCAATGCCACACACAGCTGCCCGAGCTCACGCCCTTCGGCCGCGAGTTCAAACTAAATGGCTACGTGCAGGGCGGCGGCCAGGGCCCAGCCTGGGCGCCCTGGTTTCCGCCGGTTGCGGCGATGATCCAGACGGGCTTCACTCACACGCAGGCCTCGATGCCCGGCGCCAACCAGTGGTTCGGCCCCAACGACAATTTCGAGCTCGATCAGATGAGCCTCTTTTATGCCGGCGCCATCTGGTCGCAGCAGGGCATCGGCGCGTTCATCCAGGGCACCTATGACGGCGTGGCCCGGGAATTCACCTGGGACAATACCGACATTCGCTGGGCCGGGCAGGGCTCGCTCTTCGGCTCCGATCTCACCTTCGGAGCCACCCTCAACAACAATCCCACGGTGCAGGATCCCTGGAACAGCACGCCTGCCTGGGGATACCCGTTCTTCAGCTCCGGCATCGCGCCATCGCCGGTCGCGGCTTCCCTCATTGACGGGACCTACGGCCAGCAAGTCCTCGGTCTCGGCGGCTATGCCTGGTGGAACCACATGGTCTATGCCGAGATCTCCGGCTATCGCACCCTCTCGATGAATACGGAGCGGACGTTGGGCGTCCCTTCGGCGGGCACGAGCAGCTTCAGCGGCATCGCGCCCTATTGGCGCCTCGCGATCGAGCCGAGCTGGGGCAACAACTCCTGGGAATTCGGCACATTCGGGATGTACGCGAGCGTCAATCCCCAGCGCATCACGACCAACGGCACCGACAACTTCACGGATATCGGACTCGATTCGCAGTACCAGTTCAACGGCGAGCGCGATTCCGTCGGCGTTCAAGCGACCTTCATTCACGAATACGCGGATTACCACGCGAGCAGCGCGCTGGGGTTCACGTCAAACACGCACGATACGCTCAATACCTTCCGCCTGAAGACCAGCTATTTCTACGAGCACACCTACGGCGTCAACGTGTCCTGGTTCAACATCAGCGGCACGTCCGATCCCACGCTTTACGGCACGAATAACGGCAGCCCCAATTCTGACGGCTGGATTTTCGAGGTGGACTATCTGCCGTTCAGCAACGGCGGGCCCGAGTTCTGGCCGTGGCTTAATTTCAGGATCGGCCTGCAGTACACGCTCTACAACCACTTCAATGGCGGCACCGTGAACTACGATGGCATGGGCAGCAAGGCGAGTGGCAACAACACGCTTTACCTCTACGTGCTGACGGCCTTCTAGCGCCGCTTCACTTCCCGGCGGCGGCGATCGCGTTCTCGAAGGCCTTGACCGCCGCCGCCGGACCCTCGGGGTGGTTCCAGACCGCGGAGACGACCGCGAGGAAGTCCGCGCCCGCTTGGACCAGCGGCGCGCAATTCTCCGGCGTGATGCCGCCGATGGCGACGCAGGGCACCGTCATGATCTCGCTCCACCAGCGCAGGATCTCGGGGTCCGCGCAATGGCCGCTCACCTTCGTGGTGGTGGGATAGAAGGCGCCGAAGGCGACGTAGTCCGCGCCGGCCTCGGCCGCCTCCATCGCGAGGTCGCGGCTCCCGTGACAGGTGACGCCGACGATCCGGTCCGGGCCCAGGATGCGCCGCGCCTCGGCGTAGGGCGTGTCCTCTTGCCCCACATGGACGCCGTCGCAGCCGGTTGCGGCCGCGAGGTCGGGGCGGTCGTTCAGCAGGAAGGCCACGTCGCGATCTTGCGCCACCGGACGCAGCACGTCGCAGGCGTGCCGGATCGCGTCGTCGCTCACGTCCTTGAGGCGGAGCTGCACGCAGGCGACGTCGCCGGCATCGAGCGCGCTCGCGAGCAGGTCGCGGAAGCGCGCGGGATCGAGCGCCGCGGGCGTGACGAGGTAGAGGCGCGTGCGCTCGGCCGCGAGGATCAAGCCTTGCCCTGGTAGATCTGGACGATCGTGTCGAGCATCTTGAGCGCGTCCTCCTTCGGCCGCTGGAAAGTGTTGCGCCCGATGATCGAGCCGTTGCCGCCGCCGTCGCGGATGCCGCGGACCTCGTTGAAGACGCCCTCGAGGTCCTTCGCCTCGCCGCCGGAGAAGACGACGATGCGCTTGCCGTCGAAGCAGGCCTGCACCACGTGCTTGACGCGCTCGGCCAGCGTGCCGATCGCGATCTTCTGCGCCTCATAGACCTTCTTCGCGGCCTCGAGCTCGAGATGCTCGGTCGGCGGCTTCACCTTGATGATGTGCGCGCCCAGGAGCGCCGCCATGTGCGCGGCATAGGCGCAGATGTCGACGGCGGTCTCGCCCTGCTTCGAGAGCGCGCCGCCGCGCGGATAGGACCAGATCACCACCGCGAGCCCGTAGGATTTCGCCTCGCGCGCCATCTCCGTGATGTCGCGGATCATGTCGTAGGCGGCATCCGAGCCCGGATAGATCGTGAAGCCGATGGCCGCACAGCCGAGCCGGAGCGCGTCCTTGACGCCTGCGGTGATCGCCTGCGAGGGCGCCTCCTTGGCGCGCGCCAGGCTGTTGGCGCTGTTGACCTTGAGGATCGTCGGGATCGCGCCCGCGAAGCTGTCGGCGCCGGCCTCGAGGAAGCCCAGCGGCGCCGCATAGGCCGAGAGTCCGGCGTCGATCGCGAGCTGATAGTGATAATGCGGGTCGTAGGCCGGCGGGTTCGGCGCAAAGCTCCGCGCGGGCCCGTGCTCGAAGCCCTGATCGACCGGCAGGATAACGAGCTTCCCGGAGCCGCCGAGCTTCCCGTGCATGAGGATGCGGGCGAGGTTCGCCTTGGTCCCGGGATTGTCGCCCTCGTAACCGTCGAGGATGCGCTTGACCTTTTGGCTTACTCGCATGGGCCTTCTCTCCTGGGGCTGGCTGGGATTGCCGGGGTATATCAGATGGAAGCGGCGCGGGCCAAGTCCGCGGAAAGGCCGTCAACGCTGCTTGCGGCGCCGCGCGGGCGGCGCCAGATAGGCGCGAAGCTCGGCCGCGGGATCGCGCACCTCCCGGAGATCGAGCGCCGCGGGCCGTCGGCCGGTCTCGATCTCGGCGCCGAGTTCGGCCGCAATCGCCTGGAGCCGCTTCCGCGCGGCGGCATTCCCCGTGAAGCGCACCCGCTTGAGCCCGTGCCGCAGCGCCAGCAGCACCGTCCCGGCCTCATCGGCACAGTCGAGCACGGCGGAGACGGAGACCTCCGGAAACTCGGCGGCCGCCGCCTCGATCACGCCCTTGAACCAGAGCGGACCGGCATAGCCTCCGGCACCGTAAGCGCTCGCGAGGGTGATGGGCCGATGGAGCGCGCTCGCCGCGGCGAATGCCGCGCGGGCGTCGGCGAGGGAGTGGACGATGACGCGCTTGCCTTCCACGCGCCCCAAGCGGCTCAGCCGAGCTTGCCCACCAGCACAGCCGCCTCGACCATCCGGTTCGAGAAGCCCCATTCGTTGTCGTACCAGGAGAGTACTCGGCAGAAGCGCGTGCCCAGCACCGTCGTCTGCGTGAGGTCGAAGGTGGAGCTCGCGGAGTTGTGGTTGAAATCGACGGAGACCAGCTCCTCCTTGTTGACCGCGAGGATCCCGCGGAAGCGGTTGGAGTTGGCGGCGCTCGTCATGAGCGCGTTGATCTCGTCCTTGCTGGTGTCGCGCGCGGCCGTGAACTTGAAGTCGATCAGCGAGACGTTCGCGGTCGGCACGCGGATCGCCGTGCCGTCGAGCTTGCCCTTGAGTGCCGGCAGCACCAGCCCGAGCGCGCGCGCGGCGCCGGTCGAGGTCGGGATCATCGAGAGCGCCGCCGCGCGCGCGCGGCGCAGGTCCTTGTGGAGGGTGTCGACGGTGCTCTGGTCGCCGGTATAGGCGTGGATCGTCGTCATGAACCCGTGCTCGATGCCGACGCCCTCATTGAGGACGTAGGCGACCGGGGCGAGGCAATTCGTCGTGCAGGACCCGTTCGAGAGCACGGTGTGCTTGGCGCTCAGCTGGTCGCTGTTGACGCCCATCACGAGCGTGAAGTCGACGCCGTCGGCGGGAGCGGAGACGATCACGCGCTTGGCGCCGGCCTCGAGATGCTTCGCCGCCGTCTCGCGCTTCGTGAAGATGCCCGTGCATTCGAGCGCCACGTCGACCTTGAGGTCCTTCCACGGAAGCTTCGCGGGATCGCGCTCTGCGGTGACGCTGATCCGGCCGCGCCCGAGGTCCATCCAGTTCTCGCCGGTCTTGACCTCTCCAGGGAAGCGGCCGTGCACGCTGTCGTATTTGAGAAGGTGGGCATTGGTCTCGACGGGGCCGAGATCGTTGATCGCCACGGCCTGCACGTCCTCGCGCCCCGACTCGTAAAGCGCCCGCAGCACGAGCCGCCCGATGCGGCCGAACCCGTTGATCGCAACCCGCACAGTCATCGATTCCTCCGAGCCATTCAAACCCTCGCCAGCGCCGCCTCGGCGACCTTCTCCGCGGTGATGCCGAAGTGGCGGTAGAGCTCCTCGGCGGGCGCCGAGGCACCGAAGCCGGTCATTCCGATCATCGCGCCGCCGGTGCCGGTGTAGCGCTCCCAGCCGAAAGGCGAGGCGGCCTCGACGGCGACGCGCGGCGCGGTGCCCAGCACCGCCGCCTTATAGTCCTCGGGCTGCGCCTCGAACAGCTCCCAGCAGGGCATCGAGACGACCGCGGCGGCGACGCCCTTGCCCGCGAGCATGTCGCGCGCCTGCATCGCGATCGAGACCTCCGAGCCCGTGGCGAGCAGCGTGACGCGCCGCGCGCCCCCGGCTTCCGCGAGTACATAGGCGCCGCGAGCGGAGCGGTTCTCGGCGGTGTCGCGGCGGAGCGTCGGCACTCCCTGCCGCGTGAGCGCGATCACCGAGGGCTTGTCCTCCGCGGCGAGGGCCAATTCCCAGCACTCCGCCGTCTCCACGGGATCGGCGGGGCGGAACACGTTGAGGCCGGGGATCGCGCGGAGCGCCGCGAGCTGCTCCACCGGCTGATGCGTGGGCCCATCCTCGCCGAGGCCGATCGAATCGTGGGTCATAACGTAGACGACGCGCAGTCCCATCAAGGCGGAAAGCCGGATCGCGGGACGGCAGTAATCCGTGAAGATCAGGAAGGTGCCGCCATAGGGCACGACGCCGCCGTGGAGCGCCATGCCGTTCATCGCCGCGGCCATGCCGTGCTCGCGCACGCCGTAGAAGACGTAGCTGCCGTCGTAATCCTTCGCCGTCACGGGCTTCTGCGATTTGGCGCGCGTGTTGTTGGAGCCCGTGAGGTCGGCGGACCCCCCAATGAGCTCCGGCATCGCGGGCGCGAGCGCGTCGAGGACGTTGCCGGAAGCTTGCCGCGTCGCGAGCTTCGGCGCTTCGGCAGCGGCCTTTGTCTTGACGGCTTGGATCGCCGCGCGCCAGCCCTCCGGAAGCCCGCCGAGCGCGCGGCGCTCGAACTCGCTTCGGAGTTCCTGGGGCGCTGCGGCAAGCCGGGCGCGCCAAGCCGCGGAGGCGGCGGCGCCGCGGGCGCCGACCGCACGCCACTGCGAGAGAATGTCGCTGGGTACCTCGAAGGGAGGATCGGACCAGCCGAGACGCGCGCGTGCGCCCTCGATCTCGGCGGCGCCGAGCGGGGAGCCGTGCGAGGCGGCGGTGCCCGCCTTGGTGGGCGCACCGAAGGCGATCACGGTGCGGCAGGCGATGAGCGAGGGGCGGTCGCTGCGCTGCGCTTGCTCGAGCGCGGCCGCGACCGCATCGGTGTCGTGCCCGTCGACGGCGGCGACGTTCCAGTTCGACGCCTCGAAGCGCGCGAGTTGGTCGTCGGAGACCGAAAGCCCCGTCGGCCCATCGATCGAGACGGAATTGTCGTCGAAGAGCACGATGAGCTTCGAGAGCTTCAGATGACCCGCGAGCGAGATCGCCTCGTGGCTGATGCCTTCCATGAGGCAGCCGTCGCCGGCGATCGCGTAGGTGCGGTGATCGACGAGCGCGTCGCCGAAGCGCGCGTTGAGGATGCGTTCCGCGAGCGCCATTCCCACCGCATTGCCGAGGCCTTGGCCGAGCGGGCCTGTCGTGGTCTCGATCCCCGGCGCATGACCGTATTCGGGATGGCCGGCCGTGCGGCTGCCGAGTTGGCGGAAGCGCTTCAGCTCCTCGAGCGTCATCTCGGGATAGCCCGTCAGATGCAGCAGCGAGTAGAGCAGCATCGAGCCGTGTCCCGCCGAGAGCACGAAGCGGTCGCGGTCGGGCCACCGGGGATCGCGCGGATCGAATTTCAGGAACTTGGTGAAGAGCACCGCCGCCACGTCGGCCATGCCCATGGGCATGCCGGGATGGCCGGACTTCGCGCGCTCCACCGCATCCATCGAGAGCGCGCGAATGGCGTCGGCCATGCGCCGGAGCCCGCGATCCCTGGGCTCCGGCAGCGGCCGAAGGGCGGAGCGGGGCGTGTCGGGGGCGGTCATCGGCGAGGGAAGGGAGGCGTGCCTGCGGCGCTGCGGATGAGCCGCACCTTGCCGGGCAAGCCGGTCCCCGTCAACGGTCCTCTGCCGGCGCATGGCTGCCGAGATGCGACGGCCGTACCGTGACAATCGCAGAAGTCGCCGCGTCCTGGCAAAGTGTGCGGATGAGGCCGCCGATCGAGATCGTTTTGGACGAGCGCCCGCGCCGCGAGGACCGCAAGCGGCTGGAGCGGGAGATCGACCTCTTCAACGCGCGGAGCGTGCCCGGCGAGGACGAGCGCTTCGCCCTCTTCCTGCGCGACGGCGAGGGGACGCTCGCGGGCGGGCTCGACGGCGTCATCGGCTGGACCTGGCTCTTCGTCGACAGTCTCTGGGTGCACGACGAGCTCCGCGGCCGCGGCTTCGGCCGCGAGCTGCTCGCGCGCGCCGAGCGCCTCGCGGCAGCCCGCGGCTGCCATTCGGCTTGGCTCGACACATTTCAGGCGCGCGGCTTCTACGAGCATCTCGGCTACGCGGTTTTCGCGACCCTCGAGGATTATCCGCCGGGGCAGACGAAGTACTTCCTGCGCAAGCGGCTCCTGAGCGGACCGGGCTGATTGACGAGTCGCGCGAAGGGTGCGTAAGGTTGAGCATCCGGGGACGTTCAACAATCGAAATCAGTCGGCGCAATGACCGGCATGACCAAAGTGGTGGAGGCGGCCAAGCGGTTGGAGCGGGCGGTGATACGCCTGGAAACCGCGATGGAGCACGCGGAGGAGGGCGCCCCGCGCGAGCAGGCTTCCGCCGCGCTCGCCGAGGCGAAAGCCCAATATGCTGCGCTCAGCAAAGTGACGCAGCTCGTCGCGAGCCGCCTCGATCAGGCGATCGGCCGCCTCGATCGCGCGCTCCCGGAGGATTGATGGCCGAGCTTCATCTCACCATCAACGGCCGCACCTATCCCGTCTCCTGCGAGGAAGGGCAGCAGACGCGGCTCAAGGAGCTCGCGCAGTATCTCGACCGCAAGACCGCGGATTTCGCCGCGAAGCTCGGGCAGATCGGCGAGGCTCGGCTCCTCGTGCTGGCGGCGCTCGTCATCACCGACGAGCTCGCGGACGCCCAGGCGCAGCTTCGCCGCCACGCCGCCAGTGGCAACGGCGTCGATACCGACGCCTTGAGCCACGGCCTCGAGGAATTGGCCGAGCGCATCGAGGCGATCGCCGAGCGGCTCGAGACTCACCACGTGCATTCCTAGAGCCGTCCCAGGCCGCACTCGGGCCGATGCATCGGCTGAGTGCGGACGTCTGCGATGTTCTTTGCCGGCGGGATCGGCGGCGTCGCGATCGCCATTGCAGCGAGCGCGCCGATCGCCATGCCGGCAACGATCCATGCGGCCACGACGGCCCGCGGGCTCGCCCGCTCGCGCGCATGCGCGACGTCGAGCGCGTCGAAATGATGCCGGACCGCCTGATGGCGCCGACAATCGTCGAATTCGCGACCCAAATTCACCTCCATGCCGGAGACGAGGCGCGGCCCTCCGGACCGTCGCTCCCACGGGGGCCGACGGGCCGATTGGCCGCGCAAGGTCGAGGGATGCCTAAGTACCGGTCGCGCGCAGCCGGCTGTCAGTACGATCGGTCCGCGGTCATTCCGCGACCATCTCGCCGGAGCCGCCGAATTCGGCCGGGAAGTCCTTGAGCTTCGGAAGCCCGTCGCGGATCGGCAGCACCGTCTCGGCGTAATTGACGTGGACGCCCGGACGGAAGACGAGGCTCGGGATCGTCGAGGCGAAGACGTCGATGAGGCCCAGCGGCGGATGCTGGGTCATGACGTGCCCGCCGCACTTTGCGCAGAATTTGCGCTGGCTGAGCGCGGTCTTCTGGTAGGTCGTGAGGTATTGCGAGCCCGCCTTGACGTGCACGGCCTCTGGCTTCCAGAGCGTGAAGGCATTGACCGGGCCGCCCGACCACCAGCGGCAGGAGCGGCAGTGACAATAGCCCATCGCCGCCGGCTCTCCCTCGACCTCGAGCTTCACCGCGCCGCAGAAGCAAGTTCCGGAGTGAATCATGTGTCCTCTTTTCTAGTCCGCTTGACGAATAAAGATCGTGCGCCGCACGGCCGGAATCCTCAGATTCCACCGCGGGCTCATTCGATCTGACGCGCCGGAAGGTAGGGCCTGCGCCCCGCAGCTCTTATCCAGTTCGCGACAGCGCTATCCTTAACGAGACGTTGTTCGCGTGCCGGGGGCAGGCTCCGGCCCGCGCGCGGGAACGGAGTTTTGCGCGAAGCGCTTGATCGGCAAAACTCTTCGCCGCTTGCGCCGCCTCTCCCGGAGCGCCATCTTAGTGTCCAGGATGGGGCTGTCTGGTGCGTCAGGTCGCACAAGACCCCGGGGCCGATATCGACCTCTTGGGAGCTGTCCCTACCGAGACCCTGGTCTCGGCACACGGCGCCCACCTGCGAAAGCGGGCCTAGAGGGTTTGTCATGCCAACGGCCGAGATGGCTCCATCCGCCCCTTCAATCCTCCGGACATGAGCGCCGAGGCGACCGCCGCGGCGAAGGCGGCGCTCAGGCGGCTGATGCGCAGCCGCCGCGCCGCGATCGCGCCGGCGCTCCGCGAGGCCGCGAGTCTCGCCGTCCGCGACAAGCTGGCGGCGCTGCTCCCGCGCCTCTCGCTCGCGCCTCGCGCGGTAGTCGCGGCCTACTGGCCGATCAAGGACGAGCTCGATCCGCGTCCCGCGATGAGCATGCTCCGCGAGCGTGGCTTCGTGCTGGCTCTCCCCGTCGCGGCAAGGCCCGGCACGCCACTCGCCTTTCGCACGTGGTCGCCGGAGATGCCGCTGAGCGCGGACCCTATGGGCATTCCGGCTCCGCCGGAGACCGCGAGCGAGGTCGATCCCGCGCTCCTTCTCGTTCCCATGCTCGCCTTCGATGCCGCGGGCCGCAGGCTCGGCTACGGCGCGGGCTTCTACGACCGCACCCTCGCGGAGCTGCGGAGTGCGGGGCCCGTGCTCGCGGTAGGCCTCGCCTTCGCCGCGCAGGAGGTGGATTCGGTGCCGGCGGGCCCCAACGACTCCGCGCTCGATGCGGTCGTGACCGAGGGCGATGTGCTATGGTTCCGCCGCGACTGACGGAGCGGGTGAGGCATGAGGATTCTGATCTGCGGCGACGTGATGGGACGCGCGGGGCGCGCGGCCGTGACCTCGGCGGTGCCGCGGCTCCGGCGCGAGCTCGGCCTCGATTTCGTCGTGGTGAACGGCGAGAACGCCGCCGGCGGCTTCGGCATCACCGATAAGATCTGCGCGGAGCTCTACGCCGCCGGCACGGACGTCATCACCACCGGCAACCACGTCTGGGACCAGCGCGAGCTCATCGGCTACATCGACGGCGATCCCCGCCTGCTGCGCCCGCTCAACCTGCCCGCAGGGACGCCCGGCGCCGGCGCCCGCGTCTTCGGTCTCGCCGACGGCAGGCGCATCCTCGTGCTCAATCCGATGGCGCGGCTCTTCATGGATGCGATCGATTGTCCCTTCATGGCGGTCGAGCGCGAGCTCGCGGCGCATCCGCTCGGCGACGTCCAGGCGATCGTGATCGATTTCCACGGCGAGGCCACCTCCGAGAAGATGGCGATGGGTCATTTCGCGGACGGCCGCGCCTCGGTGGTCGTGGGCACGCACTCGCACGTCCCCACGGCGGACGCGCAGATCCTGCCGAGGGGCACCGCCTATCAGACCGATTGCGGCATGTGCGGCGACTACGATTCCGTCATCGGCATCCGCAAGGACATCGCCGTCGCCCGCTTCATCCGCAAGATGCCCGGCGAGCGCATGCAAGCCGCGGAGGGCGAGGCGACGCTCTGCGCGGTCTTCGTCGAGACCGACGACGCCACGGGCCTCGCCCGCCGCGTCGAGCCCGTGCGGCTCGGCGGCCGGCTCACGCCGCACCTGCCGCAGCTCGCGGCCGTGCCGGAAGCGGCGAAATAGCGGGACCTTCCGCCCCGGCGGCCCTCCGCCTATAGTGGAACGGCTCTAAAGAGGATTGCCCGAAGTGCCCCTCGACATCGCTCCCTCCGTCTGCCCGCACGATTGCCCCAGCACCTGCGCCCTCGAGGTCGAGCGCATCGACGCGCGCACCATCGGGCGCATCCACGGCGCGCGCGACAATCCCTATACGGCCGGCGTCGTCTGCGCGAAGGTCGCGCGCTACGCCGAGCGCCAGCATCACCCGCTGCGCCTCAAGGAGCCGCTGATCCGCGTGGGCGAGAAGGGCGCGGGCCTCGAGGCTTTCAAGCCGATCTCCTGGGAGGCGGCGCTCGACCGCATTGCCGAGGAATTCAAGCGCGCGACCGAGCGCTACGGCAGCGAGTCCGTCTGGCCCTACTACTACGCGGGCACCATGGGGCTGGTGCAGCGAGACGGCATCAACCGGCTCCGCCACGTCATGCGCTACTCGCAGATGCAGAAGACGATCTGCACGGCGCTCGCGGATGCCGGCTGGTTCGCGGGCGTCGGCGTCAAATGGGGCGCCGATCCCCGCGAGATCGCCGAGAGCGATCTCGTGGTGGTCTGGGGCGGCAATCCCGTCGCGACCCAGGTGAACGTGATGACGCACATCACGCGCGCGCGGCGCGAGCGGAGCGCCCCCCTCGTGGTGATCGATCCCTACCGCAGCCACACGGCGGAGGTCGCGGACATCCACCTGATGCCGAAGCCCGGCACCGACGGGGCGCTCGCCTGCGGGGTCATGCACGTCCTCTTCGAGGAGGGCTTCGCCGACCGCGCCTACATGGCGAAATACACGGACGGTGCCGCGGAGCTCGAGGCGCATCTCGAAAGCCGCGATCCCCGCTGGGCCGCCGGGATCACCGGGATTCCAGAGCAGACGATCGTCGAGTTCGCGCGCCTCTATGGGCGGACCAAGCGGAGCTTCATCCGCATCGGTTACGGCTTCTCGCGCTCGCGCAACGGCGCGACGCAGCTCTTCGCGGCGAGCTGCCTCCCCGCGGTCACCGGTGCCTGGCAGTACCGCGGTGGCGGCGCGCTCTATGGCAATGCAGGCCTTTATACGGTCAACCGCTCGCTCATCGAGGGCCTCGACGCGCTCGATCCCAAGACGCGGACGCTCGACATGACCCGGATCGGGCCGGTGCTCACGGGCGATGTCAGCGACATCGGCGCGGGGCCTCCCGTTGCGGCGATGCTGATCCAGAACACCAACCCCATGGTGGTGGCGCCGGAGACGCTGAGGGTGCGCGAGGGCTTTCGCCGCCGCGATCTCTTCGTCGCCGTGCACGAGCAGTTCATGACGGAAACGGCGGCGATGGCGGACATCGTGCTGCCCGCCACGACCTTCCTCGAGCACGACGACATCTATACCGGCGGCGGCCACACCTTCCTCCAGCTCGCACGCAAGGTGGTCGAGCCCTACGCCGAGGCGCGCAGCAACCACTACGTGATCACGGAGCTCGCGAAGCGTCTCGGCGCCAGGCATCGCGGCTTCGAAATGACGGAATGGGAGATCATCGAGGAGAGCCTGCGCATGTCGCGGCTCCCGGGACCCGAGGGCTTCGACGGCGGGCGCTGGCTCGACTGCGCGCTCTCCTTCGAGCGCGCCCATCACCTCGAGGGCTTCGGCCACAAGGACCGGCGCTTCCATTTCAGGGCGGATTGGGCGGCGCTCGGGCCCTATCACCGGGAGCTTCCGGCGCTCCCGGATTTCGTCGACATCGTCGCACGCGCGGATGCCGAGCATCCCTTCCGCATGATGACCTCGCCCGCGCGCTCTTTCCTCAACAGCACCTTCAACAACACGCCAACGGGCGTCGGGCGCGAGGGCAGGCCCTCGGTGCTGATCCATCCCGCCGACCTCGCGGCGCTCAGTGCCGCCGCGGGCGACCGCATCCGCCTCGGCAATCGCCAAGGAAGCGTCGTCGTGCACGCGAAGCCCTTCGACGGGCTGCAGCGCGGCGTCATCGTGGTCGAGGGCATCTGGCCGAATACGGCCTTCGAGGAAGGCCTCGGCATCAACACCCTCGTCAGCGCCGACCCCGGCCGCCCCAACGGCGGCGGCGTCTTCCACGACACCGCCGTCTGGGCGCGCAAGGCCTAGCGCCTACTGCCACCCTCACCCTCCGGCGCTTCGCGCGGGCCCCAACCCTCTCCCGCCTGCGGCGGGAGAGGGACGACATTGCCCCTCTCCCCCAGAGCGGGAGAGGGTTGGGGCCCATCGCGGAGCGATGGGAGGGTGAGGGTCCAGGCCTATTTGAGCTTCACCGCCGTGCCGTACGCGACGATCTCGGAGATGCCCTGGGCGATCTCGCCGGAATCGAAGCGCATCATCACGACGGCGTCGGCGCCGCGCTGCTGCGCCTCCGCGACCATGCGGTCGATCGCATGCTGGCGCGCTTCCTGCAGCATCTTCGTGTACTGGGTGATCTCGCCGCCGACGATCGTCTTCAAGGCGGCGCCGAGGTTGCCGATGACGCTGCGGCTGCGCACGGTGATGCCGAAGACCTCGCCCAAAGTCTCCGCGATTTCGCGCCCGGCGATCCGTTCGGTCGTGGCAATGAGCATGTTTTCCCCCGTCGAGAGTTGACCGCGCGGAGATTGCCGCAACCCCCCGCGCGCGGCAATCAGCATCCATCTGGTTTCTTTCCGATGACTGGGTCCATAGTATCGGCATGACTGACAAGAAGGACGCGGCGAAAGACCAGCTGCCGGCCCAGGCCAAGCAGGCCGAGGTCGATGCCTTCCTGCGCCGGGTCGCGGCGATGCCGGCGCTGCGGCAGGCCTCCGGCCGCGGCCGGCTCATCTTCGCCCTCGACGCGACCGCGAGCCGCGGCCCCACCTGGGATCTCGCCTGCCGCCTGCAAGGCGAGATGTTCGAGGCGACGGCGAGCCTCGGGAGCCTCGACGTGCAGCTCGTCTTCTACCGCGGCTTCAGCGAGTGCAAGGCGAGCCGCTGGCTCTCGCGCGCGGAGGACTTGCATCGCGCCATGCGCAAGGTGAGCTGCGTCGGCGGCGAGACCCAGATCGCCCGCGTGCTCGGTCACGCCATCAATGAGGCCAAGGCTGGGCGCGTGAACGCGCTGGTCTTCGTGGGCGACGCCATGGAGGAGGACCTCGAGGAGCTCGCGAAGCTCGCGGGAGAGCTCGGCCTCCTCAACGTGCCGGCCTTCGTCTTCCACGAGGGGAATGACCCCGAGGTCGCGCGCGCCTTCAAGGAGATCGCGCGGCTGACGCGCGGCGCCTACTGTCCCTTCGACGCCGGGAGCGCCAAGCAGCTCAAGGAGCTCCTGGGCGCCGTCGCCGTCTTCGCCGCCGGCGGCCGGAAGGCGCTTGCGGATTACAGCCGCAAGACCGGCGGCGCCACCCTGCTGCTGACGCGCCAGATGGGCGGCGGCTGATGCCGTATTTCATCGGCGGCATTGCGCTCCTGGTGCTGCTGCTCGTGGTCGGCCGCGCCTTCGTCAGCGCGAATCCCGCGACGATCGTCCGTTTCCTGAAATGGCTCGGCATCGGTCTCGCGCTCGTGCTCGCGGTGCTCCTGATCGAGAGCGGTCGCTTCATGCCGGCGGTGTTCCTCATGGGCTTCGGCGCTTTTCTCCTGCGCCGGGGCAAGGCGATCTGGCAGCGCATGAGCGGCGGCGGCGCGAGCCCCGCGCGGGGCCAGGTCTCGGAAGTCGAGACGGCGTACCTTCGAATGAGCCTCGAGCACGACACCGGCACCATGACCGGCACCGTCCGGAAGGGACCGCTTCAGGGACGCCGCCTGGAGGAGCTCGACCTCGAGGAATTGATCGCGCTCTGGCGCGAGGTCCGCGCGGAGGACCCGCCTTCCGTGAGCCTCATGGAGGGCTATCTCGACCGCTTCATGCCGGATTGGCGCAGCGCGGCGGCGGCCGGGGCCGGCGGCGGCGAGGCGCCGCATGCCACCTCTGGGGCCGCCATGACGATGGACGAGGCCTACGCGATCCTCGGCCTCAAGCCCGGCGCGAGCCCGGAGGAGATCAAGGAGGCGCATCGCAGCCTCATGATCAAGCTCCACCCCGACCACGGCGGCTCCGGCGCGCTCGCGGCGCAGGTTAACCGTGCGCGGGACCTGCTCCTGGGGGGATAGGCAGGCCGGGGTGGCGCGGACTCGGGACGCCGCGGTATAAGGCTGCGCGCCCGATGGAACAAGCGGGTGTCCCCGCGCGTTATCGGCCGTCCCGGTCCTGCTCGAAAGAGAGCTCGATGCAACCTCAAGTCCGCAAAGCCGTCTTCCCCGTCGGAGGGCTGGGCACACGCTTCCTGCCGGCCACCAAGGCCATGCCCAAGGAAATGCTGCCGGTCGTCGACAAGCCCCTCATCCAATACGCCGTCGAGGAGGCGCAGGCCGCCGGGATCGAGGAATTCATCTTCGTCACGGGCCGCTCGAAATCCGCGATCGAGGACCATTTCGACCATTCCTACGAGCTCGAGACGACGCTGCGCGAGCGCGGCAAGACCAAGGAGATCGACGACATCATCGGTTGGATGCCGAAGCCGGGGCAGGTGGCCTATACCCGCCAGCAGCGGCCGATGGGGCTCGGCCACGCGGTCTGGTGTGCGCGCGACCTCGTGGGCGACGAGCCATTCGCGGTGCTGCTCGCGGACGATCTGATCCTCGGCAAGACGCCCTGCCTCAAGCAGATGGTGGAGGCGCGCGCCCAGACCGGCGGCAACGTGGTCGCGGTGATGGACGTGCCGCGCGCCCACACGAGGCGCTACGGCATCCTCGACGTCGAGCGCGACGACGGGACGCTCGTGAGCGTCAAGGGCGTGGTCGAGAAGCCCGCGCCGGAGAAGGCGCCCTCGACCCTCAGCATCATCGGCCGCTACATCCTCGAGCCCGAGGTCTTCGCGCATCTCGCTCAGATCGGCCGCGGCGCCGGCGACGAGATCCAGCTCACCGACGCGCTCGCGCGCATGATCGGCGGCAACAAGCCCTTCCACGGGCTGCGCTTCGAGGGCCGTCGCTTCGACTGCGGCGACAAGGTGGGATTCCTCCAGGCCAACATCGCCTTCGCGCTCGCGCGGCCGGAGATGGCCGCCGACGTCAAGAAGATCCTCGACGAATACTGCTAGGCATTCCCTCATGACCTCGGCGGCGAGCTACCGCTTCGACCCGACCATCCTGCGCGAATACGACGTTCGCGGCATCCTCGGCCGCACCCTCGGCGAGGCCGATGCGCGCGCCTTGGGCCGCGCCTTCGCGGTCTGCGCGCTCGAGGCCGGCGGCAAGCGCGTCGCGGTTGGCCGCGACGGCCGCTTGAGCTCGCCCGCGCTCGAGAGCGCGCTGGTCTCGGGCCTCGCCGAGAGCGGCGTCGACGTCCTCCGCATCGGCCTCGGCCCGACGCCCATGCTCTATTTCGCCTCGGCGACCGCGGGCGTCGACGGCGCGATCATGGTGACGGGCTCGCACAATCCGCCGGACCACAACGGCTTCAAGCTGGTTCTGCGCGGGAAATCCTTCTACGGCACCGACATCCAGCGGCTCGGCAAGATCGCGGCCGCGGGCGGCTTCCGGAGCGGCGCGGGAAAGGTGAGCAGCGCCGAGCTTCTCGACACCTACGTCGCACGCCTCCTCGAGGATTACGACGGCAAGCGCGCGCTCACGGTGGTCTGGGATGCCGGCAACGGTGCGACGGGAGAGGCGCTCGTGCGGCTCACGGCGAAGCTCCCGGGGCGGCACATCCTCCTCAACGAGAAGATCGACGGCACGTTCCCCGCGCATCATCCCGATCCCACGGAGCCGGAGACGCTGAGGCAGCTTCAGGCGGCGGTCGCGAATGAGCGCGCCGATCTCGGCATCGCCTTCGACGGCGATGGGGACCGCATCGGCGTGGTCGACGCCAAGGGCCGCATCCTCTGGGGGGACCAACTTATGACGGTGCTGGCGGCGGACCTCGTTCGCACGCGGCCCGGAGCCACCGTGATCGCGGACGTGAAGGCGAGCCAAGTGCTCTTCGACGAGATCGCGCGCATCGGCGGCACGCCGCTGATGTGGCGCACCGGGCATTCCATCATCAAGTCGAAGATGTCGGAGACCGGCGCGCCGCTCGCGGGCGAGATGAGCGGCCACATCTTCTATGCCGACCGCTATTACGGCTACGACGACGCGCTCTACGCGGCGGTGCGGCTCGTGGGCATCCTCGGGCGCAGCGAGAGGACGCTCGCGGAGATGCGCGACCGGCTGCCGCAGGTCGTGAACACGCCGGAGCTGCGCTTTCCCTGCGCGGAGGAGCGGAAATTCGCGGTGGTGTCGGAGGTGCGCGACCGGCTCAAGCGGGCGGGCGCGGAGATGGTGGACATCGACGGCGTCCGCGTGCGGACCAAGGACGGCTGGTGGCTGCTCCGCGCCTCCAACACGCAGGCCGTGCTCGTGGCGCGCGCGGAGGCGCGCGACCCCGAGGGGCTCGACCGCCTCAAGGCCGCGCTCGTCGCGGAACTCGGCCGCAGCGGCATCTCGCCGCCGAAATTCTGATTTTTCCGGAGAGGTGCCGCTCGCTCAGCGCTGGGCGACGCGGACCGTGCTGGGATTGACGACGTTGCAGGCCGCGCGCTTCTGGTGCAGCGTCTGGCAGGCGCGCTCGGCTTCCTTCGCGGTGAATCCCACGATGCGGGCGCGGTAGAAGCGCGATTTCTCGCCCGAATTGGGAGCGACCACGGCCACGCTCTTGCCCTTGGCCCAGGGGAGAGCGGCCAACGCCTCTTGCGCGGCGCGCGCGGCGCCCGCGCGCTGGCTGAAGGCGCCGACCTGGATGCCCCAGCTCTCGCTCTCGGATTGGCCGCCGCGGATGGGCTTGCGCGTCTGCGGCACCGCCGCCTCGGCAGAGCTCACCGGCGAAAGGTGACGCAGCACTCGGGCCGCGCGCTCGTTGAAGCTGCGGTTCTCGGCGGCGTCTGTCGCAGAGGCGAGCGCGGCGATCGGATCGCCGGTGCTCTGGCCGAAGCCCGCGTTCAGCAGCTCCGCCATCTTGTTGTCGCGCGCGCGACTGCTCTCGCCGCCCATGACGACGCCGATCAAGCGCCGGTTCTCGCGCACGGCCGATGCCGCGAGGTTGAACCCGGAGGCGCGGATGTAGCCGGTCTTGATGCCGTCCATCCCCGCGAACCTATCCATGAGATGATTGTGGTTGGTGTAGACGACGCCGCGGAACATGAATTCCTGCGTCGCGAAATTCGCATACTCCTGCGGGAAGTCGCGATAGAGCGCGCGCGCCAGCGTCGCGAGGTCGCGCGCGGTCGTGACCTGGTCGGGATCGGGGAGGCCGGAGGCGTTGCTGAAATGGGTGTGCGTCATGCCGAGCGCGTGCGCCTTGGCGGTCATGCGCTCGGCGAAGGCGTCTTCGCTGCCCGCGAGGCCCTCGGCCGCCACCACCGCCGCGTCGTTCGCGGATTGCGTGACGAGGCCCAGGATGATGTCGCGGACGGCGATGGTCTCGCCGGCCTGCAGCCCGAGCTTCGTCGGCGACATGCTCGCGGCGTGGGCGGAAACCGTGAATTCCGTCTCGAGCCGGATGCGATGCTTCTCCAGCGCGTCGAAGATGAGGTAGAGCGTCATCATCTTCGTGAGCGAGGCCGGGTAATGCGGAGCGTCGGCGTTCGATTCGCTGACGACCTGACCCGTCTCGGCATCGATCACGATCGAGGTGAGCTGCGGCTTGCCGGCGCCTCCGTGCGACTTCGTGCGCGCTTCTACCGCAGGCGCGAGCAGGAACAGGGAGAGGCACGCAACGGCGAGGGCGAGCCAAATCCGGCTCCCCGGGCGCATCCCGCTTCCCTGCCGTTCCAATCTCACCCGCCCGTCCTCCGCCAAGGTTCCGCCGCGATTCGGCCCCAGGTGTGAAAACCGTAGGAAATTCCGGACTCTCTGTCCATGAAAACCGGAGTCCCCGCTCTAAATTTCCTATCGAGCATATTGAATCCTATGGATTAAACGATGCTTAAGCCCTGCGCATTCCCCCGCGCAGGTTGCGCATTGCATTGCAATGGAAGCCGAGGGCTGATTCTGCGAAAGCGCTTGCGGGGCATGGCAGGTCCGCTATAGTCGGGCAATGTTGCATTGCAGCAAGACGAGTTTGGCGCCGCCATCGCCGAGCGGCGCCGCCGGTACCATTCCAGCAGGAGCGTAGCGCCAGGATGAGCACGAAGCCCCGCAAGAAATCGACGCCTATGGCGCGAGCGCCCGAAGCCCCGATCCCCGCGCCCGCATTGCCGGCGCCCATTGCCACGGGGATCCCTCCCATGGAAAGCGAGATCGTCGGCGTCTTTCGCGATGCCTCGAGCCTCGCCAAGGAGAACCTCGCGGTCTTTACCGCGGTCAATTCGGCGCTGAGCGAGGGGATGACGCGGATCGGCCTCGAGCTCGCGGGGATCGCAAGGGGCACGCTCGAGGACGGAGCGGGCACCGCCGCAGCGCTCCTCGATGCCCGCACGATCGCCGATGTGGCGGCGCTTAATGGCGATTTTGCAAGGGCCTGCGTCGATCGCCTGGTCGCGGGCGCGATGCGGCTCTCGGAGCTCGTTTTCGAGACCGCAAGCGAGGTCTACGAGCCCTTCGGAGCACGCCTCGAGCGCGCGTTCTCCGCGCCGCCGCGGCCGCTTCGGGCCTGAGCGGACCACACCGGAAATGACGCTGCCCGGCGGAGCCGCTCCGCCGGGCATTTCTTTTTGGCATCCGGCATTTATGCCGGCGTTAACCCCATCGCGGCATGCTGTCGCAAGCATGGCGCCGGTCTCCGGCGATGGCCGTAATGGGATCGAGGAAAGCGCTTCCTTTGAGCGCGCGGATGCCAATATCATGGGGAGCACTACGCAGACGTGAGGCGAGTTTCGGCCGAGCACCATGAGCGATACCGAGAAACGCAATGGAGAAGGACCGGCGACCGGCGTCATCGTCAAGGCCAAGCCCAAGACGAAGAAGCCGTCGATGTACAAGGTCCTCATGCTCAACGACGACTACACGCCGATGGAATTCGTCGTGCACATCCTCGAGCGCTTCTTCGCGAAGACCCGCGAGGAGGCGACGCGCATCATGATGCACGTTCATCGCCGCGGCGTCGGCATCTGCGGCGTCTACACCTACGAGATCGCGGAGACGAAGGTGACGCAGGTGATGGATTTCGCACGGCAGCACCAGCATCCGCTGCAATGCACCTTGGAAAAGGAATGATCTGGGTCGGGCACGAGACGAGCTCCGGCGGTTCAGGAAGAGGAAAACGCGTTCATGCTTTCGCGCAATCTTGAGAAGACGCTCCACCGCGCCCTCGGGCACGCCAATCAGCGGCGGCACGAGTACGCGACGCTCGAGCACCTGCTGCTCGCGCTGACCGAGGACCAGGATGCGGTGGCGGTGCTGCGCGCCTGCACCGTCGATCTCGAGAAGCTGCGCCGCGATCTCCTGGGCTACGTCGACAACGAGCTCGCGAATCTCGTCTCCTCGCACGGCGACGACGCGAAGCCCACCGCGAGCTTCCAGCGCGTGCTGCAGCGCGCGGCGATCCACGTGCAGTCCTCCGGACGGGAGGAGGTGACGGGCGCCAACGTGCTCGTCGCGATGTTCGCGGAGCGCGAGAGCCACGCCGTCTATTTCCTGCAGGAGCAGGACATGACGCGCTTCGATGCCGTGAACTACATCTCGCACGGCATCGCCAAGGCACCGGGCCGCTCGGAGACGCGCCGCGTCCAGGGCGCGGACGAGGAGGAGAGGCTCGAGAAGCCCTCCAAGCGCAACCACGATTCACTCGACAGCTACTGCGTGAACCTCAACAAGAAGGCGAAGAGCGGCAAGATCGACCCGCTGATCGGCCGCGAGGCCGAGGTCGAGCGCACGATCCAGATCCTCTGCCGCCGCTCCAAGAACAACCCGCTCTACGTCGGCGATCCCGGCGTCGGCAAGACCGCAATCGCGGAGGGCCTCGCGCGCCGCATCGTGCAGCGCGAGGTACCAGACGTGCTGCAGGGCGCGCAGATCTTCGCGCTCGACATGGGCGCGCTCCTCGCGGGCACGCGCTACCGCGGCGATTTCGAGGAGCGCCTCAAGGCCGTGCTCGGCGAGCTCGAGGCGATCCCCGGCGCCATCCTTTTCATCGACGAGATCCACACCGTGATCGGCGCCGGCGCCACCTCGGGCGGCGCGATGGATGCCTCGAACCTGCTGAAGCCCGCGCTCGCCAGCGGCAACATCCGCTGCATCGGCTCCACGACCTACAAGGAATACCGGAACTACTTCGAGAAGGACCGCGCGCTGGTGCGGCGCTTCCAGAAGATCGACGTGAACGAGCCCACGGTGGAGGATTCCGTCAAGATACTCCGCGGCCTCAAGCCCTACTACGAGCGCCACCACAAGGTCCGCTACACCGCGGACGCGATCCGCGCAGCGGTCGAGCTCTCCTACCGCTACATCAACGACAGGAAGCTCCCGGACAAGGCGATCGACGTGATCGACGAGGTGGGCGCGGCGCAGATGCTGCTGCCGGAGAGCCGGCGGCGCAAGACGATCACCGTCAAGGAAGTCGAGGCGGTGGTCGCGACCATGGCGCGCATCCCCCCGAAGAGCGTATCGCGCGACGACAAGGAGACGCTCAGGAACCTCGATCGCGACCTCAAGACCATGGTCTTCGGCCAGGACAGGGCGATCGAGACGCTGGTCGCCGCGATCAAGCTCGCGCGCGCGGGCCTCAGGGAGCCGGAGAAGCCCATCGGCTGCTACCTCTTCTCGGGCCCGACCGGCGTCGGCAAGACCGAGGTCGCGCGCCAGCTCGCGCGCACGCTCGGGATCGAGCTCACGCGCTTCGACATGTCCGAGTACATGGAGCGCCACACGGTCTCGCGCCTCATCGGCGCGCCCCCGGGCTACGTCGGATTCGACCAGGGCGGGCTCCTGACCGACGCAATCGACCAGCGTCCGCATTCGGTGCTGCTGCTCGACGAGATCGAGAAGGCGCATCCCGACCTCTTTAACATCCTGCTGCAGGTGATGGATTACGGGAAGCTCACGGACCACAACGGCAAGACCGTGGATTTCCGCAACGTGATCCTCATCATGACGACGAATGCCGGCGCCGCCGACCTCGCCAAGCCCGCGATCGGCTTCGGCGCGGAGGTCCGCATCGGCGAGGACGAGGAAGCGATCAACCGGCTCTTCACCCCGGAGTTCCGCAACCGCCTCGACGCCGTGATCTCCTTCTCGTCGCTGACGCCGGAAACCATCGGCCGCGTCGTCGACAAGTTCGTGCTCCAGCTCGAGGACCAGCTCGCCGACCGCAACGTCACCATCGAGCTCGACGACGCCGCGCGGAAGTGGCTGGGCGAGAAGGGCTACGACAAGCTCTTCGGCGCGCGCCCCTTGGCGCGGATCATCCAGGAGCACGTCAAGAAGCCGCTCGCGGAGGAGCTCCTCTTCGGCAAGCTCGTCAAGGGCGGCGTCGTGCACGTCCGGGTGCAGGGCGACAAGCTCGCTTTCACCTTCGAGGAAGCCCCGCCGCAGCCCTCGCGGAAAGAGCCGGAATTGGTGGAGTAGCGGGACGCCTCCAACGGTTTCCTGCCGCGCCCGAGCGCGCGGCGCGGTGATCTGAAGCCTTGGATTTCCGCCGATGCGAGGGGGCTTGCGCAGCGTTTTCGGTGCCGCTCGCGAATGCTGGCTCGTGCTCCGCGCGGCCGCGGTCGGCTGGCTGAACGACCGCGCCGCCACCATGGGCGCAGCGATCGCCTATTACGCGGTCTTCTCCTTGGGGCCGCTTTTGATCCTCGTCATCGCGGTTGCCGGGCTCGTCTACGGCAAGCAAGCCGCGGAAGGCGCGCTCTTCGAGGAGATCGCGACGCTCGTGGGCGAGGAAAGCGCCGGCGCGGTCCAGGCCTTGCTGCGCAACGCCAGCAGTACCCGCTCCGGCATCGTCGCGACCATCATCGGTATCGCGTTCCTCGTGCTCGCGGCGACGGGCGTCTTCGAGGAGCTGCAGGGCGCGTTCAACGTGATCTGGAAGGCGGAGCGGCCCAAGGTAAGCGGCGTCCTGAGCCTGCTGCTGATGCGACTGCGCAGCCTCTGCTTCATCCTCGTGATCGGCTTGCTGCTGACGGCCTCGCTCGCGCTCACCGCGGGGCTCGCGCTCTCCGAGGACTATCTCCGGAAACACCTGCCTTCGCTCACCGCGCTGCTCGACTCCGTGGACGTGCCGACCTCCTTGGCGATGCCGACGCTGCTCTTCGCGCTGATGTTCAGGATCCTGCCGGATACGCGGGTCGAGTGGCGCGACGTCTGGCTCGGCGCGATCACTTCGGCGGTGCTCTTCGAGATCGGCAAATACCTCATCGGCCTCTACATCGGCGGCGGCGGCGTGATGTCGACCTATCGCGCCGCAGGCGCGCTCGTGCTGCTGCTGGTGTGGATCTACTATTCCGCGCAAATCCTGCTGTTCGGAGCGGAGATCGCCAAAGCCAGCGGCGAGCGCCGAAAGGCGAGGCGACGCCGGCAGTGACGCGAGGCCGTGCATGACCGACGACCGCAAGCCCCGAGATTGGGCCGAGTACTACGCTGCGACGGCAGACCGGCCGCCGCGGCGCACCTTGCTCGAGGCGCTCGCGCGCTTCGGCGCCTCGGAGGGACCGCGCTTCGCCGTCGATCTCGGCAGCGGCGACGGGCGGGACACGATCGAATTGCTGCGCCGCGGCTGGTCCGTGCTCGCGATCGACGCCGAGCCCGCGGCGATCGAGCGGCTCCGGCAGCGGCCGGACTTGCCGCCGGGCGCGCGGCTCGAGACCCGTTGCGAGCGCTTCGAGGACGCGGCCTGGCCCGTGGCCGATCTCGTCAACTCGAGCTTCGCGCTTCCCATCTGTCCGCGGGAGCGCTTTCCTGGGCTTTGGTCGCGGATCGTCGCCTCGCTGAAGCCCGGCGGCCGCTTTGCGGGCCAGCTCTACGGCGACCGGGACGGCTGGGTCGGCAGGCCCGGCATGACCCACATGACTCGCGGGGACGCCGAGCGTCTTCTCGCGGACCTCGAGGTCGAGCTCTTCGAGGAGGAAGAGACGGACTCCGTCACCCCTCGCGGCAAGCCCAAGCACTGGCATATCTTCCACATCGTCGCGCGCCGCCGCTGATCAGCGGCGGGCGCTCGGGCGGTAGAACGGCTCGCCGGTCTCCTCGCTGAGATAGGCGCGATAGAACTCCGTCACGTGCGGGAGCACGGCCTTCGCCATGGAGCGCCGGCGCTCCTCTGCCGGCGAGCGCGGGCGGCCGAGCGCGGCGGCGATCTCGCGGAGGACGGCATCGCGGTCGACGCGCGTGAAGCGGCCGTTCTCGTAGATGGTCTCGCCGCCGACCACGACGACGTCCACCGCGGCGGTCTTCGCGCGCTGCAGGACGGCGTCGAGCGCGGGCACGTCCTCGTCCTGGTAGGGCCAGGTCGCCGTGCGCCAGTTGACGAGCACGAGGTCGCAGAGGCGGCCGGGATCGAGGCGGCCGATCATGCTGCCGAAGGGCGTGGTGGCGGCGCCGTGCTCGGTCGCCATGCGCAGCACCTGCGGGCAGGTCGGGACTCCATCGTCCATGCCGGGCACGCGATGGAGGCGCAGCACCATCCGCATCTCCTGCAGCATGTCGCGGTCGTCGTTGATGCCGGCCTCGTCGAGGCCCATCGCGACCGCCATGCCCCTGGCCTCGAACGCGTTGAGCGGCGCCACGCCGCTCCGCAGGCGCAAGTTGGAGCTGCAGTTGTGGCAGATGCAGGTGCCGGTATCGGCGGCGAGCTCGATGTCCTCTTCCGTGAGCCAGACGCCGTGGCCGAGCGTCAGCCTCGGCCCGAGCAGCCCGAGGCGATGCAGGTGCTTCAGCGCGGTGGTGCCGGTGCGGCGCCGCGCGTATTCCTTCTGATAGGCGGTCTCGACGAGATGGATGTGCAGGGGAACGCCGGCACTTTGCGCACGCTCGTTGAGCGCCACGAGCGCCGCATCCGAGCACCAATGAAGGTTCGCGGGCGAGAGCTGGATGCGTGTCAGGCTCTCGCCGCGGCTCTCCCGCAGGAGGTCGTCGAAGAGGCGGAGGTAATCCTCGAAGGGGATCGCGAGCGCCGAGAGATGCTCTCCGACGGCCGCTCCGAGCTCCGGCGGCAGGCGGCGCACGAAATCCGCATCCGCCTCGTGGACGAGCCGGTTTTGCTCGCGGACCGCGAAGGAATAGGAGACGCGCATGCCGATCGCACGGTAGGCATCGAGCACTTGCCGCGCACCGCGCTGGATATTCTCTAGCGGGCCGCGCAGCCAGCCGTGGATGTGCTGCACGGTCGTGATGCCCGAGGCGATCATCTCGAAGGCGGAATAGAGCGTGTCGAGGTAGAGGTCGATGTCCCGCCTCGCCATGCGGCTCGCAAGCCACTGCTCCAGCGGGTAATCCGGCGAGCCCATCTGCAAGGGAGTCAGGCCCACATGGTGATGGGCGTTGACGAAGCCCGGCAGGATCATGTGCTCCGGGGAGCCCTGCACCGGAAGCTGCGGGTGGGCGCGCCGGATGCTGTCGTAGGAGCCGACCGCCACGATCGTTCCCTCGCGCTGATGGACCGCGCCGTCCTCGACGATCTCCGCTTGGTGCCGGTTCCGGACCCCGCGCACGACCCATTTCCCCCGGACGATGGTCTCGCTCATGAGCGCCTCCCAATGCGGTCCGCTCGCCCATTCTGTTGCGGGCGGATCGGGAAAGCGAGAGCGCGTTCCCGCCGCGGAAGCCCTGTGCTAGGAATTCCGCATGAGCCTCTCCCAATTCCTGCAGGGCATTCGCGTCATCGACGTGAGCCAATTCATTCCCGGTCCGCAAGCGGCGCTGCATCTCGCGGACATGGGCGCCGAGGTCGTGAAGGTCGAGCCGCCCGGCGGCGAGCCCATGCGCGGCCTCGGCCCCTTCGATGCCGACGGCATCTCCGCGGGCTACAAGCTCATGAACCGCGGCAAGACCGTGATCGAGCTCGACCTGAAATCGCCGCAGGGAAAGGGCTCGTTCTCGACGCTCGTGGCCGCGGCCGACGTGCTCGTCGAAAGCTATCGGCCGGGCGTGCTCGACCGCCTCGGATTCGACCGCGCGACGCTCGAGCGCCTCAATCCGCGCCTCGTCCATGTGGCGCTCACGGGCTTCGGCCAGAGCGGGCCCTACCGGCTCCGCGCGGGGCACGACATCAACTACATGGCGCTCGCGGGCGGGCTCGCGGCCTCGGGGATCGCGGAGCGTCCGGTGGGCGCTTACCCGCCGACCGCCGATCACGCGAGCGCGCTCCAGGCGGCGCTCGCGGCGGTCGCCGCGCTCTTCCGGCGGGTCTCGACGGGACGGGGCTCCTTCATCGACGTGAGCCTCGCGGAGACCGTGCTCGCCTGGCAGGCGATTCCGCTGACGCTCGCGCAGCGCAGGGGACACGAGCCCTATCGCACGCAGCAGCGGCTCAACGGCGGCGCCGCCAACTACCAGATCTATCGCTGCAAGGACGGCAGGTTCTTCAGCCTGGGCGCGGTCGAGGAGAAGTTCTGGGCCGCCTTCTGCCGGGCCGTCGAGCGGCCGGAGTGGATCGCGCGTCACGCCGATCCGCTGCCGCAGACGGCCCTGATCGCGGAGGTGGCGGCGCTCATCGCGACGGAGCCGCTCGCGCATTGGGAGCGCCTCATCGAGCCCGCGGATTGCTGCTTCCATCCCGTGATCGAACTTGCGGAAGTGCCGGCCCATCCGCAGATCGCCGAGCGCCGCCTCGTTCATCGCGTGAGCGCGGACCCGCCGCTCATCGAGACGCTCTTCCCGGCCTGGGTCGACGGCGCGCCGCCCGCGCCGCGCGCGGAGCTGCGCTTTTCCGCCGCCGCCGAGATCGTTGCGCGCTGGAGCCCGCGGTGATCACCCACGCCGACGATCCCGATTCCCTGCAGCAGCCCTTCGAAGCCGCGGTCGTCATCCCGACGATCCTGCGTCCCAGCTTGCTCGACGCGGTGCAATCGATCTTCCGCCAGACCGGGGTGGAGCGGGTGCAGACCGTCATCGGCATCGACAAGCACGGCGGCGATCCCCGCATCCTCGATAAGATCCTGAGGGCGCGGCCCAAAGGGCATGCGGTCACGATAGTCGATCTCGGCTATTCCACGGCCGAGCGCAACGGCGGGCTCTACGGCGACGGCAATGGGGGCGCGCTCAGGACGGCGCTCTCCTATCTCGCGAACAGCCGTTACGTCTCCTATCTCGACGACGACAACTGGCTCGACCCACGCCACCTCTCGACGCTCCTCGCGGCGATCGCGGGGAAGGGCTGGGCCTACAGCCTGCGCTGGTTCGTCCACCACGAGACGCGGGAGCCGCTCTACATCGACATCTGGGAATCCGTGGGTCCCGGCCGCGGCATTTTCTGCGAGGAGTTCGACGGCTGGGTCGATCCCAACTGTCTCATGATCGACAAGATCGCCTGCGAGCCCGTCCTGCGCTGGTGGTCGATCCCGCTGGCGCAGGACGAGGAGAAGCGCACCGGCGACCGCATGGTCTATCGCGAGCTCGTGCGGAACTACAGCCCGGGCTTCACCGGCGAGGCCACGTCATTCTATTTGCTGAGTCCCGGCGACCAGATCCATCCCACGCGCATGGAACGCCTGACGACCTGGATCGCCCGGCGCGAGGCGCTGGGCCGCCCACCGCTGCGGCCGTCGGGGTATGTGCCACCGAAGCGGCCGGCGAAGGCGAAGCGCAGCGCGCGACCCTAGGCACGAATTTTCTATTCGATGACCTCTTCCGCGCTGAATAGGAGCTTCGGCGGAATCATCAACCCCAGCGTCTTAGCGGTCTGCAAATTAATTACGAGGTCGTATTTGCTTGGCAGCTGATACGGAAGATCGCCCACCTTCTCGCCGCGGAGAATGCGGTCGACATAGGAGGCAGCACGACGGAACATTTCAATGCGATCTGTGCCGTAGTAGACGAGCCCGCCACTCGCGACGAAAACCCGCTCGGAATAGATCGCCGGCAGGCGATGCCGTGCAACCAATGCGACGGTCTGCTCCACATAAGCGGCGACCGTTACGTCCAGCGGAAAGAAAACGCCGCCATTGGGCTGCGCCGCAACCGCTGCCACGGCCCGCTCCATGTCCGCAAGTCCGTGAATTTGAGCGACGGCGCGCGCCACGCCGATTTGCTGCGCGGCCGCCTCGAAGGCGCGGACAAATAGCGTTCCGACGGGGTTGTCCGGATTGTAGATCATGGAAACGTGCGTGATGGCGGGCGCGATCTCCTTGAGTATCTGCAACATCTTGCCCACGATCGAGAGCTCGATGGTGGCGAAGCCCGTGACGTTGCCGCTCGGGCGGGCGAGGCTTTCCGCGTAGCCTCGTGCGACGGGATCGGCGCCGCTGGGGGTCACGATCGGAATCGTGTGCGTCATTTCCTGCAGCACCGGAATGACGCGGCCGCCGACGGCAAGGATTGCGTCCGGACCGAGCTCCACGAGATTTTTAGCAGCGGACCGGATGAGGTCCATGTCATCGCCGGTCCAGCGTTCGTCGAACTGAACGTTGACGCCGGCGGCCCAGCCGTGCTTTCGTAGCTCTTCCCGGAAAGCGCGCACTCGCGCCTGCATTTCCGCATTCGCCGGCGGATAGGGCATCAATATCGCGATCCGGCGCACACGCTCGCCTTGCTGCGCCCGCGCGGCGAGGGGCCAGAAGGTCCACGCCCCGCCCAGAGCTCGAAGAAGGTCGCGTCGCCTCATGTCCCGCCCCAAGCTCGATGAGCACGCACCCTAAACCGGAACCGTCCCCTCGACGATGATGCGATGCATGAAGCGGCGGCTGCCCTCGGGGTAGTCGGCGTTCGCCTTGTGCATGGTGCAGCGGTTATCCCAGATCAGGATGTCGCCCGCCCGCCATTTGTGCCGATACTGATACTTCGCCTGGGTCGCGTGACGCGTGAGCTCGTCGAGGAGGCGATCGCTCTCCTCGCGGTCCATCCCGACGATCCGCTCCATGCGGTTCGGGTTGAGATAGAGCGCCTTCCTGCCGGTCTCGGGATGCGTGCGCACGATGGGATGGACGGCGTCCGGGAGCTCCGCGGATTCGTCCGCGCGGAGAGTGGCGATCCGCGTGCCCTTGCGGCTGCTGTCGTATCTGTGCACGACCTTCAGGTTAGCGATGCGCTCCTTCATCGCCGGCGAGAGATCGTCGTAGGCCGCGTACATGTTGGTGAATTGCGTGTCGCCGCCCACGGGCGGGACCTCGACGCCGTAGAGCATGGTGAGGGAGCAGGGGACGCGCTTGTAGCTGTCGTCGCTGTGCCAATGCGCGCCGACGACGAGGCGCTTGCCGTCGCCGAGCTCGTCGCGGTCCTCGCTGGAAAGGATGGTGATCTCCGCTATCTCGCCGTGGCGCGAGGCGATGCGCGTCTGCTTCATCGGCGTGCCGAAGGCCCGCATCGCCTCGAGGTATTCGGGCGGCTTCACGCTCTGGCCGCGGATGCACAGCACGAGATTGTCGAGGAGCGCACGGCGCAGCGCCTCGGCCGTATCGCGGCTCAGCGGGCCGTGCAGATCGACCCCCTCCGCGGCGATGCCGAGGGAAGGGGAAAGCTTGGTGAGGGTGAGCGGCATGGTTGCGCCTCCGGAACCAAGCCTACTCCGCCTCGCGGCGGAATGGCGAGAGCTCTTCGCCGAGCTCTTCCATCTCGGCTGCGACTGACTCGCGCTCGCGCGCCAGGAATTTCTCGACCGCCGTGCGGAAGCTGCGGTCCCGGATCCAATGCGCGCTGTAGGTGGGCGTCGGCAGATATCCCCGCTGGATCTTGTGCGCGCCCTGCGCGCCAGCCTCGACCCGGGCGAGGCCGCGCTCGATCGCGAAATCGAGCGCGCAGTAATAACAGAGCTCGAAATGCAGGAACGGGAAATCGCCGACGCAGCCCCAGTTCCGCCCGTAGAGGGTGTCGCGCCCCAGCAGGTTGAGCGCTCCCGCGACGTAGCGCTTGCCCTGGCGTGCGAGCATCAGCACCACGCGGCCGGCCAAGCGCTCGTGCAGGAGACCGAAGAACTCCCGCGTGAGGTAGGCGTCGCCCCACTTGCGGTCGGTGGTGGAGCGGTAGAAGCGATAGAACGCATCCCAATGCCTGGGCTCGAGCGCGGCTCCCGTGAGCGTCTCGATTTCGAGCCCGCCGGCGAGAGCGTCGCGGCGCTCGCGGCGGATCTGCTTGCGCTTTCGAGAATTGAGCGCCTCCAGGAAGTCCTCGAAGCTGCCGTAGCCCCGGTTCTCCCAGTGGAATTGCTGTCCCGTGCGTTGGAGGAAGCCGGCTTCGCCGAGCCGCTCCCATTGCGCGCGCGGCGGAAAGGTCACGTGGAGCGAGGAGACCTTGTGCGCCCGCGCGATCTCCGGGAGCGCCGCGATCAAGGTCTCCTCGACCGCGGAGGGCGCCCCCGCTCGGACGAGCAGCCGCGGCCCCGTCACCGGCGTGAAGGGCACCGCCGACTGGAGCTTCGGGTAGTAGCTGCCGCCCGCGCGCTCATAGGCCTGCGCCCAGCCGTGATCGAAGACGTATTCGCCGTAGGAATGGCTCTTGAGGTAGAGCGGAACGGCTCCGATGAGGTGGCCCTCGGCGTCCTCGACGAGGAGATGCTGCGGGAGCCAGCCGGTCTCCGCGGTCGCGGAGCCGCTCGCCTCCAGGGCCTCGAGGAAGGCATGGCTCAGGAAGGGATTGTCGCCGCCGGCGCAGGCGTCCCATTCCGCCGCCGGTACCTCCGCGAGGCGCTCGACGACGCGGACGCGCGCGGGATCGCCGCCGTCGGGCATGGCGCTCAGCGCACCTCGAAGAGGCTCTCGACCTCGACCGCGAGGTCGAAGGGCAGCACGTTGACGCCGACGGCAGTGCGCGCGTGCCGGCCGCGGTCGCCGAGCACCTCCGCCATCAGGTTGGAGCAGCCGTTCACGACCTGCGGCTGCTCCGTGAAGCTCTCGAGGCAGTTGACGAAGCCGCCGAGACGGACGCAGCGCAGCACGCGGTCGAGATCGCCGTCGAGCGCGTTCTTGAGATGCGCGAGCGCGTTGAGGCCGCAGAGCCGCGCGGCTTCCTGGCCCTGCTCGAGCGTGATCTCGCGGCCGAGCTTGCCCTTGAAGCGGCGCTCGCCGTTCCAGATCGGGAGCTGGCCCGAGATGAAGAGGAGGTCGCCCGTCCGCACATAGGGCACGTAATTGGCTGCGGGCGCGCTCGCCTGCGGCAATTCGATGCCGAGCTCCCGCAGGCGCGCTTCGATCCGACCGGACATGAGTGACTCCGTGCGACGCGAGGGTCAGGGCGCCGAGCATAGCGGCCGCCTCTCCGGCAATCCAGCGCGCCCCGAATCCGCCGCAATCCCGTAGTATGGGCCCAGCATTGGGAATGGAGGTCCCGCATCATGAGACGGTTCCTGGGGGCGCTAGCGCTCTCTCTTTGCCTTCTCGGAGGGGAGCCCTCATCGGCGCGCGTCCTCGGCGACGCCACCGTCGCCTACAGCGCCGAGCGCGTGCTGACGGTGAACGGGCAGAGCTTCATGGGCCGCATCTTCTCGATACCCGGACATCAGCGGCACGAGCAGAACGTCGCGGGGTTCCAGCAGGTCGCGATCTTCGACCTCGACGCCGGGCGCGGCTATTTCATCCTGCCGGCGCTGATGAGCTACGTCGATTTCCGCATCGCCGGGGCGCTCGCGGAGCTGAGCGCGCCCGACATCACCGGCGCCCCCGCGGGTACCGAGACCGTCGGCGGCATCGCCACCGCCAAATACAAGGTCCGCAAGCGCGCGAGCGACGGCACGCTCATCGAGGGCGCGATCTGGCTTTCGGCGGCGGGCATCCCCATGCGCGCCGACGGCGCGGTGACCGATGGCAACGGTATCCGCACCGCTTTCTCCTGGGCGCTCTCGCACGTCCGCCTCGGGGCGCAGGATCCCGCGATGTTCTCGGCGCCGGTAGGGCTTTACCGATTGCCCGAAGCCGCGCTCCCGGGCTTTCTCGGCGGGCAAGGCGGATAGGCCGATCGTCCTTTGCGGGCGCGTCTCGCAGATGCGACGAAGATCGCGAGTGAGGCTCTTGTGCCGATCTGAGCGCCTCGCCAGCATGTCCCTTGACCCCGGTGGGCCCGGAAAATCAGCGGAAGCGAGGAGCCGATGACTTCAAGATTGGGGGGCATTGCCGTAGCGGCGGCGCTTGCCGTCGCTCTACAGAGTGTGCCGGCGCTGGCGCAGCAGACCATCATCGATGAATGGCCGGGCATCCACGCGCCGCCCGCACCGGCGCTCAAGCCCGTCACCATCGATCCCAAGACGACGGCGCTGCTGATGCTGGATTTCGTGAAGCAGACTTGCAATGCGGAGCGGCGGCCGCGCTGTCTCGCATCGCTTCCGTTAGCGAAGCAGCTTCTGACGGCTGCTCGAGCCAGCAACGTGCTCGTCGTCTACAGCCTGATCCCCGGTGCCGCGATCGGCGACGTCCTCCCTGAGGTGGCGCCGACCGGCAGCGAGCCCCATGTCCAGGCCCCGTTCGACAAGTTCTTCAATACCGATCTGGAGAAAATTCTCAGGGACCACGGCATCAATACCGTGATCGCGACCGGGACTGCCGCGCATGGAGCGGTGATGTACACCGCCTCCGAGGCCGCGATCCGCGGCTTCAAGGTGATCGTGCCGGTCGACACGGTCTCAGCGGACAACGCCTACATCGAGCAGTACGTCGCCTACAATTTCACCTCGGCACCGGGCGTCGCCAACGCGACGACCCTGACCCGCGTGAGCATGATCAAGTTCTAGCGCACAAGACCAAAAAAAGAGCGGCGGGGCGCGGGGATGAGCGCCGCCGCCGCAGGTAGCCGGCGGAAGGGAGGTCTCGCCGGCGGGGGAACTGACATCAAATCTTAGGCGCGGATTTTGTCGCGCATCCCCGCTCAGCCGAATTTTGCAAAAAGTGGGGTGCGGCCCTTGCGAACCGCACCCCCAATTTCTGCCTCATTTCTGCAGCGCGGGCCGGGAGGCTTGGGCCGGCGCTGCCTTGCGATCAGCTACAGCCGCTCGTGGCGCCGCAGGTGTCGCATTTGAGGCAGGTTCCGTTCCGCACGAGGGTGAAGTTGCCGCACTCGGTGCAGCTGTCGCCCTCGTAACCCTTGAGCCGCGCGGTGCGAATCTGCTCGAGCCGCGCGTCGACGGCGGCGGTGACGCTCACCGTCGCCACTTCCGCGACCGCAACGGCGGTCTCGGACTCCCGCGTCACGTCGAACGCGGTATTCCCGGCCAATCCCGTCGTGGGCGCACCGCCGGCCTTACCGGCGCCGCCCTGGAAGACCGTGAGCTTGTTGCGGACGTAGCCGGTCGAGGCCACGCGCTGCACCACGGCCGCCACGTCCGGCCGCGGCGTGCCCTCGGGAAGGCTCGATTCCGATATCCCCTTGCCGAGCGTGTCCGGCGTGAGATCGCTCGGCTGCACGTGCGCGAGGTCGTTCCGCCCGAGATAGGAGATCGCGAGCTCGCGGAAGAGATAGTCGAGGATCGAGGTCGCCATCTTGATGGTATCGTTGCCCTCGACGATGCCGGAGGGCTCGAAGCGCGTGAAGGTGAAGGCCTCCACGAACTCCTCCAGCGGCACGCCGTATTGCAGCCCGATCGAGATCGCGATCGCGAAGTTGTTCATGAGCGAGCGGAAGGCCGAGCCTTCCTTGTGCATGTCGATGAAGACCTCCGCGAGGCGGCCGTCCTCGTACTCGCCGGTGCGCAGATAGACCTTGTGGCCGCCGACGATCGCCTTCTGGGTATAGCCCTTGCGGCGATGCGGCAGGCGCTTGCGCTCCGCCACTTGCACCATGCGCTCGACAACGCGCTCGACGATCCGCTCGGCGATGACGGGGACGCGCTCGAGGGGGTTCTTCTCCAGGAGCTCCGCGGCCTCGTCGGCGCCGTCGTCGCCGTCGAGGAGCGAGGCCTGGAGCGGCTGCGAGAGCTTCGAGCCGTCGCGGTAGAGCGCGTTCGCCTTCAGACCGAGCTGCCAGGAGAGCTCGTAGGCGCGCTTGCAGTCCTCGACCGTCGCGACGTTCGGCATGTTGATGGTCTTGGAGATCGCGCCGGAGATGAAGGGCTGCGCCGCCGCCATCATGCGGATGTGGCTCTCGACCGAGAGGAAGCGCTTGCCGATGCGGCCGCAGGGGTTGGCGCAATCGAAGACCGGGAGATGCTCGGGCTTGAGATAAGGCGCGCCCTCGAGCGTCATGGCGCCGCAGCAATAGGTGTTGGCGTGCTCGATCTCGTGCTTGCCGAAGCCGAGCCCCGTCAGGATGTCGAAGCCGGGATCCGAGAGCTGGGCGTCGGTGAAGCCCAGCACTTCCTTGCAGAACTTCTCGCCGAGCGTCCACTTGTTGATCGCGAACTTGATGTCGAAGGCGCTCGCGAGCGCGTTCTCCAGCGTGGCGAGCGCCTCCTCGGTGAAGCCCTTCGCCCGGAGGTCCCCGTGATTGACGTGCGGGGCGTTCTCGAGCGTGCCGCGGCCGACGGCATAGCGCACGATCGCGTCGATCTCGGTCTTGCCGTAGCCGAGGGTGCGCAGCGCCTCCGGCACGATGCGGTTGATGATCTTGAAGTAGCCGCCGCCCGCGAGCTTCTTGAACTTGACGAGCGCGAAATCGGGCTCGATGCCGGTGGTGTCGCAGTCCATGACGAGACCGATCGTGCCCGTGGGCGCGATCACCGTCGCCTGAGCGTTGCGATAGCCGTGCGCCTCGCCGAGCGCGAGCGCCGTGTCCCAGGCGAGCCGCGCGGTCTTGACGAGGGCGGGGTCGGGGCAATTCGCGTGGTCGAGCGGCACCGGAAGGATCGAAAGGCCGTCGTAGCCCGCGATCTCGCCATAGGCGGCGCGGCAATGGTTCCGGATCACCCGCAGCATCGCCTCGCGGTTCTTCCCGAAGGCGGGGAAGGCGCCGAGCTCGCCCGCCATCTCCGCGGAGGTCGCGTAGGCGATGCCCGTCATGATCGCCGTCAGCGCCGCGCAATAGGCGCGGCCCTCGGCGCTGTCGTAGCCGAGGCCCGAGGCCATCAGGAGCCCGCCGATATTGGCGTAGCCGAGGCCCAAGGTGCGGAACTCGTAGGAGAGCTCGGCGATCTCCTTCGAGGGGAACTGCGCCATCAAGACGGAGATTTCGAGCACCACCGTCCAGAGCCGGACCGCGTGCACGTAGGACTCGATGTCGAAGCGCCCGTCCGGCTTGCGGAACGCCAGCAGGTTCAGCGAGGCGAGGTTGCAGGCGGTGTCGTCGAGGAACATGTACTCCGAGCACGGGTTCGAAGCGTTGATACGTCCGCTCTCGGGGCAGGTGTGCCACTCGTTGATGGTGGTGTCGTATTGGAGGCCGGGGTCGGCGCTCGCCCAGGCCGCATGCGCGATCTTCTCCCAGAGCTCGCGCGCCTTCAGCGTCTTGTGCACCTTGCCGTCGACGCGGCGCGTGAGCCGCCAATCCCCGTCCGCCGCGACGCGGTCGAGGAACTCGTTCGAGACGCGGACGGAATTGTTGGAGTTCTGCCCGGAGACCGTGAGATAGGCCTCGCTGTCCCAATCGGTGTCGTAGGTCCGGAAGTCGATCTTCTCGTAGCCCTGCTCGGCGAATTGGATCACGCGCTGGACGTAGTTCTCGGGGATCATCGCGCGGCGCGCGGCTTTCACCTCGCGCTTCAGCGCGGGGCTCTTGCGGGGATCGTAGGCGTCGGCGCCGAGCGCCTCGGCCTCGGGCCCGTGGCAGGCGGCCATGATGAGGTTCAAGTGCTTCTGCGCGAGCTTCGAGCCCGCGACCAGCGCCGCCACCTTCTGCTCCTCGACGACCTTCCAGTCGATGTAGGCCTCGATATCCGGGTGGTCGATGTCGACCGTCACCATCTTGGCCGCGCGCCGCGTGGTGCCGCCGGACTTGATCGCGCCCGCCGCGCGGTCGCCGATCTTGAGGAAGCTCATGAGCCCCGAGGACTTGCCGCCGCCGGAAAGGCGCTCGTTCTCGCCGCGGAGCTTCGAGAAATTGGAGCCGGTGCCGGAGCCGTACTTGAAGAGCCGCGCCTCGCGGACCCAGAGGTCCATGATGCCGCCCTCGTTCACGAGGTCGTCGGCGACGGACTGGATGAAGCAGGCATGCGGCTGCGGATGCTCGTAGGCGCTCTCGGAGGCCACGAGCTTGCCGGTGCGATAGTCGACGTAGTAGTGGCCCTGCGCGGGACCGTCGATGCCATAGGCCCAGTGGAGCCCGGTGTTGAACCACTGCGGCGAGTTCGGCGCGCCCATTTGCATCGCGAGCATGTAGCGGTGCTCGTCGTAGAAGGCGCGCGCGTCCTCCTCTTGATCGAAGTAGCCGCCCTTCCAGCCCCAGTAGGTCCAGGTGCCCGCGAGACGGTCGAAGACCTGCTTGGCGCTCGTCTCGGAGCCCGTGCGCTTCTCCGCCGCCAGCTCCATCAGCGCGGCATCGTCGGCGACCTTGCGC
>DATKNV010000005.1:0-6795 GCA_035541215.1 Allostellaceae bacterium | reverse complement strand
CAGAGATTGGAGCGCGCCGGCGGATTCCATCAGGGCCAGCGGTCCCAATAGGCCGCACCAAAGGCCGGACACAAGACCGCAAGCCCGACCCTGCTTCTCACGCAATAAATCTCTTGCCAGGCGGGGGCCGTCCACACAAGGACGCGGAGGATGCGCAGAGGACGCAAAGGCAGATTCGGATATGCCATTCCGCTGCGTCCTCTGCGCATCCTCCGCGTCCTCTGCGCGAAACCCTTCTAACCCATGCCCGAGATCACCGTCCCCAGCCCCCTAGGCCTCCTCGCAATCGAGGAAAGAGACGGCGCCCTGGTCGCCCTCCATTGGCGCAGAGCCCGCAAGGAGGAGCCGACGCCGCTCCTCCAACGCGCGGCCGAGCAGCTCGCGGAGTATTTCGCGAGGACGCGGCGCGAGTTCGATCTCCCGATGAAGCCCGCGGGCTCGGTCTTCGAGCGCGCGGTCTGGGACGCGATGCTGCGCATTCCCTACGGCCAGACCCGCAGCTACGGCGAGCTCGCGAACGAGATCGGCGGCGCCGCCCGCGCGGTGGGTGCCGCCTGCGGCACGAACCCGCTGCCGATCCTCATACCCTGCCACCGCGTCCTCGCCGGCGGCGGCCGTCTCGGCGGCTACAGCGGCAAGGGCGGCGGGGAGACGAAGACCATGCTGCTCACGCTCGAGGGGGCGCTGCTGGTCTAGACCCTCACCCTGCCGCGCTGCGCGCGGGAGGGTGAGGGTCTTTCAACGCGCTCGACAGGCTCTTTTTCGGGTTCTAAGGTTCGGCCCCTCTAGCAAAGCCTAGACGGGAGGGGTCATGACGGACATCACCATCCGCGCTGCCGATGGCGGCAGCTTCAGCGCCTATCAGGCGACGCCTAAATCCGGCAAGGGTCCGGGCGTCCTGCTGATCCAGGAGATCTTCGGCGTCAACAAGGTCATGCGCGACATCGCCGATGGGCTCGCAGCAAAGGGCCACGTCGTGCTAAGCCCCGATCTCTTCTGGCGCCAGCAGCCGGGCATCCAGATCACCGACAAGACCGAGGCGGAATGGGCGCGCGCCTTCGAGCTCTACAAGGGCTTCAACGAGGCGAAGGGCGTCGACGATCTGAAGGCGACGCTCGCGCATCTGCGCAAGCTCCCGGCCTGCACCGGCAAGGTCGGCAGCGTCGGCTACTGCCTAGGTGGCAAGCTCGCCTATCTGATGGCGACGCGCTCGGATGCGGATTGCTCCGTCGGCTATTACGGCGTCGGCATCGAGGGCGCGCTCGACGAAGCCCGGAACATCAGGAAGCCGCTGCTCCTGCACATCGCGGCCAAGGACCAATACTGCCCGCCCGAGGCGCAGGCGAAGATCCAGGCCGCGCTCAAGGGCAATGCGCTGGTCGCGATCCACGTCTATCCCGGCATGGACCACGCCTTCGCGCGCGTCGGCGGCCAGCACTACGACAAGGCCAGCGCCGATCTCGCGAACCAGCGCACGGCCGACTTCTTCAGGAAACACCTCGCTTAATCGGAAAGGACCCAGCCCATGCAGGTACACGCGGTACGATTCCACAAGCCCGGCGGCCCCGAAGTCCTCCAATGGGAGAGCGTCGAGGTCGGCAAGCCCGGCCCCGGCGAGGCGCGCGTGCGCCACACCGCTGTTGGCCTCAACTACGTAGATACTTATGTGCGCTCCGGCCTCTATCCGGCGGCGCTCCCGAGCGGCCTCGGCGGCGAGGGCGCGGGCGTGGTCGAGGAGGTGGGCGCGGGCGTCACCGACATCAAGGCGGGCGACCGCGTCGCCTACGGCAACAGCCCGCTCGGCGCCTATTCCGAGGCGCGCAACATGCCGGCCGACCGGCTCGTCGTGCTGCCCAAGGGCATCACGGACCAGCAAGGCGCCGCGATGATGCTCAAGGGCATGACGACGCAGTACCTGATCCGCCAGATCCATCGCGTCTCAAAGGGCGACGTGATCCTCTTCCACGCGGCGGCGGGAGGCGTCGGCCTCATCGCCTGCCAGTGGATGAAGGCATTGGGTGCGACCGTCATCGGCACCGTCGGCAGCGACGAGAAGGCGAAGCTCGCGAAGGCGCACGGCTGCGACTATCCCATCGTCACGACCAAGGAGGACTTCGTCGAGCGCGTGAAGGAGATCACCAAGGGCGAGAAGCTCAAGGTGGTCTACGACAGCGTCGGCAAGGACACCTTCATGAAGTCGCTGGACTGCCTCAAGCCGCTCGGACTCATGGTGAGCTTCGGCCAGGCCTCGGGCTCCGTGGGTCCGGTCGATCTCGGCATCTTCGCGCAGAAGGGCTCGCTCTTCTTCACGCGGCCCACGCTCAACACCTACGCCGCGAAGCGCGCGGACATGCTCGCGATGGCGAAGGACCTCTTCGACGTCGTGCTCTCGGGCGCGGTCAAGATCGAGATCAACCAGACCTATCCGCTCAAGGACGCCGCGCATGCGCATCGCGACCTCCAGAGCCGGAAGACGACGGGCTCGACGGTGTTTACGGTGTAAGGGAGCTATCGGCCGTCAGCTGACTGCCGGCGCATTCCCATCCGCGTCATGGCCGGGCTTGTCCCGGCCATCCACGCGGCCGCTTCTGGCGATTGGAACCACCAAGACGCCAAGCCCTTTCTCGCGGCGAAGCCGCAATCGTCCTTCTCTGTGCCTCACTGCCTCGGTCGTTCAATTCCACCACGGAGGCAATGAGACAGCGAGAGGGAGTGATTGCGGCTTCGCCGCGAGAAAGAACTTGGTGTCCTTGGCGTCTTGGTGGTTCTGGTTTCTTTTTCTGGTGCGTCGGTGGCCGGGACAAGCCCGGCCATGACGCCAAAAAAATCCGTGGGAGAAAAAAGCCGACGGCTGAGAGCTGACGGCTGACAGCTCGCCTACGTGTTCATCGCCTCGAAGAAGTCCGCGTTGTTCTTGGACTGCTTGAGCTTTTCGATGAGGAACTCGAGGCCGTCGACCGGGCCCATCGGCATCAGCACGCGGCGCAGCACCCACATCTTCGAGAGCACGGCCTTCTCCACCAGGAGCTCCTCCTTGCGGGTGCCGGACTTCGTGATGTCGAGCGCGGGGAAGGTGCGCTTGTCCGCGACCTTGCGGTCGAGCACGATCTCGGAATTGCCGGTGCCCTTGAACTCCTCGAAGATCACCTCGTCCATGCGGCTCCCGGTGTCGATGAGGGCGGTCGCGATGATCGTGAGCGAGCCGCCCTCCTCGATGTTGCGCGCGGCGCCGAAGAAGCGCTTCGGGCGCTGCAGCGCGTTGGCGTCGACGCCGCCCGTCAGCACCTTGCCCGATGACGGCACGACGGTGTTGTAGGCGCGCGCGAGACGCGTGATCGAGTCCAGGAGGATCACCACGTCCCGCTTGTGCTCGACGAGGCGCTTTGCCTTCTCGATCACCATCTCCGCGACCTGCACGTGGCGTACCGCGGGCTCGTCGAAGGTCGAGCTCACGACCTCGCCCTTGACCGTCCGCGCCATGTCCGTCACCTCCTCCGGCCGCTCGTCGATCAGCAGCACGATGAGGTAGACCTCGGGATGGTTGCGCGAGACCGCGTGCGCGATGTTCTGCAGCATCACGGTCTTGCCCGTGCGCGGCGGCGAGACGATGAGCGCGCGCTGGCCCTTGCCCAAGGGCGTGATGAGGTCGATGACGCGCGTCGTCAGATCCTTCTTGGTGGGATCGTCGTGCTCGAGGATCAGCTTCTCCTCGGGATAGAGCGGCGTCAGGTTGTCGAAATTGATGCGGTGGCGGACCTTCTCGGGGTCCTCGAAATTGATCTTGTTGACCTTGAGGAGCGCGAAGTAGCGCTCGCCGTCCTTGGGCGAGCGGATCTGGCCCTCGACGGTGTCGCCGGTGCGCAGCGAGAAGCGCCGCACCTGGCTCGGGCTCACGTAGATGTCGTCCGGGCCCGGGAGATAGTTCGCCTCCGGCGAGCGCAGGAAGCCGAAGCCGTCCTGCAGGATCTCGAGGACGCCGTCGCCATAGATCGCGACGTCGTTCTCCGCGAGCTGCTTCAGGATCGCGAACATCATGTCCTGCTTCCTGAGCGCGGACGCGTTCTCGATCTGGAGCTCCTCCGCGAAGGCGAGGAGCTCGGCCGGGGATTTGTTCTTGAGTTCTTGGAGATTCATCGGGACAGCGACCGAATGGTGAGACGGGAGTTGCCGGAGGTGTAGCGCGCGTGCGGATGCCCGCACGAAGCGCCGGTCGGTGGGAATACCCCCTCGCTCGCCCGGCGGTCTTTGTTGCGCGTGTTCTTGTTCGCGGGGGTCGTCGAAGGGACGTTGGGAGACGCACACGAAGTGCGTGCGTTAACCCTTAATCAAAACCGCGGGACAAGTCAAATCCGTTTGCGTGACAGTTTTTAGAACGGCTTCACGACCACGAGGATGACGATCGCGATCAGCAGCAGCGTCGGCACCTCGTTGACCATGCGATAGAACCGCTGCGGCCGCGGATTGCGGTCCTCCGCGAATTCCTTGCGCCAGCGTCCGAGCAAGTGGTGATAGGCCGTGAGCGCAGCCACGAGCGCGAGCTTCGCCCAGATCCAGCCGCGGCTCCACTCGACGATCCCCGGCGTCAGCAGCAGCAGAATGCCGAAGACGTAGACCGCGATCATCGCGGGATTCATGATCCCCCGCAGGAGCCGCCGCTCCATGGTCTTGAAGGTCTCGGACTGCTCCGAGCCCTTGGCCGCCGCGGCGTGATAGACGAAGAGGCGCGGCAGATAGAGGAGCCCCGCCATCCACGCGACCACGCTCACGATGTGGAGTGCTTTGATCCAGGGATAGGCGGGCGCGAGCCAAGTCATGCCGCTCGTCCCGCGCAGGCGCAGCCGCCGAGCTCGCGGGGACAAATCCGTCCGCCGCTTTCAGAGCCGAGGCCTTTTCCGAGACGGGCGCGCACGAGCGCAGCAAGCCCGGCGATGAAATGGGGATGCGTCCCCACCGTTGCAAGGCGGCGATAGCGCGGCACGCCGGCTTCCTTCGCGAGGCGTCCGTAATCGCGATCGAGCTCCACCAGCGTCTCCGAGTGCTCGGAGACGAAGGCGACGGGGACGACGATGAGCGATCTCCCCTCCCGGCCGGCGCGGCGGATCTCGTCGGCGGTCTCCGGCTGCAGCCATCTGAGCCTGCCCACCCGGCTTTGATAGCAGACCACCGCATCCAAATCCTCGCGCCCGAGCGCCGCCCTCACTGCCGCCACCGTCTCCTCCACCTGCCAGCGATAGGGGTCGCCCGCCGCCACGATCGATTCCGGAAGCCCATGCGCGGAGAAGAGCACGCGCGGCCTCTCGCCGGGCGGGCTCTCCGCGAGCGCCGCCCGCAGCGGCTCGGCGAGCGCCGCGATGAATCCCCGCTCGCGGGGATAGCAGCAGACGATGTCCGTCGGCGGCCGGAGATCGAGCCTTTCCGCCGCCTTCTGCCAGGCCGCGATCGAGGAGGCCGTCGTCGTCGTCGAGTACTGCGGATAGAGCGGCAGCAGCACGACCCGGTCCGGCGCCCAGTCCCGCACCTCCGCCGCAGTTGCCTCGGAGAGCGGATGCCAATAGCGCATCGCCACGAAGACCTTGAAGCCGGGGCCCAGCGCCGCCTCGAGCGCTGCGCCCTGCGCCCGCGTGTTCGCAAGGATCGGCGAGCCGCCACCGAGAAAGCCGTAGATCTCTTCCGCGACCTCGAGCCGCCGGCGCACGATGAGCCGGGCCACCAGCCAACGCAGTAGACGCGGGAGCCGGATGATCGCGGGATCGTCGAAGAGGTTGAGCAGGAAGGGCCGCACCGCGGCGATCGAGTCCGGACCTCCGAGATTGAGCAGCACCACCGCGGTCCGGCTCATCGCCGCGCGAGCTCCACCAGCGCCGCCACGTGCTCCGGCGGCGTCTGCGGGAGGATGCCGTGGCCGAGGTTGAAGACCAGGGGACCGCGGCCGAGCTCCTCGCGGATCCGCTGCACCGCTTGCTCCATTGGCGCTCCGCCGACGACCAGCAGCATCGGATCGAGATTGCCTTGCACCGGCATTCGCGCTTGCAGATGCTCGCGCGCCCAGCCCAGCGGCACCGTCGGATCGAGGCTCACGGCATCGACACCGCTCTCGCGCGCGTACGCCTCGTAGAGCGCGCCCGCCCCGCGCGGAAAGCCGATGATGGGAATGCCGGGATGCCGTGCCTTCAGTGCCGCCGTTATTTGCTGCGTGGGCTCGATGACCCAGCGCTGAAACTCCGCCTCCGGCAGGACGCCCGCCCAACTGTCGAAGAGCTGCACGACCTCGGCACCGGCTTCGATCTGGCCCGAGAGATAGGTCACAGTAGCCTCCACGATCGCACCGATCAGCAGCGCGAACGTCGCGGGCTCGGCGAAGGCAAAATGCTTCACCCGCGCGAAATCGCGGCTGCTGCCGCCCTCGACCATGTAGGTCGCAACCGTCCAGGGCGCACCGGCAAAGCCGATGAGTACCACCTCCTCCGGCAGCGCCGCTGCCACCCGCCGGACCGTTTCCCAGACCGGCGCGACACGTCTCTCGACCTCTCCGGGCTGCAGCTTGCCCAGGGGTTGCAGTACCGGTCCTTCGCCCTCGCGAAATCCGACCTGCTGACCCAACGCATGCGGAACGATCAGGATATCCGCAAACAGGATCGCTGCATCGAAGCCGAAGCGGCGGATCGGCTGCAACGTCGCCTCCGTCGCCAGCTCCGGGGTCAAGCAGAATGTGAGAAAATCCGGGGCGCGCGCCCGCAGCGCCCGATACTCCGGCAAATACCGCCCCGCCTGGCGCATGAGCCACACCGGCGGCAC
>DATKNV010000004.1:0-14512 GCA_035541215.1 Allostellaceae bacterium | reverse complement strand
TCGATCCGGCCGGCGGAGGTATGGCGGCCGGGCGACGTCGGCATCTGCAACGACCCCTGGCTCACCTCGGGGCATCTTCCGGACATCACTATCGTCGCGCCGGTCTTCGCGGAGGGGCGGCTCGTCGCCTGGACCGGCAGCATCGCCCACATGGCGGACATCGGCGGCACGCTCTGGTCCGCCGACACGCGCGAGGTCTACGAGGAGGGCATCCGCATCCCGCCCCTCCTCTACTTCCAGGAAGGCAAGCCCAATCCGGACCTGCAGGCGATGATCCGCGCGAACGTGCGCCTGCCCGAGCAGGTGATCGGCGACATTGCCGCGCAGATCGCCGCGGGCGAGACGGCGGCGCGGGGCCTGCGCGATCTCATCGAGCGCGAGGGCATCGACGATCTCGCGCCGGTCTCGCGGGAGATCTGCGCGCGCACGGAGCGCGCGATGCGCGCCCTCATCGCGAAGATCCCCGACGGCACCTACAAGAGCGCGCTCGATCTCGACGGCACGGGCGAGGAGCCCGTGCACATCGCTGTCACCATCGAGAAGCGCGGCGAGGAGCTTTTCATCGATTACGCCGGCACCTCGCCCGAGGTCGGCCGCGCCCTCAACACCGTCATGAACTACACCGAGGCCTATTCCTGCTATCCCGTGAAGTGCGCCCTCGATCCCGGCACGCCGCGGAACGAGGGCACCTACAAGATGATCCACGTGACGGCGCCGGAAGGCTCGATCCTGAACCCGCGCTTTCCGGCGCCGGTGCACGCGCGCCAGCTCGTGGGACACTGCCTCGCCGCCGCGATCTACGAGGCCTTGGCGCCGGTATTGGGCGAGCGCATCGTCGCGGAATCCGGAAGCGCGCCGACCTTGCGCGTCCTCGTCTCTGGCTATCGCGAGAACCGGCGGCGCTACACCTCGATCCTCTTCATCAACGGCGGCATGGGTGCGAGGGCCCGGCAGGACGGGCTCTCCGCGACCTGCTTCCCCTCAAACGTCGTCTGCGGCTCGATGGAGATCATCGAGGCGACCTCTCCGCTCCGCATCTGGCGGAAGGAGCTCGCGCAAGATTCGGGCGGCCCCGGGCAATTCCGCGGCGGCCTAGGCCAGGACGTCGAGGTCGAGCTCACGGGAGCGCGCGGCGGGACGCTCTCGCTGCTGGTCGAGCGGAAATACCATCCCGCTCGCGGCGTGCTCGGCGGCCACGCCGGCGCGCCCTCCGCGGTCGTCTGGAACGGCCGCGACAGCGGCTTTCCGCTCAAGGGCAAGAGCCCCATCGCCGCCGGCGACCGGCTCAGCGTGCGCTACCCCGGCGGCGGCGGCTTCGGCGATCCCCGCGCGCGCGACCGCGCGGCCGTCCGCGCCGACCTCGAGGCGGGCCGCATCTCCGAGGAAGCCGCGCGCGAGATCTACGGCCTATGACCCGCTATTTCGCGGGCGCCGATGTCGGCGGCACCTTCACCGACATCGCCCTCTACGACGCCGAGACCCGCACCCTCAGCCTCAACAAGCTCCTGACCACGCCGGAGGACCCGCGCCGCGCCATCCTCGACGGGCTCAACGCCCTCCCCGCAAGGGCGCAAAGCGTCGTCCACGGCACAACCCTCGTCACCAACGCACTCATCGAGCGCCGCGGCGCGGCCGTCGGGCTCATCACCACCGAGGGCTACCGCGACGTGCTCGAGATCGGCAACGAGCTGCGGTACGACACCTTCGACCTCCAGCTCGAGCGGCCGGAGCCGCTGGTGCCGCGCGCGCGCCGGCTGCCCGTGAGCGAGCGCATCGGCGCCGACGGCACGGTGGTCCTGGCGCTCGACGAGGCCGGCGTGCGAGCGGCGGCGCGGCGGCTGCAAGAGGCGGGCGCGCGCTCGATCGCGATCGCTTTCTTCAACAGCTATCGCAACCCCCTGCACGAGGCGCGGGCGCGCGAGCTGGTGCTCGAGGCCTGCCCGGGGATCGCGGTCTGCACCTCCGCGGAGATCGCGCCGGAGGTGCGGGAATACGAGCGCTTCTCCACCTGCGCCGCCAACGCCTACATCGCGCCCATCGCCCAGCGCTATCTCCTGGAGCTGGAGAAGTCGCTGGGCGTGCCGCTCTTCATCATGCTCTCCGACGGCGGCATCACGACCGCGCGCGCCGCGAGCGAGCAGCCGATCGCGCTCGTGGAATCGGGGCCGGCGGCCGGCGCCATGGGAGCGGCCTTTCTCGCGCGCCAGGCGGGCTGGGAGGACGTGATCGCCTTCGACATGGGCGGCACCACCGCCAAGGTGAGCCTCATCCACGACGGCCTCCCGCACCGCAGCCACGAGCTCGAGGCGGCCCGGCTCCAGCGCTTCAAGAAAGGGAGCGGCTTGCCGCTGCGCCTCCCCGTGATCGAGCTCATCGAGATCGGCGCCGGCGGCGGCAGCATTGCGGACGTCGACGACCTCGGCCTGCTGCGCGTGGGGCCGCGCAGCTCCGGCGCGGTTCCCGGCCCCGCCTGCTACGGCCGCGGCGGCGAGGAGGCGACGGTGACGGACGCGGACCTCATCCGCGGCTACATCGCCGCGGAACGCTTCCTCGGCGGGCGCATGCGCCTCGACCGCGCCCGCGCGACGGCGGCGCTCGGACGGCTCGGCGAGCGGCTCGGCCTCGGCGTCACCGAGACCGCGAACGGCATCGCCCGCGTCGTCGACAACAACATGGCGACGGCCGCCCGGGTGCACATCGCGGAATCCGGCACCGATCCGCTCCGCTACAAGATGGTGGCTTTCGGCGGCGCGGGGCCGGTCCACGCCTACGAGATCGCCCGGCTTCTCAACGTGAGCGAGGTGATCTTCCCGCGCGGCGCCGGCGTCGCCTCCGCGATCGGCATGCTGGTGGCGCCCCGCAGCGTCGAGTACACGCGGAGCCTGATCGCCGCCGTCGATGGCCTCGATTGGCCGCTCGTCAACAGCGTCATCGCGGACCTTGCGGAGCGCGGCCGTGCCGTGCTGCGCGAGGCCGATCTCCGCGACGACGAGATCGCGCTCGAGCTCTCCGCGGACATGCGCTATGTGGGCCAGGGCTTCGAGGTGACGGTGCCGCTCGATACCGCCGTCATCGAGCGGCGCGACGAGGCCGCCCTGCGCCGCGCGTTCGACATGCAATACGAGCGGCGCTTCGGCCGCACGCTCGGAGCGGTGCCGGTCGAGGTCGTCTCTTGGCGCGCGCGCATGATCGCCGCGCCGGCGGTCACGGAAATCCGCTTCGCCGGCGGAGAGAGCGGCGGCGGCGAGGCGCTGATCGAGCGCCGTCCCGCCTATTTCGAGGAGGCCCGCGGCTTCGTCGAGACCCCCGTCTACGCCCGCGCGCGGCTCAAGACCGGCACGGTCATCGCGGGCCCCGCGCTCATCGAGGAGGCGGAATCGACGGGGGTCATCGGCCCCAACGCCAGCGTCGAGGTCGACCAGTTCGGCAATCTCATCATGCGGCTGAAGCATTCCAAGGGAGGATGAAGGCATCATGAGCACCAAGCTTCTCTCGCGCGCGGCGCTGCTGGCTGTATTTCTCGCTCTAGCCGCGACTGGCGCTTCCGCGCAGTCGCCGGAGGTCGGCGGCGAGAGCGTCGGCACCACCGATCTCGTCAAGGCCGCTTGCGCCGAGGGCGGGATCACCTATTACACCGCGCAGAGCGATGCCGATGAGCGCGAGATCGTGAAGCCCTTCGAGGCGCAATTCTCCTGCATCAAGGTTTCCGTGATCTCCGCCGTCACCGGCCGACTCTACGAGCGCATCCGCACGGAGGCGCAAGCGGGGAAGCCGCTGGGCGACGTCGCCCTCATCACCGACGAGGCGCTGGCGCAGCAGCTCATGGACGGCAAGCTCGTGCGCGCCTGGAATCCGCCGGTGGGCGAGAAGTATCCCGCGAATTCCAAGATCGAGGGCTGGTGGTATGCGGCCTCGGGCTCGCTCATGTACGCGATCTACAACACCGACCTCGTCAAGCCCGCCGAGGCGCCGAAGACCTGGGCGGACCTGCTCGATCCCAAATGGAAGGGCAAGATCGCGACCTCGCCGATCACCATCGGCGGCACCGCCTGGATGCTCTACGACTTCATGCAGGTGAAGCTCGGCGGCGACTATCTCAAGAAATTCGTGGCGCAGGAGCCGAAGCTCTTCAGCGCCTACAACGCCGTGGTCCTGGCGGCGGCGCGCGGCGAGGTCGCGATCGCCGTGACCTCCGCGCTCAACGACTATCCGATCCGGGTCGGCCAAGGCGCGCCGCTTGCGCCGGTCTATCCGCCGGAGGGCCTGCCCTTCACCAACTATCCGATGCTGCTGCTCGCGAACTCGCCGCACCCGCACGCGGCGGAGCTTTTCGCGAACTGGTATCTGACGCGGGTCGCGCAGGCCGAGCTCGTGCGCGTGCGCGGCGCCTACTCCGTCCGCGCGGACGTAGCGCCCGCCAAGGGCAACCCGCCGCTCGCGGAGACCCATCCCTGGAACCCCGGCCACGACACGATCCTGAAGCAGCACGACGCGCTCGTGACGACGGTGACGCAGGCGTTCGGGAATCGGTAAAGGGCCCCCACCCTTCCCTCCCCTCGAGGGCAGGGAAATCGCATATGACGCAATTCCCCCTCTCCCCGCCCGGGAGAGGGCTGGGGTGAGGGGGCTCTCGACGCGTCGGCGAAAGGTTTTTCCGGCCTTCGGGCCGTAGCGCCCCTCACCTTGCCTCTCCCCGGAGGGGAGAGGAATTTCATATCCGATTCCCCTGCCCTTGAGGGGCGAGGGGATCCTATCTTCAGTGCGCGGCCTCGCGCTTGGCGCGCGTCACAATCTGCGTGGGGTCGACGAAGCGGAGGGCGATCAGGAGCCAGACGAGCGTCGTGAGCATGTAGATCACGGCCATGGCGTCGATCGATTGGCCCGCGCGGACGCCCGCGGCGTAGACGGCGTAATAGAGGGCGACGACGAGGGTCTGGCTGCCGGGGCCGGCGGTGAAGAAGGTGAGCTCGAACATCGCGATGGTCCGGACTAGGACCAGCAAGAGTGCCGCGAGGATGCCGGGGGCGAGCAGCGGCACCAGGACGTGCAGGAAGAGCCGTCCGGTGCCCGCGCCGAAGACGCGGGCGGCCGCCTCGATACGGGGGTCGATCTGCTCGACGAAGGGTATCATCACGAGCACGACGAAGGGCACGGTCGGCACGAGGTTCGCGATGATGACGCCGGAGAGCTGGCCCGCGAAGCCCGTCTGATAGAGCACGGTCGCGAGCGGGATGCCGAAGGTGATCGGCGGGATCAGCAGCGGCAATAGGAAAAGCAGCACGATGAAGCGCTTGCCCGGGAAGTCGCGGCGCGCGAGCGCATAGGCCGCGGGGACGCCGAGGAGGCCCGAGAGCAGCACCACCGCGCCCACGACCTCGAAGGTCACGACGAGGACGTCGTCGAGCTGGAACTCCTTCCAGGCCGAGACGTACCAGCGCGTCGTGTAGTCCGGGGGGAGCCAGGTCCCGAGCCAGCGCGTGCTGAACGAGCTCACGAGCACGGCGGCGATCATCGCGAGGAAGTTCGCGATGAAGAAGATGACGAGGGCCCAGATTGCGAAGGCCCAGAGCCGCTCGGTGAGGGGCTCGCGCTTTTCCAAGGGACTCACCCCTTCCCGGCGCCGGCGGCGCCGCGATAGAGGAAGCCGCGCGCGGCGAGGACGAGCGTCACCACGAGGAGCTGGACGAAGCCCATGATCATCGCGATCGCGGAGGCCATGGAATAGTCGTACTGCTCATAGGCCGCCTGATAGGCCGCGATCGAGATGACGCGGGTGGCACCCGCGGGCGCGCCCAGCAGCACCGCCGAGGGAAAGACCGAGAAGGTCTGCACGAAGGAGAGGCAGAAATTGATCGCGAGCCCCTGTGCCAAAAGCGGCAGCAGGATGTGGCGGAAGCGCGAGCGCGGCTTCGCCCCCAGGGTCGACGCCGCCTGCTCCAGCGAGGGATCGATGCCGGTGATGTAGGAGAGCGTCAGCAGGAAGGTGAAGGGAAAGCCCGAGAGGATCAGCGAGAGCATCACGCCGGTGTAGTTGTGGACGAGCCGCACCGGGCCGTCGGTGAGGCCCAAGAGCAGCAGGACGTGATTGAGCCAGCCCCGCGGGCCCAGATAGTTGAGGAGGCCTTCCGCGATCAGCACGGTCCCCAGCGTGATCGGGACCACCAGGATCGTCGTGAGAAGGCGCCGCCGCCGCATCCGGCGCACGCGGAGCGCCACGGGGATCGAGAGGAAGACGTTGATCAGCGTCGCCGGGAGCGCCAGGCGCATCGTCGCGGCGATGGTGTCGTAGAGGAAGGGATCGGAGAAGAACTTGGTGTAGTTCGCGATCCAATCGCCGGCCTTCGGCTGAAAGGACAGGACGAAGCCGTAGAGGAAGGGATAGACGAAGAGCAGCACGATGAAGAGCGCGGCCGGGAGCACCAGCAGCGTAACGCCGTCGAGGCCGCGGAGCGCGAGCCGTTGCCTGAGCGGCAAGCGCTCGCCGTCGGTCACGGCGCCGCCCCCGCGTAGACGAGCACGCGGCGGGGATCGGCGCCGAGGCGGACCGTGTCGCCTTTCGCCACCCGGTGCTCGGACTGGAAGAAGAGCTCGGTTCCGTCGGCGGTACGGCCGGAGCAATAGAACTCGCGGCCGTGATACTGCGCGCTTTCGACGGTGACCGCGATGGGCCCGTCCGCGGCCGGGACGAGATCGTCCGGGCGGATCGCGACCACCGCGGCGCCGCCGGCGACGGGCTCGATGGGCGTCGCCGCCATCGAGGCGCCGCCGATGGCGACGCGCACGGCGCTCGCGCCGCCCTCGGCGCGGGTGCGGACGATGTTGCGATAGCCCATGAACTCCGCGACATCCGCATGCGCAGGCGCCGCGTAGAGCGTCTCGGGCGTCCCCACCTGGCGCACCGCGCCGTCGCGCATGACGACGATGCGGTCGGCGAGCGAGAGCGCCTCCTCCTGGTCGTGCGTGACATAGATGGTGGTGGAGCCGATCACGTCGTGGATGCGGCGGATCTCCGCGCGCATCTCGAGCCGGAGCTTCGCATCGAGGTTCGAGAGCGGCTCGTCCATCAGCACCAGCGGCGGCTCGATCACGATGGCGCGCGCGATCGCGACCCGCTGCTGCTGTCCCCCCGAGAGCTGGCCCGGGAGCTTCTCCGCCTGCTCGCCGAGCCGGACGATGCCGAGCGCCTCGTCGACCTTGCGCTCCAGCTCCGCCTTGCTGCGGCCCTGCATGGTGAGGCCGAAGGCGACGTTCTTCCGCGCGCTCATGTGCGGGAAGAGCGCGTAGTTCTGGAACACCATGCCGAAGCCGCGTTCTTCCGGCTTCAGGCGGTCGATGCGGGTCTCGTCGAGCCAGATGCTGCCGCTCGTGAGCGTAAGCAGCCCCGCGAGACAGTTGAGCGCGGTCGACTTGCCGCAGCCCGACGGCCCCAGAAGCGCGATGAACTCCCCGCGCTTCACGCTGAGGGTCACGTCGCGGAGCGCGTTCACGCTACCGAAGCTGCGGCTCATGCGCTCGAGCCGCAGCTCCCGGTAGTCGCGTGCTGCCGTGGCCATCGCTGCTTAGGCCGGGCTACTTCCGCTTGCCGCCGCCGACCTCCTTGTCCCAGCGGTCGAAGGCGTAGACGAGCTTATCCGGCAGCAGCGGCAGCTCCTGCGGCGCCGCGTCGATCGCCTTGGCGTACTCGTCGCGGCCGTACTCCTTGATCGCCTTCTGGCTCTCGTCCGGAGCCATCGAGAGCGGCACGTCCTTCACTGCCGGGCCCGGATAGAAGTAGCCGAGATCGTAGGTCGTGGCCTGCGCCTCCTTGGAGAGCAGGTAGTTCAGCATATCCAGCAGCACCGCGAGCTTCTCCGGCGCCACGCCCTTGGGGATGCACATGTAGTGCGCGTCGAGGACCCAGTGATAGCCCTTGAGGAAGTAGACCTTCGCCTCCTTGGGCACGACGCCGAGCACGCGCGGATTGATGTCCCAGCCCATCTGCGAGGGCGTCATGTCGCGCGAGCCCTCGCCGAGCTCCTTCATCACGGCGCCGGTGCCGGAGGGGTAGTACTCGATGTACTGTCCGAGCTCTTTGAGATAAGCCCAGGTCTTGTCCCAGCCCTTCTCGGGATCGTGCGGGTCCTTGTCGCCGAGGATGTAGGGGAGGCCCATCATGAAGATGCGGCCGGGGCCGGAATTGGCGGGACGCGCATAGATGAAGCGGTTGGGATTGGCCTTGGCATAGGCGAGGAGCTCCTCGGCCGTGCTCGGCACCTGCTTCACCTTGTCCGGCATGTACTCCATCACCGGCCCCGCGGGGCAGAAGACGATGCAGACGCCCTGGTTCGAGGCGAGGCCCTGCATCTTGAGCGCGCCCGGAAGATAGATGTCCTCGAGCTTCGGCAGCTTCGCCGCGTATTGCGGGAAGAGCGGCGTCCAGAGCTTCTGGTCGACGCCGGCGGAGAGCGCGTCGATGCCCGTCAGGACCGCGTCGATGTCGACGCGGTTCGCGTCCTGCTGCGCCTTGATCTTGCCCGGGAGCTCCGGCGCCGGCGCCTTCGCGAAGCTGATCTTGGAGACGAGCTTCGGGTTCTTGTCGCGGTACTTCTCGATCGCGGCCTGGGTGAGCGCGAGATTGCCGGCGACGTCGACGATGTTGAGCGACACCGGCGAGCTCGGCAGCGCCTGGCCGAAGGCGCGGAGGTTCATGGCCATGGAGCCGGCGATTCCGGCGACGACGGCGCGACGCGTGGGCTTGAAGGTCATGCTGTGTCTCCTCCCGTGGATCGGCTGGAAATCAGCCTGATGTCGATTTGGCGTGGCCCCGAGGCCGCCCCTCAAGGAAATAGGCGTGCCGCTCGGCGGTCAATATCTCGATGGTGCGGAAGATGCCGCGGAGATGGACGCGCATCGCCTCGGCCGCACCCTTGGCGTCGCGCGCCACGAGCCGCTCGACCACCGCCGCGTGCTCCGCGACGACGATCGACTGCTTCTGCGGTATCCGCATCGCGAGATAGCGCACGCGGTCCATCTGCGCCTTGGCGCTCTCGACGTACTGCCAGACGCCGGAATGACCCGCGATCTCCATGATGAGCGCGTGCATGCCCTCGTCCGCCTGCATGAAGCCGTCCTCGTCGCGCGCGCGGTGATAGAGGCGCTGCCGGTCGAGGAAGGCCGAAAGCTGGCGCTGATGCGCGGGCTCGATGCGCTCGGCGGCCTTGAGGATCGCGCTCACCTCCAGAGATTCCCGCACGAACTGCGCGTCGTAGACGTCGCTGAGTTTGATGGGTGCGACGAAGGAGCCGTGCTGCGGGAAGATCTCGACGAGGTTCTCCTCCGAGAGCTTGATGAGGGCCTCGCGCACGGGCGTGCGCGAGACGCCAAAGCGGCGCGAGAGCTCCTGCTCCGAGAGCAGCGCCCGCGGCGGCAGATGCCCCGCGATGATGTCGCGCCGAAGCACCGCGCGCACCTGTGCGGCGATCGTGTTCCGCCGCAGCGGCAGGACCGCCGCCGTCGCCGTCTCCTCGCTCGCGATATGGATGCTGCCCGCGCCCGCGGCGCGCTTCGCCATTCTCCCTCCCGACGCGGCTCCGTTCCGGCCGCTTATTGAAATGCTACCATACTAGCGGCCGGAGGAGTCAACGTGTTGCTTCACCGCCAAGGCGCCAAGAAGAGAGGCCGACCACAGAGGCAGTGAGGCGATGAGAGTCCCAGTCTCGCGGCGAAGCCGCAATCATTCTTCTCACTGTCTCACTGCCTCTGTAGTGGAATTAATGCGGCTTCGCCGCGAAAAGGAGCTTGGCGTCTTGGCGATTCGGATTTCGCGGCGGCCTCAGCGGATGCCCGCGCGCATGAAGCTCTGCACGAACTGGCGCTGGAAGAGGAGGAAGGCGAGGAGCAAGGGCAGCGTCGTCATCAGCGTCGCCGCCGTGATGATCGACCAGTCGATGCCTTGGTCGGTGCTGGAGAAGACCTGGAGGCCCACGGTCAAGGGCCGCGCCTCGACGGAGTTGGTGACGATGAGCGGCCAGAGGAAATTGTTCCAGTGGTAGCTCACGGAGACGAGCGCGAAGGCGATGTAGACGGGGCGCGCCAGGGGGACGTAGACGCGGCGGAGCACGGTGAGCGGGCCCGCGCCCTCGACGCGCGCGGCCTCGTCGAGCTCGCGCGGGATGGTCTTGAAGGTCTGCCGCAGCAGGAAGATCCCGAAGGCCGAGGCCATATAGGGAAGCCCGATCGCGCCGATGGTGTCGAGGAGGCCGAGCCCGCTCATGGTGCGGTAGTTCTCGACCAGCAGCACGTCCGGCATGATCATGAGCTGCACCAGCACCAGCGCGAACATCACGCTCTTCCCCGCGAAGGCGAAGCGCGCGAAGGCATAGGCCGCGAGCGTGCAGATCACGAGCTGCGCGCCCAGGATCATGGTGACGAGGATGCAGGTGTTGAGGAGATAGCGCGCGAAGGGCGCTGCATGCCAGGCCGCGACGAAATTCGCGGTCGTGAGCGGCGCCAGCGGGTCGAAATGCGCGGTGTAGGCGCTGGGATGAACGGCCGTCCAGACCGCGAAGGCGAAGGGCAGAATCCAGACGAGCGCGAGGAGCCAGGCGCCGGCGGTGTCGAGCGCCTTCGTCATTGGTAATGCACCCGGCGCTCGAGGGTCAGGAACTGCAGGAGCGCCGAGCCCCCGAGGATCGCCAGCAGCACGATGGTGAGCGTCGCGGCGTAGGCGCTGTCCCAGTACCGGAAGCCCACCTCGAAGATGTAATAGAGGAGCAAGGTGCTGGCGTTGTCGGGCCCGCCGCGGGTCATGACGACGACGTGGTCGACGAGGCGGAAAGCGTTGATGACGGCGTTCACGAGCACGAAGAGCGTCGTCGGCATCAGCAGCGGGAAGGTGATGCGGCGGAAGAAGTACCAGCGCCCCGCGCCCTCGATCGCGGCGGCCTCGCCGAGCGAGGGCGAGATCTGCTGGAGGGCCGCGAGGTAGAAGATCATGAAGAACCCCGCCTCCTTCCAGACTGCGACCGCGATGAGGCACGGGAGCGCGCTCTCGCCGGAGCCCAGCCAGTTGTGCGCGGGCACGCCGAAGAGGCCGAGGATCTGGTCGAGGAGCCCGTAGCCCGGCGTATAGAAGAAGAGCCAGATGTTCGCGACCGCGATCATCGGGAGGATCGTCGGCGTGAAGAAGGCGAGGCGCAGGAAGGCGCGGCCCGCGAGACGCTGGTTCACCCAGAGCGCCATCGCGAGCGCAACCACGATCGAGAGCGGGATGGTCCCGAGCGCGTACCAAAAATTGTTCCAGAGCGCCTGCCAGAAGACGGGATCGGCGAGCATGTCGCCGTAATTCCCGAGCCCCACGTATTTCGCGGCGAAGTCGCCCTTGGGCGTGGTGTGGAGGCTCGCCCAGAAGGTCGCGAGGGTCGGGTAATGCGTGAAGGCCGCGAGCAGGACCGCTGCCGGGAGAAGGAGGAGCCAGCCGTTGACGGTGGTTTTCCAGCGGGACATGGCGGGCGCCCTCACCCTCCCATCGCTTCGCGATGGGTCCCAACCCTCTCCCGCGTTCCGCGGGAGAGGGACAATATGGTGGCCGCATCCCAGAATCTGGACCAGTTCAGCTGAGAGCTTCCGGCCCTTGGCCGCCCTCGGGACGCGTCCCGAGGGCGGAAAGCAGCGCCATCGGCGGTCTGTCACCGATTGCGCTATGCGGTCTCACTTCGTTGTACAACGCGGCGAGATAACGCCCATAAGATTGAAGATCGCGAGATCCTCTATCCTTGGCATCCGTGGTTCGGACGGGTTGTTCGCATTCACGAGATAATCGCCAAGGGCGGTGTCGAGATTCTCCGTTGCAGTGTGGATGGGTGCACGCCAAGCCGGTGGCTCGAGGTGCCGGCTTGGATGGTTGACCGGGAGGTCTGCCTGTCGCTGCGCCGAGCCCCGTCTCCCCAGGTTGATTGGGGCGCGCTCTTGATCTTGAAGGACTGCCTTGCCCGTGCCCGCGGTGCCGGAGCAGGCGAGACCGGATCTGCGAAGAACCCCGTTTCTGGTGCAGAAGAGGACTCCTGCAAATGGAATCGGGGATCCGCCCATGCGATGCAATCGTCTTCGAGTCCATCACCGGCTGGCGCTCCAGCAGTTGGATCTCTTCGCTCCGCCGAATGCGATGCGATCGCCTCCGGGACTGAGGTGGGACCAGTTGCCGGAGGAGACTCGCGAGACGGTGACCAGACTGATGGCGCGTCTGCTCGTCGACCACGCGCGCGGCGATCGCCGGCCCCGCCCTCCGGGAGGGCGCCGTAATGTCTGAGAAGATCCAGCCGCACCACCTGGCCCGCAAGGCGATTCTCTATGTGCGACAGTCTTCGCCACATCAGGTCCTGCACAACCGCGAGAGCCGCGCGCTGCAATATGCGATGCGGGATCGGCTGCTGACGCTGGGGTGGTCGGAGATCGAGACGGTGGATGACGATCTCGGACGGTCGGCCGCGGGCGGTGTCGCGCGGGAAGGCTTCGAGCGGATGGTGGCGGAGGTCTGCCTCGGCAAAGTGGGCGCCGTCGCGGCCCGAGAGGTCTCCCGCTTCGCGCGCAACAGCCGCGATTGGCAGCAGCTGATCGAGATGTGCCGTGTGGTCGATACGGTACTGATCGATCAGGAAACGGTCTACGCGCCAAGGCAGGGCAATGACCGTTTGCTGCTCGGGCTCAAGGGCAGCCTCAACGAGTACGAGCTGGACCTCTTGCGGCAGCGCTCCTTGTCGGCTCGTTATGAGAAAGCGCGGCGTGGTGAGCTGCTCGTGACGGTGCCCGTTGGCTTCGTGAAAGCGGGCGATCGTCTGGAGAAGGATCCGGATCGTCGCGTCCAGGAGGCGATCAAGCTGGTGTTCGAGAAGGTCGCCGAGCTCGGCAGCGCCCGCCAGGCGCTGTTGTGGTTCCATGAGCATGGCCTGGAGTTGCCTGCAAGGCAGAGCCCTGGCGACGTCATCTGGCGCAGGCCCTGTTACGCCACCATCCATCGGATGATCACGAACCCGATCTACGGTGGCGCCTACGCTTACGGCAAGACCGGCGTCAGCGTGCGCTACGAGGGCGCCGTTGCCCGTCCCCGGATCCGACGCAAGCCGCGCCAGGAATGGTTGACCTTGCAGCCGGGCGCGCATGAAGGCTATGTCGATTGGGAGCGCTCGGAGGCAATCCGGAAGATGGTCAGCGACAACATCCCCACGAGCAGACACCACGGCGCCGCAAAGCAGGGCGACGCGCTGCTCGCGGGTCTCCTCCGATGCCGCCGCTGCGGTCGCAAGCTCACGATCCGGTATACGGGTACGAAGCACGACATCCCGCGCTACAGCTGCAGCCGGGGCTGGCTCGACCATGGCGAGCCTCGCTGTATCGCCTTCGGCGGCCTGCGGGTCGATGACGCCATTGAGGCGGAGATATTCAAGGTGGTGGAACCCGGTGCGATCACTGCAGCGATCGAGGCCGAGGCCCGGGAAGCCGCGCGGCGCGACGAGGTGCGCGAGGCCTTGCGCCGCGATCTTGAAGCGGCGCGCTACGCCGCCGATCGTGCCTTTCGGCAGTACGATACGACCGATCCCGCGAACCGCCTGGTGGCCGCCGAGCTGGAGCTGCGCTGGAACCGGATGCTAACCCGTGTCGGCGAGATCGAAGCGCGCCTTGCCGACCATGAGCGAGCGAGGCCGTCACCGTCGGACCTTTCGACCGCCTCCTTCGCATCGCTGGCCGACGACTTGCGCGCGGTCTGGAAAGCGCCCACGACCGATGCGCGCTTGAAGAAACGCATCGTGCGCGCCGTGATCAGGGAGGTCGTCGCCGATGTCGACGCCGCCGCGGGCGAGATCATCCTGGTCATCCACTGGATGGGTGGGGTCCACACGGAATTGCGCATCCCGAGACGTCGGCGCGGGCAGCGCAATGGCACGTCGGGGGACATCATCGAGGCGGTGCGAGTTCTGGCCCACATCTGCAGCGATGATCTGATTGCCGGTATCCTCAATCGCAACCATCTCCGGACCGGGCATGGCAACCGCTGGACCCGGGAGCGCGTTACCTCGCTGCGGAGCCACCACAAGATACCCCTCTATCGCCCTGCCGAAGGCGGCGCCGAGCCGTGGCTGAACTTGAGCAAGGCCGCCGCCCAGCTTCAGATCAGTCCCAAGACCTTGCGTTTGGCCGCCGAGAGCGGCGTGATCGACGCTCTACACCCGCTTCCGGACGGACCGTGGCTCTTCAGCCGTCCTGTCCTCGAGAGCGCAGCGGCAAAAGCGATCGCGCATCGCGCCCGGGTTGGCTCGAGATCCCCCGCGGGACCGACCCCCGATCAACCAACTCTATTCCCTTCAACCACATAGCGAGATGGGCGCCATGAAGCGGGGTTGTAGTCCTCCATCCACGCCGCCAGCGCCGATCGCGCGTGCGCGAGCGAGACGAACAGGGTCACCGCGCCAGATACGTCAACGCCGTGAACTTGGAACACATGCTTCGCGAGATCCAAACCGATCGTGATGCGCTTCGT
>DATKNV010000003.1:0-33637 GCA_035541215.1 Allostellaceae bacterium | reverse complement strand
GTTCAAGCTGATCGGCAAGCCGACGGCGAGGCTCGACACGCCGCTCAAGATCAACGGCAGCGCCAAGTTCGGCATCGACGCGCGCCTGCCCGACATGCTCTACGCCGCGGTCGCGGCCTGCCCCGTCTTCGGCGGCAAGCTTAGGAGCTACGACGCCGCGGCGATCAAGGGCCGGCGCGGCGTCCATTCGGTGGTGGCGCTCGATGGCGCGATTGCGGTGGTTGCGGACCGCTTCTGGCGCGCCAAGGAAGCGCTGCTGGCGATGCCGATCCAATGGGACATGGGCGCGGCCGGCGCGAGCGACAGCGAGCAGTTCCGCAGAGCTTACCGCGAGGCGCTCGACGGACCCGCGCAGACCGCGCGCAGCGACGGCGACGCCGGGAAGGCGATCGCGAGCGCCGCAAAGCAGGTCGAGGCGCTCTACGAGGTACCGCACCTCGCGCATGCGCCGATGGAGCCGCTCAACTGCACGGCCCACGTCCAATCCGACCGCGTCGACGTCTGGATCGGGACGCAGGACGCCGAGGGCGCGCTCCGCCGCGCGGCCGCGGCTGCCGGCGTCAAGCCGGAGCAGGTCTTCATCCACACGGCCTTCCTCGGGGGCGGCTTCGGGCGCCGCTCGACCAACGACGAGATGCTGCAGGCGATCGCCGTCAGCAAGGCCGTGGGCAAGCCCGTGAAGCTCGTCTGGACGCGCGAGGAGGACATCCGCCACGATCGCTACCGGCCGCAGGCGGCAGTGCGCCTCAAGGCCGGCCTCGGCGCGGACGGGATGCCCGCGGGCTGGGAGATCCGCACTGCCGTGGGCTCGATCCTGCGCTCCCTCGGCATCAGCCGCGGCGACGGCATCGAGCCGATGGCGGTCGAGGGCCTCGCCAACAACCCCTATCGAATCGCGAGCCAGCGCATCGACTGCGTCCTCAAGAACACGCATGTCCCCGTCATGTTCTGGCGCTCGGTCGGAAGCTCCATCAACGCCTTCGTCATGGAGGGCTTCGTCGACGAGCTCGCGCATGCCGCGGGCAAGGACCCGCTCGAGTTCCGCCGCGCGCTCCTCTCGCACCGGCCGGATTTCCTCCACGTGCTCGACACGCTCGCAGCCAAAGGCGATTGGGGCAAGCCGCTCGCCTCCGGCAAGGGCCGCGGTCTCGCGATCCACGAATCCTTCGGCACAATCGTCGGCGAGATCGCAGAAGTGGCGGTGACGCCGAAGGGCGAGGTCAGGGTCGAGCGCGTGGTGGTGGCCGTCGACTCCGGCCACGTCGTCAATCCCCGCACGGTCGAGATGCAGATGGAGAGCGGCGTCATCTACGGCCTCACGGCCGCGCTCTACGGCGAGATCACGATCAAGGACGGCCGCGTCGAGCAGGGCAATTTCGACGAGTATCGGATCGTGCGCATGGCGGATGCGCCGAGGATAGAGGTCCATCTCGCGCTCACCGGCGGCGGAAAATGGGGCGGCATCGGCGAGCCCGGCACGCCGCCCGTGGCGCCAGCGGTCTGCAACGCGATCTTCGCCGCGACCGGTAAGCGCATCCGCAGCCTGCCGATCAAGAACCAGGATTTGCGCTCGGCGTAGGCGGGGCGCCCGCGGCAACGAGAAACAAAGGGGGGACTCGATGAAGCTCTATACCTACTTCCGCTCGCAAGCGAGCTTTCGCGTGCGGATCGCGCTCAACATCAAGGGCCTCGCCCGCGAGGACGAGTTCCTGCACCTCGAGAAAGGCGATCAGTTCAAGGCGGGCTACACCGCCCTCAATCCGCAGGCGGTGGTGCCGACCCTCTTCGACGGCGACGCCAAGCTCTTCCAGTCCATGGCGATCCTCGAATACCTCGAGGAGAAATATCCGGCGCCGCCGATCCTGCCGAAGGACCCCGTGGCGCGCGCCTGGGTGCGCGGCTTCGCGCTCATCAACGTCGCGGATTCGCACCCGCTCATCGTGCCGCGCATCCGGAACTACCTCACCAGCGTGCTCGAGGTCAGCGACGAGCAGCGCCTCGCCTGGATCCAGCACTGGCTCGGCAAGGGGCTCGAGGCGATGGAAGCGCTGCTCGGCGAGCATCGCGAGAGCGGGCGCTTCTGCCACGGCGACGCGCCGACCGTCGCCGACATCTGCCTCGCGACCCAGGTCTTCCCGGCGACTATGTTCAAATGCAGGCTCGATCCCTATCCGCGGGCGATGCGCATCTACGAGACCTGCATGGCGCTTCCGGCCTTCGCCGCCGCGCATCCGATGAAGCAGCCGGACGCGGAGTAACCGGCATTCACTGCTCGAGCTCCGACAGGAACTCGAAGAAGCGGCCGCTGGGCGCGCGCGGAATGGCGTCGAGATAGCGGAACGTCACTCGGAAGGGATGGCCGAGATTCTTTCGTAGAATATCGGCCAGCCGCGTCTCCTCCGCCGCCGTCAGCGGCCGCCGCACCACGAGACGGAACTCCAGCTCCTCGAGGCTGCGCTGCACGACCTGGTGCTGGACGATCGCGGGATTCTCCGCGAATTCGTCGGTGCCGAGCCAGGGATGGCGGCGCCCGCCGGAGGGCAGGACCAGCGAGTGCTTGGCACGGCCGAGAATGCGCCGAATCACCGGCAATCCGCGCCCGCAGGGGCATGGCCCGCCGACCTCCGCCCGGTCGCCGATCTCGTAGCGCAGGAGCGGCGTCGCGAAATTGTGCAGCGGCGTCACCACCACATCGCCGGTCTCGCCGGGCGCGCAGGCTGCGCCCTCTCGGTCGAGCACCTCCACCAGGACGGTTTCGGATTGCACGTGGTAGTGCCGATGCTCCGGGCACTGCAGTGCAAGGTAGCCGGCTTCCGCCGCGCTGTAGGTGTCGGTGATCTCCACGCCCCAGGCGTTGCGGCAGGCGCGGCGCAGGCGCTCGTCCACCACCTCGCTCACGGTCCAGATGCCGCGCAGCGACGGCAGCGCCAGGCCGTTCCTGCGGAAATGTCGCGCGAGCATGAGTGCGTTCGACGGGAAGGTCAGGAGGTAGCAGGGCTCGGTGCGCCGCAGCCATTCCGCCTGCTCCCCGGCATCCGCGTGAATGTCGAGGGCGGCTGCGGGGCCGGTGCGATAGAGAAACGTCGCCGGCGGGCCCCAGTCGGGGAAGGCGACACCCGCGGGATAGGGGGCGCGCACGCGGTCGGGACCGCGGATCACCGCCAGGCGCTGCGCGAAATCGCAGCGGCTCCAGCGATACTCGCGCAGCGCGACCGCATTCCACATCGTCTGCACCAGCGCCGTCTTCTTTACGCGCACCGGCAGCCCCGTCGAGCCCGAGGTCGCGACCTCGGCGACGAATCCGTGTCCGGGCGGGATTCTGTCGCTCACGAGCGCCCCTTGGGCCTCCTGTGCCTCGCGCCGCCTCAGCGGAGGGATGCGGCGCCAGAATTCCGCGGTGATCGCATCGCCGGGCCGGTAGCCGGCCGCGGCCAGCCTGTCGCGATAGAGCGGCGTCGTTCGGTAGGCGTGCTCGACGAGCCGCGCGAGCTGGCGAAACTGCTGGCGCAGAAGCAGCTCCGGCGGCCACCACTGGGTTTGATCGAATTGCTGTTGCAGGGCGAGGAGCAGCATCGGCTCCGGGCCCGCCTCGGCGAGCCAATCGATGCTCGCGACCTTCGAGGCGGAAATCGGCGCTGCCATCAAGATGCGCTTCCCTGTGCCGAGGCCCGGCGATCTAACCGCCGGGCTGCGCGGGGGTCAATAGCGTGCGGCGATCAGGCGGCGTCGTGAAAAATGACCCCGAGCGTCATGCGACGGCCCGCGAGGATGCGGCTCACGCCGTGGCGGAGCGCGACGCGATGGTGCCCGCGCGTTCCCTCGACGGGGCGGTGGCGCACCGCGAAGATCACGGCATCCCCGAGACCGAGCGGCACCACCTCGCCCCTCGACTGCGCGCGCGGCCGCTGCTCCACCAGCAGGAACTCGCCGCCGGAGAAGTCGCGGCCCGGCGCGCTCAGCAGCACCGTCATCTGCAGCGGGAACACGAGCTCGCCGTAAAGGTCCTGGTGCAGGCAATTGTAGCCGCCGGCCTCGTAGCACAGGAGGAGCGGCGTCGGCCGCGATTGCCCCGCCGCGTGACAGGCAGCGAGATAATCGTCGAGCGCCGGCGGAAATCCTCCGCTCTCGCGGAGCGCCGCGCGCCAGCGGTTGGCGATCGGCGCCAGACGGGGATAGCACGCTTGGCGCAAAGCCTCGACTTCGGGCGGCAGCGGATAGCGCAGGTATTTGTATTCGCCCTCGCCGAAATTGTGCCGCCGCATGACCACGCGGCTGCGGAACCGCGTCTCGTCGTCATAGAGCGACGATAGCGCGGCGCACTCGGCGGGGGTCAGCAGTCTCGGCAGCGGCGCGTAGCCCAGGCGGTCGAGCGACGCCTCCGCCGCGGGCCAATCCACGGCCACGATGCGATCGGCGATCAGTCCATTGCCTTTCGATTTGGCGCGCGTCATGGGCCGAGAATGCGCCTCCGGGATTGGCGCATCTACCCAATAATTGCGGCTCAATCCTCAGCCGCGGAGGGCCGTGAGATCGATCGGTCCCAAGAATAGCGCGCGCAAGCGCTCCCGTGCCGCCTCGGCCTGCGCGCGTGTCCAGCCGCCAAAGGCGGCATTGGCGAAGAACTTGGCCTCGACTGCAGCGCGCGAGAGCGGCTCGTGCGCGCCGCCGCGGAGATGCGGCTGGCGCTCCTCCACCGTCTCGCCGCTCTCGAGCCGCGCGCGGATGTGGCCCGTGAACTCCCGGGGATAGGGATTCGCGGGATCGATCTCGTAGCGCACCTTGGCCGCGAGCCCGCGGAGGCGCGGGTCGCGCGCGGTCTCCTCCGTGAAGGCCGCGAGACCCGCGTCCCCCAGGATGAACCCCGCGGCGATGCAAAAGGGCGTGCTGAACTTGGCCGCGTAGGCATTGGGCGGCGCGTGCTTTGCGGCGAGCGGCTCCCAGAGCCGGTGCACGGTCCCCTCCGCGACCTCGCAGGTAATGGACTCGATCGCTTCTGCCGGAATCCCTCGCCTCGCGAGGCGGATCGCGCAATCGATGTAGGGATGAGTCATGGTCCCGCAGGCGAAGGGCTTGAAGGCGAGCGTCTCGGTGACCCAGCTCGTGCCGAAGCCATCGAGGAGTTTTCCCCAGTCGCCGTCGCTCGTGTGCGCGAAGCCCTTGAAGAGCCCATGCGTCCCCTCGAAGACCGTGCGGGGGCCGACGAATCCGTGCTGCGCCAAGAGCGCCGCGCGGATGCCGGACTGTGCCGCCCAGCCCGGATGGAGCCGCTTCGTCCAGGCTCCGTCCGCGAGGTACTCGATGATGCCGCCGGCCATGCTGCCGGCGATGCCCAGCGCGTGCGCGATCCGCGGCGCGTCGAGACCGAGCGTGGCGCCGACCGCCGCGGCGGCGGCCATGGTGCCGAAGACCGCGGTCGGATGAAACCCCGCCTTGTGCACGAGCTTCGGCGTCACCAGGCTCAGGCGGCAGATGGTCTCGACGCCCACGACGATGCCCTTGAGGACGGCGGCGCCGTCGCGGCCGAATTCCTCCGCCGCCGCGAGCACCGCCGGCACCACCGGCGCACCCGCATGGACCGGACCGCCCTCGAAGGTGTCGTCGAAATCCTCGCCGTGCGCGGCGGTGCCGTTGACGAGGGCGCTCGTCGCGCAATCGAAGAGGCGGGCATGGCCGATCGCGGTGCTGCGCCCCTCGGAGGTCGCTGTCGCGAGCGCAGCGCGGACGTAGTCCGTCTCGCGCGCGGCGATGCAGAGCCCGGCGACGTCGAGCACGAGGTCCTCCGCCACCTCCCGCACCCGCGCCGGCAGCGCCGCGGGATCGGCCGCGGCGATCCTCGACGCCAGGGCTTCGGAAACGCTTGCTTGCGTCATGTCGAGCGGCTCAGGCCTTGCCGTCGATATCCTTGAAGACCTCGCGCGCGAGGCGGAAGGCCTCGATCGCGGCGGGGAATCCGCAATAGACCGCCGTCTGTATCAGCACCTCGCGGATCTCGTCGCGCGTGAGGCCGTTGTTGAGCGCACCGCGGACATGGACCTTGAACTCGTGCGGCCGGTTGAGCGCCGTGAGCATGCCGAGGTTGAGGATGCTGCGCTCGCGCAGCGAGAGACCCGGCCGCGTCCAGATCTGACCCCAGGCGAAGCCCGTCACGATCTGCTGCAGGTCCCGATTGAAATCGTCGACCTCGCCGAGCGAGCGCTTCACATGCGCCTCGCCCAGCACCTTCATCCGCATCTTGAGGCCGGCATCGAAAGAATCCATCGGAATGCTCCCCTGGTTCGAGATCGGAAACGGTCCACGACCGCCCGGTCTCCATAGTACGGGCTTTTCCGTGCGTAGGGGACTAGGCCGTGCACTCGTAAATCCGGCTCGATGAGTCCTGCTCGATGTCCGCTTCGTTTCCAATGGCGACCATTGCTGCGCGGCAGCGAAGTGACGCGAAGTGCCAATGGCAATGATCTGCTGGGGAATCGAATTTTTCGGCGTAAGACGTCGTTCCACGCCGCTATGCAGAACGTCCGCGGTCCCTCGGTGGCCCCGCTTACATCGATGGCCGGCGGCGCAGCGAGCGCTGCGTCTTATCGAGTGGTGCCTTGCGCCGATGCCGCGGCGATTTGAAGCACGGAGCTCTAGATGGCGCCCAGCGCTCTGAGGCCCACGAAGACACCCACCTCTAGAGCGGCGGCGAAGAAGCCCAACTCGGTTGCCGTGGCGCCAGCTTTGTCTCTGCGAAGCCGGTTTAGAAAGAAGAGCATCTCAATTCACCATGAAAGAGGCATTTGCGTTGCCGTGCAGACGGCGAGACCGAAGCCGCGGTGATCGCCGCTCAGCCAAACTGGACCATAGCCGTGACGGTGAACGCGACCATGGCCAACGGCGCTGCGATGATCGCGAGGCACTCCAGAATTCTCAATCCAAGAGGCCTTGGCGCTGTCGGAGCAGCGTTGATCCGATCATGGCCGGAGAGTGGGGTCTTTTCATCACAGCCGTTCAATGTAATCGCCGTCATGTCGACTCCATCGAATGAGAGGTGAGGAGGCAGCAAGCTTCGAGAAGGCGGGACGCTCTCGGGAAGCACCTTAACACCCTCTAACTATAGTCCCGTCTCCAGTGTATTTCGCCGACTATCGCGGCAAGCTTTCGAAAAATCATCGGCATTATTAACTTTAGCCCGCGGGCGCCCTTAGGCCTCGCTGACGGACATCGGTGCGTCAGCACCGCAGGCCGAAGACGCGCCATGAGGCGACATTGGCCGCCAGCGTCGCTTCGGCTTGCCCAAGCGAAGCGGTCCCGCGACGCCATGCTGTTGCTCCTATCGCGAAAACGGATCATCCTCGCCAATGACTCGATGATCATGGATATCCGGGGTAAAGCCGCGCTCGTGACCGGCGCCAATCGGGGTCTCGGACGCGCGTTTGCCGAGGCGCTGCTCCACGCCGGTGCGGCAAAAGTCTATGCCGGTGCGCGCGATCCATCGACGATTCGCGACATCCGCCTCACGCCGGTTCGGCTCGATGTGACTTCGCCGCGCGACGTCTCGGCCGCGGCCGAGGCCTGCGCCGATGTCGACATCCTTATCAACAATGCAGGTGCCATGTTCGGCACGCCGGTCCTCGCGGCGAATTCGGAGGACGTGCTGCGCCGTGAGATGGAGGTCAACGTGTTCGGGCTGCTAGCGATGGCCAAGTCGTTCGCGCCGGTACTCGCACGCAACGGCGGTGGCGTACTCGTCAACATGCTCTCGGTTGTGAGCTGGTACGTTTATCCCTTCAATTCGACCTACTGCGCCACCAAGCATGCGGCGCTTGCCATCACCGACGGTCTCCGCATCCAGCTCAGGGGACAAGGCACCCGCGTGATCGCGGTCTATGCGGGCCTGATCGACACGGATATGGGAGCGGCGCTGTCTAGCGGTCCGAAAGCCTCACCCCAGCAGGTTGCCGCGAAAACGGTTGAGGGCATTCGCACCGGCCTGGAGCACGTCGTGGCCGACGAGAGTGCCGCGAGCTTATGGCAGGCGACACGCCAAGACTTGATCAAGAAGCACGCGGACATGCAGGTTCGATGGGATCAGCACATGGCTGCAGGCGGTAGGCTGGCTTGATCCCATTCGACACCGTCTTCCACGCGCCAGCAGCACGAGAAATCTTTCCGCCCCGGGATCGGCTGGAGCCAATCCAAATGCGGGAAATGGTACATGCATTACCCTTCGGCTCATGTCCGTTCGGGATCATTTTCGACCGATCCAGCCGGTCCTGCCTCAGGGCGATGCTCAATGAGATCGGCCAGTGTCGTCGGTTCGCAAGCCGCTACGATGACGCCCCAAGGGCGACCTGGCCTCCATCCGGCTCCGCTCAATACGGCGATGGCCTCGTCCCAATAAGTCCACGGCCTAATGCGTATTCGCGCAAGATACCGACCGTGCCGCCTTCGTCGCGACCGCACTCGCTCCGGCGATGACGGGCCCTGGAGGGGATACACCCTGACGCTCCGCGCATGCTCCGGCGCGGAGGCCGCCGAACCGGCTCTACCGGCCGATGCGAAAGCGCCCAGCCCCGGCGGCGGAGAGGGCGAGGAAGCCGCCGGCGATGGCGAGGTTCTTCATGAATTGCACGTATTGCATCGTGCGCTGGCCGTCGTCGAATTCCCAGAACCGGTGCGAGACGAAGGCCGCGGCCAGCGTGAATGCCAGCAGAAACAACGCGCTCCAACGCACGCGGAATCCGAGGGCAACGGCGAGGCCGCCGAAGAACTCGACCCCGGCGGCGAGAAGCGCCATCGCCGTGCCGCCGGGCACACCGCGCGCCGCGAGGCTTCGCGCGAAGGTTTCGAGATGCAGGAGCTTCGAAAACCCGCTGGGGATGAAGATCGCGGCGAGCGCAAGACGCGCGAGGAGAAGCGCGGCGTCGCGGCTCCGGTCGAAAAGGCGATCGATCATCCCGAACATTCTTACCCCCAAACGCCATAGGGGCGAGAGAGGGTTTCCCCTGTCTCGCCCTTGGCTGAGATCGCTTCGCAGAAGGATTGCTCCTAATCGGGCGTGTCTCAGGCGTTCGGAGCGGATGGCTAGATTCGGAGCGTCCTCCTATCCGGGGCTACCGGGACTAGCCAGGACCACTTGACGGTACCGAACCACCGACCTGTTCAGCCTGCAACCTCACGACCGCAGACCACCCGGCGTATACGGATAGTGCAACCCTTACGAGGAAGCATTTCGCCGCACAGAGACCGCGTCCAGGCTGGGAGTGATTATCGAGGTGTCATCCCCTTTCTGGCCAGTCACCACTCTGGCCATCTCCATGACGAGTGGAGCCGAAGGGCTCTCGCCCTTTGCCGGTTCCTTGAGCCCCGTGAGGCCTGCCGGTCCCGACACTGAAAGGCTAGCGCCGTGTCGAAGCGCACTGCAATTCGAATCTGCGGCGCACGGCCAGAAACTTGTGGGAAAAATGTGGATAGTTGTGCGCTGCTTTCAGGGCTCGAGCACGTAGCGCCCGGGCGCGTCCGCGAGCACGGGCAAACCCTTCTCCGGCGCGCCCAGCGCGGGCGGCGGCTCCGGCGCGCCCGAGCGGCGATCGAGCCATGCGAGCCAGGCCGGCCACCAAGATCCCGCGCGTTGCTCCGCGCTCGCGAACCAGGTGTCGGGATCGAGATAGCGCCCCTCGTGCGCACGCGTGGCGATGCGGAAGGAGCGATGAGCGTGGCCGGGCTCGCTCACGATCCCCGCATTGTGTCCGCCCGTCGTGAGCACGAAGGTCACCTCGGTATCCGTGAGCAAATGGATCTTGTGGACGGAGCGCCAGGGTGCCACGTGATCGGTCTCGGTCCCCACCGCGAAGATGGGTGCGCGGATGTCCGTGAGCGCGATGGGCCGCCCCTCCGCCTCGTAGCGTCCTTCCGCGAGATCGTTCTGGAGGAAGAGGCGGCGCAGGTATTCCGAATGCATGCGGTAGGGAAGCCGCGTCGCATCCGCATTCCAGGCCATGAGGTCCGTCATGGGCGGGCGCTCGCCCAGCATGTACTCGCGCACCATGCGCGACCACACGAGGTCGTTCGAGCGCAGGAGCTGGAAGGTGCCGGCCATCTGGCGCGTGTCGAGATAGCCTTGCTCCCACATCATGTCCTCGAGATAGGCCACTTGGCTTTCGTTGATGAAGAGCATGAGCTCGCCGGCTTCCGTGAAGTCGGTCTGCGCCGCGAGCAGCGTGATGCTCTTGAGCCGGTCGTCGCGGTCACGCGCCATGCGCGCCGCTGCGGCCGCGGCCAAGGTCCCGCCCAGGCAATAGCCGCAAACATGTATCTTCGTGCCCGGGCGGATCGCGCCGATCGCGGCGAGCGCGGCATCCATGCCGAGATGCCCGTAGTCGTCGAGCCCGATCTCGCGTTGCGCCGCGGTGGGATTGCGCCAGGAGATCATGAAGACGGTGTAGCCGCTCCCGACGAGATGCCGCACCAGCGAGTTACCCGGCGAGAGATCGAGGATGTAGTACTTCATGATCCAGGCCGGTACGATCAGCACGGGCTCGGGCCGTACGGTTGGGGTCGCCGGCGAATACTGGATCAGCTCCATGAGCTCGTTGCGGAAGACCACCTTGCCCGGAGTCACCGCGACGTTTCTGCCGGGCACGAACTCCTCGGTGCCGACAGGGCGGCGGCCGGCGACGGCGCGCTCCCAGTCCTCGATGAAATTGAGGAAGCCGTGCAGGAAATTCTGCCCTCCCTCGGCCCGCGTCTTCTCGATGATCTCCGGATTGGTCCAGGGAAAATTCGAGGGCGAGATCAGGTCCAGGAGCTGGCGCATCGTGAACTCGACGATGCGCTCGTCGGCGCGGCTCACCCCGCGGACGCCGGTGGTGGCGTTCCACCACCACTGCTGCCACAGCAGGAACCCCTGATAGATCGCGTCGAAGGGAGGCTGCTGCCAGGCCGGATGGATGAAGCGGCGGTCCTGCGGCAGCGGCTCGATGCAATTCGGGCATTCTTGATTGCGGGCGCGGCGCGCCATGTAGAGCATGAGCCGCACCCACTTGCGCGCGGCCTTCTCGAGGAGCCCCTGCTGCTTCCCCGGCGCGTTCGCGAGATGCATCGCCCAGTCCGTGAACGCCATCTGCAGCGCCGCCGGCGCGATCGACTGCGTGAAGCGCGCCTGGGTCGCATGCATCAGCCGGTCGACCGTCTCGGTGCGCGCGACGTCGGCGTCGAAGGGCTCGGGCTCCGCGAGCGGCGCCGCGACCTTGATGTCCTTCGGCGGCGCCTCCGATTTCGAGAGCGGCCCGGTGTCCATGGCATGACTCCTTGCTGCGGGAGCAGACGCCCCCAAAGGATGTATGCGCCGGCCGGCCTCGCGCCACCTTGACTCAGGTCAATGCCCACCAAACCATTGCGCGGCAACGTGCTCCGGAGTGACGGCATGGGCAGGACCTGGCGCAAGCTCGCGGCGGCGGCGATCGTGATCCTCGCGGGCGGCGGAGTGCTCGCCTATCGCTCCTGGCAGACGCCGGCGCGGACCGAGCTCACGCTCTACGGCAATATCGACATCCGCCAGGTCGATCTCGCCTTCGAGTCCGCGGGGAGGCTCGCGGAGCTCACCAAGGAGGAAGGCGACCGGGTGCAGGCCGGCGAGGTCCTCGCGCGCCTCGATCCCTCCACATATCAGGATCTGGTGACGCTCGCCGAAGCGCGGGTCGAGGCGCAGCGGGCGCTGGTCGCGAAGCTCGTTGCGGGCAGCCGGCCCGAGGAGATCGACCGCGATCGGGCGCAAGTCGAGGCCGACCGCGCGACGGTCGTCGACGCGCAGCTCATCTTCGACCGCCGCAGCGAGCTCCTCAAGACCCGCAGCACCACGCTGCAATCCGTCGACGACGCGAGGGCGGCGCTCGACACCGCGCGCGCGCGTCTCGGCGTCTCGGAGAAGGTCCTGGCGCTGACCGTACTCGGGCCCCGCCAAGAGGACATCGACCAGGCCAAGGCGCAGCTCAGCGCCGACGAGGCGACGCTCTCGCTCGCGAGGCGAAGGCTCGATGATACGGTGCTCGCGGCACCCTCCGACGGGGTCGTCCTCAGCCGCATCCGCGAGGCCGGCAGCATCGTCGGCCCCACCAATCCCATCTATACCGTGACGCTCACGGACAAGATCTGGGTGCGCAGCTACGTGCCCGAGCCCGACCTCGGCAACGTCAAGCCCGGGCAGACCGTCACCGTCACCACCGACACGGACGCGACGCGCGCCTACGAGGGCTGGGTCGGGTTCATCTCGCCGACCGCGGAGTTCACGCCGAAGACGGTGGAGACGCCGGAGCTGCGCACGCAGCTCGTCTATCGCCTCCGCATCTTCATCAAGACCCCCGACGACCGCCTGCGCCAAGGCATGCCCGTCACCGTGCACGTCCCGCTCGGGGGCTGAGACGATGCCGGAGGCGGCGGTCGCACTAGACGGCGTCAGCAAGCGCTTCCGCGGCGCCGCAGGCGAGACGACGGCGCTCGATGCGCTCTCCGCGCGGATCGGAACGAGCGGCATCACCGGACTCGTCGGTCCCGACGGCGCCGGGAAGACCACGCTCTTGCGCCTCGTCGCTGGACTGCTCACACCCGATGCCGGCACCGTCACCGTGCTCGGCCGCGACAGCCTGCACGTGGCGGCGATCCGCGGCGATCTCGGCTACATGCCGCAGCGCTTCGGCCTCTATGAGGATTTGACGGTCGGCGAGAATCTCCGCCTCTACGCCGATCTCCACGCGCTCGACGAAGCGGCCCGCCGCGAGCGATTTCCCGCCCTTCTCGCCTTCACCGGGCTCGCGCCGTTCACGGCGCGGCTCGCAGGCAATCTCTCCGGCGGAATGAAGCAGAAGCTGGGCCTCGCCTGCGCCCTCCTCGCGCGGCCGAAGCTGCTGCTCCTCGACGAGCCCAGCGCCGGCGTCGATCCGGTCTCGCGCCGTGAGCTCTGGCGCATGGTCGAGACCATGGCGGGCGAGGGCGTCGCGGTCGTCTGGAGCACCGCCTATCTCGACGAGGCCGAGCGCTGCAACACCATCCTTCTCCTCGATCGCGGCCGACTGCTGGCGGCGGGTCCGCCGGCGAGCTTCACCGATGCGCTGCGCGAGCGCACCTTCGTGCTCGACCTCCCCGGAGCCACCAAGCGCCCGGCGCAGCGTCTCGCGGCCGCGCATTCCGCGGTCATCGACGCGACGATCCAGGGCGAGGGCGTGCGCCTCGTGCTGCGCGAGGGCTGCACGGCCAGCGACGCCGAAGCGGTCGCGCGCGCCGCGGGCGGACGGCTCAGGCCGGTGCGGCCGCGCTTCGAGGACGCCTTCGTGAGCCTGCTGCAGGCCGATGCGGCGCGACGTCCGCCGCTGCCCGCGGCGGACCCGCCTCCCCCGCCCCGCGCGGACGGACCCGCGATCGAGGCGCGCGAGCTCACGCGCGACTTCGGCGCCTTCCGCGCGGTCGATCGCGTGAGCTTCACGGTCGCATCCGGCGAGGTCTTCGGCCTCCTGGGACCCAACGGCGCCGGCAAGTCCACGATCTTCCGCATGCTCTGCGGCTTGCTCGCGCCGAGCGACGGGACCGCGCGGGTCGCGGGCGTCGACCTCGGCACCGCGCGCGCCGCCGCCCGTGAGCGCATCGGCTACATGTCGCAGCGCTTCTCGCTCTATGGCGATCTCTCGGTCCGCGACAATCTCGAGTTTTTCAGCGGGGTCTACGGCCTCGGGCCGGGCCGGCGGCGCGAGCGCATCGACTGGGCGCTCGCGAGCTTCGAGCTCCGGGCCGCCTCGGAGGCGGTCGCAGGCGCGCTGCCGCTGGGCTTCAAGCAGCGCCTGGCGCTCGCCTGCGCCTTGCTGCACGAGCCGCGCATCCTCTTCCTCGACGAGCCCACCTCCGGCGTCGATCCGCTGATGCGGCGCGAGTTCTGGTCGCGCATCGGCTCGCTCGCGGAGTCCGGCGTCACCGTGCTCGTGACCTCGCATTTCATGGAGGAGGCCGAGTTCTGCGACCGGCTCGCGATCGCCTATCGCGGCTCCCTCATCGCGACCGGGACCCCCGATGCGCTGAAGCGGCGTTTCGCGACCGCGGAGCTTCCGGAGCCGACGCTCGAGGACGCCTTCGTGGCGCTCATCGAGAATCACGATCGGGACCATCCGCAATGAGGCGCGGGCGCTTCTCGCGGGTCCGCGCGCTCGGGCTTCTGCGCAAGGAATTCCTGCAGATCCGGCGCGATCCGTCCTCGATCGTGATCGCCCTGGTGATGCCGGTGGTGCTGCTGTTCCTCAACGGCTACGGCATCTCGCTCGACGCCAAGAACGTCGCCTTCGGCGTGGTCGACGAGAGCCGCACCGTCGAATCCGCCGGCTTCTACCAGGCCTTCGTGAGCTCGCCCTATTTCAAGCCCACGCTCTATCTCGACACGCGCGAGGCGGAGAGGGCGCTCATGCGGGGCGACATCGACGGCTATGCCGTGCTCCGCGGCGACTTCTCGCGCCGGCTCTCCGGGACGGGTCCCTCGCCCGCGATCCAGGTGATCGTCAACGGCGTCGACGCCAACAACGCCCGCATCGTCGGGGGCTATGCTCAGGGTGCGGCCGTCATTTGGGCGCTCGGCCGGCTCTCGGAGCGCGCGAGCCTGCCCGCGGGCCTCGTCTCGCTCGAGAGCCGGTACTGGTTCAACCCGGAGATCCGCAGCACCGACTTCATCGTGCCGGGCCTCATCGCGCTCATCATGACCTTGATCGGCGCGCTCCTCACCGCACTCGTCGTCGCCCGCGAATGGGAGCGCGGCACGATGGAGGCGCTGATGGTGTCGCCCGCGAGCATGTGGGAGATCCTTCTGAGCAAGCTCGTCGCCAATTTCGTCCTCGGATTGGGCGGGCTCGCGCTCGCGGTTTCCGTCGGCGTCTTCATTTTCCAGGTGCCGTTCCGCGGCTCGCTCCCGGTGCTGGTGCTGATCTCGTCGGTCTTCCTGGTGGTGGCGCTCGGCATGGGGCTCCTCATCTCCACCGCCGCGCGCAACCAGTTCGTGGCGGCGCAGGCCTCTTTCATCGCGACTTACATGCCCGCGATGATCCTTTCCGGCCTGATCTTCGACATCGACAGCATGCCGCGCTGGCTGCAGTGGCTCACCCACCTCATCGCCGCCCGCTACTACGTCTCGAGCCTGCAGACGCTGTTCCTAGCGGGGACGGTCTGGCCGATCCTGCTGCCGTGCCTCGGCGCGCTCTGCGGCTTCGCCGTCCTCTTCCTCGGCGCGGCGCTGCTGCGCACGCGGCGGAGCTTGGAGTAGAGGCGATGTGGCGCCGCATTCTCGCGCTCATCCTCAAGGAATTCCGGGCCATCTGGAAGGACCCGAAGAGCCGCTACATCGTGATCGTGCCGCCGCTCATCCAGGCGGTGCTCTTCGCGCAGGCCGCGACTTTCGAGGTGACACAGGTGTCGCTCGGCGTCTGGAGCGAGGACCGGGCGCTCGCGGCGACGGAGCTCCTGAGCCGGTTCGAGGGCTCCCCCGCCTTCCGCCTCGCCGGCAGCTACGACAATCCCCGCGAGGCGGCCGAGGCGATCTCGGCCGAGCGCGTCAAGGCCGTGCTGCACATCGGCCAGACCTTTTCCGCCGACGTACATGCCGGACGGCCCACCGCGGTGCAGCTCCTGCTGGATGGACGCCGCTCCAATACCGCGCTCATCGTGCAGAACTACGCGGCGGAGATCGTGGCGCGATACGATCTCGAGCGCCTGCGATCGACGGGACTTGCGGGCCAAGTGAGCATGGAAATGCGCGCCTGGTTCAATCCGAACTACGAGAGCAAATGGTTCATCCTGCCGGGTCTTGCCGCGCTGCTGACGGCGATCGCGACCTTGATGATCACCGCACTCTCCGTCGCGCGCGAGCGCGAGCTCGGCACCTTCGAGCAGCTTCTGGTGACGCCGCTCCGGCCCCTCGAGATCGCCGTCGGTAAGACCGTGCCCGCGCTGATCATCGGGTTCGTCGAGGCGAACGCCATCGCCGCCCTCGCGGTTTGGTTCTACGGCGTGCCCTTTCTGGGAAACATCCTTCTGTTCCATCTGGGCATCGCCGTCTTCGTCCTCTCCACCATCGGCGTCGGCCTCGTGATCTCCTCGATCGTCAAGACCCAGCAGCAGGCGATCCTCGGCGTCTTCATGTTCAACGTGCCCGCGATCATCCTCTCGGGCTTCGCCACTCCCATCGCGAACATGCCGGAGTGGTGCCAGTGGGTTACCCTCATCGACCCGATCCGCTACATGCTCGTGCTCACCCGCGGCGTTTTTCTCCAGGACATCCCGTGGCCGCTGGCGCTCCAGCAGCTCTGGCCCATGGCCCTGATCGGCGTGCTGACGCTGAGCTTCTCCACTTGGCTCTTCGCGCGGAAGCTGCAATAACGGCGCAAGCCGATTCGGCCGAGACGCGAGCTCATCCATGCAGCCCATCAATGCCCTCGCCGCGCTTTGGCGCGGTGCGGGTCGACCCGAGTCCGCGCTGGAGACCGTCGAGCTCACGGGCTCGGAGCCGGTATTGCCGTCCTCCTTCGCGGTGGGGACGGCGGCGCAGGCGAGCATCGCGGCGGCAGCGCTCGCGGCGGCGGAGCTCTGGCGCCTGCGCACGGGGCGGCTGCAGCGCGTTGCGGTCGACATGCGCCACGCCGCAGTCGAATTCCGCAGCGAGCGCTATCTCCGCGTCGACGGCACACCGTTGCCGGAGCCCTGGGACAAGATCGCCGGCGCCTATCGCTGCGGCGACGGCGGCTGGGTGCGCCTGCACACGAATTTCCCGCATCACCGCGACGGCATGCTGAAGCTCCTGCGCTGCCGGCACGACCGCGCCGCGGTGGAGCGTGCGCTTGCGGGCTGGGAGGCGGTCGCTCTCGAGACTGCGGCGGCGGAAGCGGGGCTCGTCGCGACGGCGATGCGCAGCTTCGCGCAGTGGGACGCTCACTCGCAGGGGCGTGCCGTGGCGGCGCTGCCGGCGCTCACGATCGAGCGCATCGGCGATGCCCCGCCCCTTCCCTTGCCGCGGGCGGATCGCCCGCTCGGCGGCATCCGCGTCCTCGATCTCACGCGCGTGATCGCCGGCCCCGTCTGCGGCCGGACGCTCGCGGCGCACGGCGCCGAGGTGCTGCTGGTGACGGCCGCGCATCTGCCGTCGATCCCGCCGCTGGTGATCGACACCGGCCGCGGCAAGCTCTCGACCTCGATCGACCTGCGCGATCCCGCGGGGCGAGAGCGCCTGGGAGCGCTTCTCGACGAAGCCGACGTCTTCGTGCAGGGCTACCGCCCCGGCGCCATCGCGACACTCGGCTTTGGGCCCGAGCAGGCAGCACGACGGCGGCCGGGCATCGTCTACGTCTCGCTCAGCGCCTACGGTCACGAGGGGCCGTGGGCGGGACGGCGCGGCTTCGACTCCCTCGTGCAGACCGCGAGCGGCTTCAACGCGGCCGAGGCGGAGGCCGCCGGCATCGCCCAGCCCAAGGTGCTGCCGTGCCAGGCGCTCGACCACTCCGCGGGATACCTCATGGCCTTCGGCGTCATGACCGCCCTCGCTCGCCGCGCGACCGAGGGCGGGAGCTGGCACGTCCGTGTCTCGCTCGCGCAGGCCGGGCGCTGGATCCGCGGCCTCGGCCGCATCCCCAACGGCCTCTCCTGCGCCGATCCGCACCTCGACGACGTGCTCGATCTGCTCGAGGAGTCCGCATCCGGTTTCGGCCGCCTTACTGCCGTACGCCATGCAGCGCAAATGTCGGAGACGCCCACGCGCTGGATGCGCCCTTCCGTCCCGCTGGGGACTCATTCCCAATCGTTCGCCACGAAACCTCCGGAGGCAGCATGACATTCGATTTCAGGGGCAAGCGCGTCATCGTTGCCGGCGGGAGCCGGGGGATCGGGAAGGCGATCGCGCTCGGCTTCGCCGAGGCCGGTGCCGCGGTCTCGATCTGCGCGCGCGGGGCCGATGCGCTCGCCGCCGCGAAGGTCGAGCTGAAACGGCACGGCGGGGGCGTCCACGCCATGAGCTGCGATCTCGGCGACGCCGCAGCGATCGAGCGGTACGTCGAAGAAGCGGCCGCGGCGCTCGGCGGCATCGACGTCCTCGTCAACAACGCCTCGGGCTTCGGGCAGAGCGACGACGAGGCCGGTTGGGCCGCGAGCGTCAACGTCGATCTCCTGGGGACGGTGCGGGCCTCGCACGCGGCGCTGCCGCACATCGAGAAGTCCAAGGGCAGCATCGTCAACATCTCGTCGATCGCGGCCTACCGGCCCTCCGCTCGGAGCGCGCCCTATGGAGCCGTCAAGGCGGCGCTCGTGCAGTACACGACGACGCAGGCCGCGCAGCTCGCGCGGAAGGGCGTGCGCGTCAACTGCGTGGCGCCGGGCTCGATCGAGTTTCCGGGCGGCGTCTGGGACCGGCGCAAGACCGAGAACCCCACGCTCTACGACCGCACCTTCCGCGGCATTCCCTTCGGACGCATGGGGAGGCCCGAGGAGATCGCGAGCGTGGTGCTGTTCCTGGCCTCGCCGCTCGCGGGCTGGGTCACGGGGCAGACGATCTCGGTCGACGGCGGCCAGCTCCTGGGCGCCTGAGGTGGTGGAACGCCGCGATCTCTGGCGCCTCTTCTTGCTGTGGCTCGCGGGCATCGACCTGCGGCTCACGATCCTCGCGCTGCCGCCGGTGCTGCCGCTCCTCCACCGCGACCTCGAGCTCAGCGAGAAGGCCGTGGCCGCGCTCACGGGGCTACCGATCTTGATCTTCAGCATGGTGGCACTTCCGAGCTCCCTCTTGATCGCGCGCATCGGGGCGCGCCGCGCGCTCGTCGCGGGCCTCGTGCTGACGGCGCTGGGCGGAGCGTTCCGGGGCATCGGCCCCTCGACGCCGATGCTCTTCGCAATGACCTTCGCGATGGGCGCGGGGATCGCGATCATGCAGCCGGCGCTGCCCTCGCTGGTGAGCGACTGGTTCCGGAACGCCGCGGGCCTCGCGACCGCCGTCTATGCCAACGGCCTCCTGATCGGCGAGGCGCTCGCGGCCGCGCTCACGCTCCCGGTGGTCCTGCCGCTCGCGGGCGGCAGCTGGGCGCTCGCCTTCGCGCTCTGGTCCGTGCCGGTGCTGGTGAGCGCGGCGCTCCTCGCGGCGGCGACACGCCATCGCGCGGAGCTCCCGGCAAGACCAGGAAGGCTCTGGTGGCCCGACCTCGGGAGCCGCAGCACCTGGGGACTGGGCCTTCTCATCGGCGGCGGCTCGACGGTCTATTTCGGCGCCAACGCGTTCATTCCGGATTTCCTGCACGGGAAGGGTGCCACGGATTTGATCGGGCCCTGCCTCACCGCGCTCAACGTGGGCCAGCTCCCGTCGTCGCTGCTGATCCTACTTTTCGCAAAGCGCCTCACCGGCAAGAGGATGCCGCTGATCACCGGGGGCATATGCTGCGTCGCGGCATCGGTAATATTTGCGATCGGTACACCCCTGGCAGAGGTAGCCGGTGCGGGCGCCTTCGGGCTCGCCGCGGCATTCTCGCTGATCCTCACGCTGGCGCTGCCACCGCTCGTCGCCGAGCCCGGCGACGTCCCTCGCCTGGCCGCCGGCATGCTTTTCGTGGGTTACCTGCTAGCTTTCACCCTCCCGCTCCTCAGCGGCGTGATCTGGGATGCAACCGGGAGCAGTGCTTCGGCCTTCCTGCCGGTGCTTCTGGGAACGGCCGTGCAATTCGCGGGGGCAGCGGTTCTCAGGCCCGCAAAGCCGCACTAAGATAGAAAAGCAGATCGCGAGAGGGAGACCCCCATGCAGCAACGCTACGACCGTGCCGCCGAGGACCTCGGCAATGTCGTCGGACTCGAGCACGTCAACGTCCTGATCCCGGACCAGCAGCTCTCGACCATGTTCTACGTGACGGGGCTTGGCCTCACGCGCGATCCCTTCCTGATGACCAGCACCGACAACATGTGGGTGAACATCGGCCGCAGCCAATTCCATCTGCCGACGGGTCAGGCGCAGATCTTGCGCGGGCGGGTGGGGCTGGTTTTGCCGAGCCGGGAGGCGTTGCTCGAACGCCTGAAGCGCGTGAGCAAGCCGCTCGCGGGCACGCGCTTCGAGTTCCGCGAGCACAATGCCTGGGTCGACGTGACCTCGCCCTGGGGGAACCGCATCCGCTGCCACGAGCCCGAGCCGCGCTTCGGCCGAATCTCGCTCGGCATGCCCTATGTCGAGTTCGAGGTGGCGCCGGGGACCGTCGCGGGGATCGTGCGCTTCTATCGCGAGATCCTCGACGCCACGGCGGCGGTCGCGGAGGACGAGCTGGGGCCGCACGCCCGCGTCTCCGTCGGTCCCGATCAGGACCTCGTCTTCCGCGAGACCGACCGGCCGCCGCCGCCTTATGACGGCCATCACATCCAGATCTACATCGCGGATTTCTCCGGCCCGCACCGCCGGCTCCTGGAGCGCGGCCTCATCACGGAGGAGAGCGACCAGCATCAATACCGCTTCCAGAGCATCGTCGATCTCGCGACCGGCAAGCAGCTCTTCGAGATCGAGCATGAGATCCGCAGCATGCGCCACCCGCTCTATGCACGTCCCCTGGTGAACCGGAACCCCGCGCAGACCAATCGCGCCTTCGCGCCGGGGCACGAGGTATGGCCTTGGGCGATGGCCTATGGCGAGTGGCCGCAGGCATGACCGCACCGCCCGAGAGCGATCGCGCCGCACCCGCCGGCTCCGCGGCGGCCATCCCCGAGCGCGTCGCGGCGCTGCTGCCGCAAATCGCGGCCGCGGCGGACGAGATCGAGGCGGAGCGAAAGCTCCCGCCTGCCCTGGTGACGGCGCTCCACGAGGCGCGCCTTTACCGGATGCTGCTGCCGCGCCCCTTCAAGGGCGAGGAGACCGATCCCCTGACCTTCGTCTCGGCGATCGAGGCCGTCGCCAAGGTCGACGCGAGTACCGCCTGGGTCCTCTGCCAGAACAACGTCGCCTCGATGGTGGCGGCGTTTCTCGCGCGGGAGGTGGCGGAGGACATTTTTGGCCGCGATCCCCGCGCCGTCCTCGCCTGGGGTCCCGGCGCGGGCGCCAGGGCGGTCGAGGTCGAGGGCGGCTATCGCGCGACCGGCAATTTCTCCTTCGCGAGCGGCGGACGGCACGCGACTTGGCTCGGCGCGCTCTCGCAGATCGTGGGCGATGACGGCGCGCCGCGCCGCGGCGAGGACGGCGCGATCGAGATGCGGACGCTGCTGCTCCCGGCGGAGAAGGCGCCGCTCAAGGACATCTGGGACGTGATCGGGCTCCGCGGCACCGGCAGCGACGCCTATTCGATCTCGGACCTCTTCGTGCCCCGGGCCTATTCCGTCGCGCGCGACGATCAGTCGGAGCGGCGCTATCGCGGCGTGCTCTATGCGATGAGCACGAACAGCCTCTTCTCCTGCGGCTTCGCCTGCGTGGCGCTGGGCATCGCGCGGAGCCTGCTCGACGCTCTCGTGGCGCTCGCCAAAGAGAAGACGCCGCGGGGCTTCAAGCATTCGCTCGCGCAGAGCGGATCGGTGCAGCTCGAGGTCGGTGAGGCCGAGGCGGAGCTGCGCGCGGCCCGCATGTACATCATGGGGACGCTCGCGGAGGTCTGGCGTGCGGTCGAGCGCAGCAATGCGCTCACCCTCGACCAGCGCCTTGCGATCCGCATCGCCTCGACGCACACGATCCAGCGCGCGAAGTCCGTCGCGGATTGGGCCTATCACGCAGCGGGCGCCACCGCGATCTTCGCGAGCAACGCCTTCGAGCGCCGCTTCCGCGACATCAACACCGTCGCCCAGCAGGTGCAGGGCCGCCGCGCGCACTTCGAGACCTATGGGAAGATCCTCTTCGGGATCGAGACGGATCAGCTCTTTTTCTAGAGCGACGCTCCGCTCAGGCGGCTTCGCCGAAGAGCGAGTGCGCGTCGCCGGGGCGTAGGTATGCGACGGCGTAGACGCCGCCGATCCGGAGCTCGACCGTCGCGGACTTGCCCGCGCTCTCGTGGCGGATGAAGGAGACGGCGGCGGCGAGATCGTCGAAGCCGTGCTCCAGCGTGGCGCCGGGACGGGTCACGGTCCAAAGCGCGTCCTCGGTGCGGTCGATGCGGTAGATGTCGCCGCCCTCTCCCGCGAGGCCGCGGGGGGAGCCGACGATGCGGTGGAGGAAGCCCGACCACTGCGGCGCGGCGGGGGCGTGACCGGCGGAGGGATGCCGGTCCGGAATGCGGTCCTGCTCGATTGCGGCCATGGCGAATGCTCGCGCCGGCCGGGTTAACAAATCGATACCTGGAACTCAGGGATTCCGCGGCAAATTCATAAATTCCGCAGGATCAGACGAAGGCTTCGGCAAGTGCCAGATAGAGCGCGAAAAGAAAGCCGCCGACGGTCGGCAGGACCACGAGCGAACCGCCCTCGTCGATCGATTCCGGGATCATGGCATGGGCGACGAGGGCGAGGACGGCGCCGCCCGCGACCGCCTGGGAGAAGATCGCGGTGGGCGAGTCCGAGCTCGCGATCAGCACCTTGCCCGCGACGGCCGCGACCACGCCCGCGACGAGCACAGTCGACCAGAGCCCGAAGACCGCGCGTTGGCCGAAGCCCGCCTTGCGCAGCATCGCGGCGCTCGCGGCCGCCTCGGGAATGCCGCCCAGGAACATGCCGATCATCAGCGTGAGCGCGAAGTTCTGCACGCCGTCGAACTTGGCGCCGATGACGAGGCAGCCGGGGATGGTATCGAGGACGTTGCCGAGCACGATCGCAAGGCCCGCGCCGCTGCTCGCTTCCGCGAGCAAGCGGCTCGCGTCCTGGCGGCTCAGGTGATCGAGGCTGCTGCTGGCGATCTTGGCCCAGGTCGCGGCATTGGTGCCGCCGGCGCTGAGGTTGCTGACCGCGCGCGCGTGACTCAGGCGATCGACGGCTTCCGCCATCCGGGGATCCGCGGCGATGAGCGCTGAGAAATCCGCCTTGTCGATCCGGAGAAGGTCGGTCTCCTCGACCGCACGGACGGATGCAGTGCGGGCGCCCCCGCTCAAGAGCGCCATCTCGCCGACGGCCTGCCCCTCGCCGAGCTCCGCAAGGAGGCGATCCTCGCCGGGTGCATCGCCCGCGAGCACCCGCACCTTGCCGCGCGCGACGATATAGAGCGCGTCGCCGGGCTCGCCCGCGCGGAAGAGCAGCTCGTCCGCGGCGAGATGGCGCTCGCGCACACAGCGCAATAACCGCTCGATCTCCGCGGCCGGGAGATGCCGCAGCAGCGCGGATTTCGCGAGAAGGGCTATCAGCGCCTTGCTTTCCTGCTGCTTCCGGCCCTGGGCATATTCGCGAAAGCGAGTCTGGTAGCGCACGGCGGCGCCGCGCTGCTCGAGATAGAGCGCGGCCGAATAGTAGAAGCCCGCGCCGATCGCGAAGCCGCCGCCGATGAAGGCCCAGGAGCCGAGCGGGCCGTAGCCGTGCAGGTGCATGGTGAGCGCGCCCTCGAAGGCGAACTCGATCGCGAGCGCGCTGATGAGCGCCCCCGCGGCGAAGGCGAGAATGGCCGCGAGGAGGCGCTTCGACATCGGCACGTAGAGCCCGATCGCGGCGCCGCCGAGTGCGGAGGAGGTGGTCGCGAGCCCGAGAAGCCCGGCCGCGACGATCTCCTCGAGGAGGTTCATCGAGGGGCGCCGGCTCCCGCGGAGTCGAGCCCGGAGGATTTCGCGCGCTTGGCGGGCGCCGCATGCAGCGCCGGCCGCAGCCGCTTCTGGCCGAGGAAGAGCAGGATCGGCGAGGCAATGAAGATCGAGGAGGAGGTGCCGACGACGATGCCGAAGATGATCGCGAGCGCGAAGCCCCTGATCTCCGTGCCGCCGATCACCGCGAGCGGCACGATCGAGAGCAGCACCGTCATGGAGGTCGCGACCGTGCGGCCCAGCGTCTGGTTGATGCTCTTGTCGATGAGCTCCCTGAGCGGCGTCGACTTGTCCTTGCGCAGGTTCTCGCGGATGCGGTCGTAGACCACGATCTTGTCGGTGACGGAGTAGCCGATCAGCAGCATGATCGCCGCGACCGAGTTGAGGTCGAACTGGATGCGCGTCACCGCGAAGAAGCCGATGGTCTTGGTGATGTCCAGAAGGAGCGTGCCGACGACGCCGACGCCGAATTGCCAGTCGAAGCGGAACCAGATGTAGACGAGAACGCCCAGGAAGGAGAGGCCGACCGCGAGGAGGCCGGTGCGGAAGAGCTCGCCGCTCACGCGTGCGCCCACGAGGTCGAGGCGCCGGATCTCGCTCCCCGGGAATTTCGCCGCCAGCATGGACTGGATCGCCGGCCGTACGTCTGTCCCCTCGGGCTGGCGCTGCAGCCGGACCAGGAGGTCCTGGGGCGAGCCGAATTGCTGCACCTTGGTCTCGCCGAGCTTGAGGTCGTCGAAGGCGGCGCGGACCGTCCCCTCGTCCACGGGCTCGGCGAGGCGGATCTCGATCACGACCCCGCCCTCGAAGTCGATGCTGTAGTTGAGGCCGGGATAGAAGAACAGCACCACCGAGGCGATGCTGAGGATCGCGGAGGTGATGAGGCCCGCGAAGCGGCCGCGCATGAAGCGGATCGTGGTGTTGTCCGGCACCAGGCGAAGCGGGCGTATCATGTGCGGCGGCTCCGAAGCTCCGAGTTCATGGCGAGGAACGCGATCCCCCCGATGCGCCGCGTCCGCGGCGCAAACCCGCCCTCACCCAGGGCAGGACGCGCATCAGGAGGTAGGCGAGCAGCACCATAGCGCCGAGCGCCTCCAGCGTGAAGTCGATCCGAGGGCTGGCGGCCCAGCCATAGCCCTGGTCGCACCAGAGGATGCTCTCCCCACGCGCCACCTGCCGCTCCATCGCCGCGAGCTCACCCGCGTTCTGCGCGTGCATCAGCTCTGCACGATGCGGCTCGAAGCCCCGCAAGAGCGAGGCGGGCTCGAAGCCCGGATCGGGCGGCCCGTAATCGCCGTGGTAGAGGCAACGCATCCGCGGCCTCTAGTTGGAGCCGGGGATCATCGCGCCGGCCGCGGCCTCTCGCCGAAGAGCGGGGCCGGATCGTTGGGGTCGTGGAACGCCACGACGTAGAGGTCGCCGATGTAGAGCTCGACCGCCGCGGAGTTGAAGGGGCATTCGTGGCGCACGAAGCTCACGGCGCTCGCGAGATCGCCGAAGGAGTGGCCGATGAGCGCGCCCGGCCGCGTGACGATCCAGCGATCCTCCCAAGCTCTCGAGATGCGGTAGATCGGCAGCCGCTCGCGGGAGTCGCCCCCGCGATACCACCGTCGCGGCGCCAGAAAGGCGAATGCCGCCGCGATCCAGCGCGCGAGCCCTCGCTGCGGAAGCGGCCTCGCTCCAACGGGATGCAAACGGTCAAAGGAGATCGACGGTGACATCTCGCCTGCCTCTTTTCGCATTTCCCCGATCCGCAGCGCAGGAGCACGCGCCGACATGCGGCGCCGTGGCACTGCGATTGAAGGCCATCGCGGCGTAAAGATTCGATATGGAAATACGTCGTGCCGCGTAAAGGGCCCGGCGCCCGGCAGCGGAGGCGAGCTGCTAACCGACGGGAATGAGCGAGCAGGCCTTCAAGACGACGCCCACGAGGAAGAACCCCAACGCGGCGTAGAGGGGCCAGGGCACGCTTGCATTGCGTCGAAGGAGGCCCGCACCCCCGCGCGGACGGAGAAGCGGCAGCGAAGGCAGGCGAGCGGCAGAGATCGTCATGGGAGCATCGTCCGGCATATTGCTATCCGCAGCTTTCATGAGTGCGACCTATAGAAGGTGCTTGCGGGGCAAAAATTCGAGACGGGAATTGAGGCGTCCCGATAAAAACCGCGTAATCCGGCGGAGCCGCTCACGCGAGACCCCGCGAGAGGCAGGCAATCGCGAGGAACCCGCAGGCGCCGTCCCAATGGTTCAGGGCGGCAGCGTTGAATCGCTCCCGGCGCAGCGCCGCGAGCAGACATTCGAGAACCGCGGCCGCGGACGCCATCACCGTGAGCGCCTGCAGCGGCTCTTGCGGCCGAGCCGCGAGCGACCATGCCGCCATGAAGAGGAGGAGGATGACGAAGCGCCGCAGCGCGTGGCTCGAATGGGGATCGAGCGTGCGGCGCGTGGAGAGACCGGGCTGCATTCTCGCTCCCTAGCGAGGCCGTGCGGCGTCGCGTCCGGCCTCAACCATAGAGGTGGAGCGACGCCGGCGGGAAAGCCAGGAGCCGAAGCGCGATCAGAGCGGCCATGATGCCGACCGCGGCGACCGTCAGGACGGCCGCCCGCAGCGTCTCGCGCAGCCCGCGGACGAGGCGGCTCTCCGATTTGCGAGGAGCGTCGCCGACCGAGACCGCCTCGTAGTCGTCCTGCGGCGTCACGTGGAGAAAGTCGATCGCTGACATGACATCACCATTGCGTCCAACAGGCGCCCGCGCCGGGGCGCGGCCTAGAGAAGGGGACGGCCCCATTTGAATTCGAGAGGGAAAACCGGCTGCGGTCATAAAGGGGCGATAAGTGCGATGGCGCGGCCCGGGCCTAATGGACCCCGAGCCAGGCCGCGAGGAGATTGACGGCGACGATGAACACCACGCAGACGCCCACCGTCCAGGCGAGCTCGCGCCGGACCGCGGCTTCGGAGGCGTCCATCATCTGCCGGCGGCGCGCGGACGCACGGCGCGCGAGCATCGCGCCGCCCCCGTCCCCCGCCTTCGTGTCCGCCACGCCGTGCACCGCCGCTCTCCCCAACCAATGAACTCTGTCGCCACAGAATTAGGGCCGGGGGAGATAAGTAATCGATAGGAGTTTGGACGCCTTGCCATAAAGGCGGCTCGCCCGGTCTCGGGACGAGCGCTGCCGGCTTGCTAGTGATTGAACGGGAACGATTTTTATGCGGCCTTTATGCGCCGTCGAGCGAAAGCCTCTCGAATTTTGATCGTATAAGGCCATCTATTCGCCGCGGCGCCCTCGCATCGAGGCGCGACTTCTAGGGATTTGCGGTCGACCGTTGACCCAGGTCAACGCAGCGTAGGCAGAAGACCGCGATTCTGCCCGCGCTTCGTGGACAAGCGACGCCTCGACGTGCGACTGGTCCGGAGGACAATCACAATGCTCGACCTAATCATGGTGGCGCTCGGCGTGGGCTTCTTCGTGCTCGCGCTCGGCTTCGGCGCCGCCTGCGACCGGATGTGAGGAGGCCGCTCATGGGATTCGACTACGTGCTCGGCGCGATCGTGACGCTCGCGATCACCGGATATCTCGTCTTCGCGCTCATCCGACCCGAGCGCTTCTAGGAGACCTTCATGACCATCAACGGATGGCTCCAGATCGCGCTCTACTGCGCGATCATCGTCGCGATCACGAAGCCCTTCGGCGGCTACATGACGCGCGTCTTCAACGGCGAGCGCACCCTCTTGAGCCCGGTGCTGCGCCCGATCGAGCGCGGCTTCTATTGGATCTGCGGCGTTGACGAGAAAGAGGAGCAGCATTGGCTCACCTATGCCGTCGCCATGCTGCTCTTCAGCCTCGCGGGCTTCGCGACGCTCTACGCGCTGATGCGGCTCCAAGCGTCGCTGCCCTTCAATCCCGCGGGCCAGTCGCCGGTCGAGGAGAGCCTCGCCTTCAACACCGCGGTTAGCTTCGTCACCAACACGAACTGGCAGTCCTACACGCCCGAGACCACCATGAGCTACCTCGTCCAAATGGCGGGGCTCACGGTGCACAACTTCGTCTCGGCGGCGACGGGCATTGCGCTCGCGATCGCGCTCATCCGCGGCTTCGCGCGGCGCTCCGCCAAGAGCATCGGAAATTTCTGGGTCGACCTCACGCGCTGCACGCTCTACGTCCTACTGCCCATCGCGATCGTCGTGGGCCTCTTCTTCGTCTGGCAGGGCATGCCGCAAAACCTCGACGCCTATGTCGACGCCACCACGCTCGAGGGAGCGAAGCAAACCATAGCCCAGGGCCCGGTCGCCTCCCAGGAGGTGATCAAGATGCTCGGCACCAACGGCGGCGGCTTCTTCAACGCCAACTCCGCGCATCCCTACGAGAACCCGAACGCGCTCACGAACCTCGTGCAGATAATCCTGATCTTCTCGATCGGCGCGGGCCTCACCAACGTGCTCGGGCGCATGGTCGGCGACCAGCGCCAGGGCTGGGCGATCTTCGCGGCGATGGGAGTCCTCTTCCTCGCGGGCGTAACGACTGTCTATTGGGCCGAGGCGCCAGGCAATCCCGCCTTCGCCGCTTTGGGCGTCGACCAGGCGGCGAGCCCGCTCCAGGCCGGCGGCAACATGGAGGGTAAGGAGGTGCGGTTCGGTATCGCCAACTCCGCCCTCTTCACGACCATCACCACCGACGCCTCCTGCGGCGCCGTCAACAACATGCATGACAGCCTGATGCCGCTCGCGGGGATGATCCCGCTCCTCAACATCCAGCTCGGCGAGATCATCTTCGGCGGCGTGGGCTCCGGCCTCTATGGCATGCTCGCCTTCGCGATCGTCGCGATGTTCGTGGCGGGCCTCATGGTGGGACGGACGCCCGAGTACCTCGGCAAGAAGCTCGAGAGCAAGGAGGTCAAGATGTCGATCTTGGCGATTCTGCTCCTGCCGCTCTCGATCCTCGGCTGGACGGCGCTCGCAACCGTGCTGCCCGCGGGTCTAGCGGGAACCGCCAACCCAGGCCCGCACGGCTATAGCGAGATCCTCTACGCCTACACCTCCGGCACCGGCAACAACGGCAGCGCCTTCGCGGGCCTCAGCGCCAACACGATGTTCTACAACCTCACCATCGCGGGCGCGATGCTGATGGGGCGGTTCCTCTTCGTGGTGCCGTTGCTGGCGGTTGCGGGCTCGCTCGCGCAGAAGAAGCTGCTGGCGCCGTCGGCAGGCACCTTCCCGACCAACAAGCCGCTCTTCGTGGGCTTGCTCGTCGGCGTCATCCTCATCATCGGCGGCCTCACCTACTTCCCCGCGTTGGCGCTCGGGCCGGTGGTCGAGCACTTCGCCATGAACGCCGGCACTCTCTTCGCCTCGTCGCCCTGAGAACGATCTTCTTTCCAAGGGACACGCTCCTATGACCCAAGCCTCTCCCACCGTCGGCGGCTCGCCGCACACCGGTCTCTTCAAGCGGCACGCGCAGCCCCAGTCGCTGCTCGACAGGTCGCTGATCGTCCCGGCGATCTGGGCCTCCTTCCGCAAGCTCGATCCGCGCACCCTCGTCAAGAACCCCGTCATGTTCGTGGTCGAGATCGTCTCGGTGCTCACGACGATCTTCTTCGTCCGCGACCTCATCGTCGGCGCCGGTACCGTCGTCGGTACCAGCCCGCTCTTCTCCGGCCAGATCGCGGCCTGGCTCTGGTTCACCGTGCTCTTCGCGAACTTCGCGGAGGCGGTCGCCGAGGGCCGCGGCAAGGCGCAGGCGGACACGCTCCGCCGCACGCGGACCGAGACCAAGGCGAAGCGCCTCTTCGGCAAGGACCGCGCGCGCTACGAGCACGTCGGCGCGGCGGCCTTGAAGCCCGGCGACCTCGTCCTCGTCGAGCAGGGCGACACGATCCCCAGCGATGGCGACGTGATCGAGGGCATCGCCTCCGTCGACGAGTCCGCGATCACCGGCGAGTCCGCGCCCGTCATCCGCGAGAGCGGCGGCGACCGCTCGGCGGTCACCGGCGGCACGCGCGTCATCTCCGACTGGATCGTCGTGCGCATCACCTCGGCGCAGGGCCACACCTTCCTCGACCGCATGATCTCGCTGGTCGAGGGCGCGGTGCGGCAGAAGACCCCGAACGAGATCGCGCTCAACATCCTGCTCGCGGGCATGACGCTGATCTTCGTCTTCGCGACCGTGACGATCCCGAGCTTCGCGAGCTACGCCGGAGGCGCGGTGTCGATGGTGGTGCTGATCGCGCTTTTCGTGACGCTCATCCCCACCACCATCGGCGCGCTCCTCTCGGCGATCGGCATCGCCGGCATGGACCGGCTCGTGCGCTTCAACGTGCTCGCGATGTCCGGCCGCGCGGTCGAGGCCGCGGGCGACGTGGACACGCTCCTCCTCGACAAGACCGGCACCATCACGCTCGGAAACCGCGTCGCGAGCGAGTTCATCGCGCTCCCGGGCGTGACCGAGGCCGAGCTCGCGGATGCGGCGCAGCTCTCCTCGCTCAGCGACGAGACGCCGGAGGGCCGCTCGATCGTCGTGCTCGCGAAGGAGAAGTACAAGCTTCGGGGACGCGAGATGGCCGGCACCAACGCCAAGTTCATCCCGTTCTCCGCGCAGACCCGCATGAGCGGCGTCGACATCGACAATCACGCCATCCGCAAGGGCGCGGTCGACGCGATCCTCGGTCACATCCGCGGCCGCACGCAGAACCCCCGCATGCCCGCGCCGGCGCAGCTCGACCAGATCGTCGAGCGCATCTCGAAGTCCGGCGGGACCCCGCTCGCGGTCGCCAAGGACGACCGCCTCCTCGGCGTCATTCATCTCAAGGACATCGTCAAGGGCGGCATCCGCGAGCGTTTCGCCGAGCTCCGGCAGATGGGCATCCGCACGGTGATGATCACCGGCGACAACCCCTTGACCGCCGCGGCGATCGCGGCCGAGTCCGGCGTCGACGATTTCCTCGCGCAAGCGACGCCCGAGGACAAGCTGCGCTTGATTCGCGACGAGCAGGGCAAGGGCAAGCTCGTGGCCATGTGCGGCGACGGCACCAACGACGCGCCCGCGCTCGCGCAGGCCGACGTGGGCGTCGCCATGAACACCGGCACCATGGCCGCGCGCGAGGCCGGCAACATGGTCGACCTCGACAGCGATCCCACGAAGCTCATCGAGATCGTGGAGATTGGGAAGCAACTGCTGATGACCCGCGGCGCGCTCACGACCTTCTCGATCGCCAACGACGTCGCCAAGTACTTCGCGATCATCCCCGCAATGTTCGTGGCGTTCTATCCGCAGCTCCAAGTGCTGAACGTCATGCGCCTCGCGACGCCGCAGAGCGCGATCCTCTCGGCGATCATCTTCAATGCGCTCATCATCATCGCGCTCATTCCGCTGGCTCTGAAAGGCGTGACCTACAGGCCCGCGGGCGCCGCGAGCATCCTGCGGCGCAACCTGCTGATCTACGGGATCGGCGGCATCATCGTCCCCTTCGCCGGCATCAAGGCGATCGACATGATCGTCTCGGCGATCGGTCTCGCCTGAGGAGTACCGTCCATGCTCAAGGAAATCCGCCCCGCCATCGTCATGATCGTCGCCATGACCGCGATCACGGGCTTGGCCTACCCGCTCGCTATGACCGGCATCGCCGAGGCCGTCTTTCCGGACCAGGCGCATGGCAGCCTCATCGTGAAGGACGGCAAGGTGATCGGCTCGAGCCTCATCGGGCAGAACTTCGCGGACGACAAGTACTTCCACGGCCGTCCCTCCGCAACCACCGAGCCCGATCCCAAGGACCCGACCAAGACGGTGCCGGTGCCCTACGCCGCCGACAACTCCGTGGGCTCGAACCTCGGTCCCACGAACCAGGCGCTCGTCGACCGCGTCAAAGAGGACGCGGCCAAGCTCAAGGCCGAGAACAACGCGCCGATCCCCGTCGATCTCGTGACGACCTCCGCAAGCGGCCTCGACCCCGACATCACCCCAGCCGGCGCCTTCTTCCAGGTGCCGCGCGTCGCCAAGGCCCGCAATCTTCCGGAGGAGAAGGTGCGCCAGCTCGTCACGGATCACATCGAGGGCCGCCTCTTCGGCATCGTCGGCGAGCCGCACGTCAACGTGCTCCAGCTCAACCTGGCGCTCGACGCGCTCAAATAGACGCCAGAGGCGCGTGCGGTACCTGCGGGGCGGCCCACATGCTAAGATGGGCCGCCCATGAACAGCTCGGACCAGGCTAACCTCGACCAGCGCCCCTCACCGGAGGCGCTGCTCGAGGCTGCCGAGGCGGAGCGGCGCGGCAAGCTCAAGATCTTCCTGGGCGCCGCACCCGGCGTCGGCAAGACCTACGAGATGCTGGAGGAGGCGGCCGCGCGCAAGCGCGAGGGCATCGATGTCGTGATCGGAGTGGTGGAGACGCACGGAAGGCTCGAGACCGAGCAGCTCGTGCGCGGTCTCGAGGCGATCCCGCGGCGCCAGATCGAGTATCGCGGCCGCGTCCTCGACGAGATGGACATCGACGCGATCCTCGCGCGCGCCCCGAAGCTGGTCCTCATCGACGAGCTCGCCCACACCAACGCGCCGGGGAGCCGCCATCCCAAGCGCTACCTCGACGTCGAGGAGCTACTGGCCGCGGGGATCGACGTCTACACGACGCTCAACATCCAGCACGTCGAGAGCCTCAACGACGTCGTCGCGCAGATCACGCGCATCCGCGTGCGCGAGACGGTGCCGGACGGCATCATCGACCGCGCCGACGAGATCGAGGTCGTGGACCTGACGCCAGGGGACCTGATCCAGCGTCTCAACGAAGGCAAGGTCTACGTCAAGGACCAGGCGCAGCGGGCGCTCCGGCATTATTTCTCGCCGGGGAACCTGACGGCGCTCCGCGAGCTCGCGCTCCGCCGCACGGCGCAGCGCGTCGACGCGCAGATGCTGACCTACATGCAGGCCCACGCGATCGCGGGCCCTTGGGCGGCCGCGGACCGGCTCCTCGTCTGCGTCAACGAGAGCCCGCTCTCGGCGCAGGTCGTGCGCCAGGGAAGGCGCATCGCCGACCAGCTCAAGGCCAAATGGACCGCGCTCTACGTGGAGACGCCCCGGCACCATCGCCTCTCCGAGGTCGAGCGCGACCGCATCGCCGATACGCTCCGCCTCGCCGAGCGGCTCGGCGGCGAGGCCATCACCATCCCCGGCAACGACGCCGCCAAGGACGCGCTCGCCTACGCCAAGGCGAACAACGTGACGCAGATCATCCTCGGCAAATCGATGCGCTCGCGCTGGTTCGAGCTGCTGCACGGCTCGGTCGCGCGCGACCTCATGCGCGAGGCCGGCAACATCGGCGTACAGATCGTGGCGGCCGAGGGCGAGCCGGTGCCGGAGAAGACCGTGGAGACGCGCGCCGAGGGCGAGGGCTTCGACTTCCTGCCCTACCTCGTGAGCACGGTGACGGTGGCGGTGGCGCTGGGGATCGCGCTCGCGATCGACCGCTTCGTCGAGCTTCCGAACATCTCCATGGTGTTCCTCTCGGCGGTGCTCTTCAGCGCGATCGCCTACGGGCTCTGGCCCTCGCTCTATGCGACCCTGCTCTCGGTGCTCGCCTACAACTTCTTCTTCCTGCCGCCGATCTACACCTTCACGATCGCGGATCCCGCGAACGTGATGGCGCTCCTGTTCTTCGGTGTCGTGGCGGTGCTCACGAGCAACCTCACCGCGCGCACGCGCAGCCAGGCCATGACCGCGCAGAACCGCGCCAAGGCCACCGCCGAGCTCTACGCCTTCAGCCGCAAGATCGCGGGCATCGGCGACCTCGACGATCTCCTCTGGGCAACCTGCTACCAGATCGCCTCGATGCTCAAGGTGCGCGTGGTGGTCCTGCTGCCGGAAGCCGAGCGGATCGCGGTGCGCGCGGGCTATCCGCCGGAGGACGAGCTCGACGAGGCCGACATCGCCGCCGCCAAATGGGCCTGGGACCGGAACCGCCCCGCGGGACGCGGCGCCGACACGCTGCCGGGAGCGAAGCGGCTCTT
>DATKNV010000002.1:0-6248 GCA_035541215.1 Allostellaceae bacterium | reverse complement strand
CCGGAGGTGCTTCTGTCCCGCGAGCGGCAGGAGCGGGTTCCAGCGCAGCGGCGAGAGGCCCAAGAGCGCCAGCACGACGTTCCGCAGCAGCGTGTCGCGCGGGAAGAGCGTGATGATCTGATAGGTGCGCGCGAGACCCAGATGCGGGCGCCGCCGGCTCGCGAGTCGCGTGATGTCTCGGCCAAAGAGGTGCACGGTGCCCGCGTCGGGCGTGAGCTCGCCGGTGATGAGGTTGAAAAGGGTGGTCTTGCCGGCGCCGTTGGGACCGATGATGAGGCGGCGCTCGCCGGGTGCGACCGCGAGGTCGACGTTGGCCGTGACGCGAAGGCCTCCGAAGGATTTCGCGAGCCCGCGGACCTCGAGGGCGGTCATGGCCTCTGTCCCGTGGCGCTTGCGGGAGATGCCGCGAGCCTGCGCCAGGCCCAGCGCCAGAGGCGTGCCGAGCCCGGCACCAGGCCCTCCGGCATGAAGACGATGATCGCGACGAAGATCGCGCCCAGCACGAGGTTCCAGCGCTCGATATAGGCGCTGGCGACGGTTTTCATTGCTACCACCAGGGCTGCTCCCGCGAGGGGACCCAGCAGCGTGCCGGTACCGCCGGAGATCACCATCAGCAGCACTTCCGCCGAGGCGGTCAGGTGCAGCACCTGCGGACTCACGAACTGGTGGTAGTAGCCGAAGAGAAGCCCCGCGACCCCCGTCCAGAACCCCGAGAAGAGAAAGGCGAGGAAGCGGACGAGCCAGACGTTGTAGCCGAGCGCGGTCATGCGCCGGGGCTGGTCCCGGGTGCCGCGGAGGCTCGCGCCCAAGGGCGAGCGGACGAAGACCGCCATCGCCGCCAGCGCCAGCAGGAACGCGATCATCGTGAAGAAATAGAAATTGCCGGCGCTCGCAAGCGAGGCACCGAAGGGCATCGGCCGTGCGCCGAGATTGATGCCGTTGTCGCCGTTCGTGAGGGAGATCCAGCGATAGGCGATGCCCCAGACGATCTGCCCGAGCGCGAGGGTGATCATGAGGAAGCCGATGCCGGTCGCGCGCAGCGCGAGGAGCGCGAAGACGCCCGACATCGCCACCGCCATCGCGAGCGCCGCGGCGGCCGCGGGGAGCTGGCCCGTGCCGGAAGCCACGAGCCAGGAGGCAGTATAGGTCGCGAGGCCGAAGAGCCCCGCATGTCCCAGCGACACCAGCCCCGCATAGCCCACGAGCACGTTGAGCCCGAGCGCGAAGATCGCGTAGATCAGAACCTGGCTCGCGATGTTGACGTAATAGGGATTGGCGACCCAGAGCGGCAGGCTCACGAGTGCCGCCAGCGCGATCGCCGCCGCAATCCGCGGGCTCATGGCGCCTTCCGGCCGAAGAGCCCCTGAGGCCGCAGCACCAGGACCAGAAGCATCGGCAGGAACAGGATGATGTAGGAGAGCTCCTGGAATTTCGCCTGGCCGAAATTGTAGAGGAAGGCGATTACGAAGCTGCCGACGAGCGAGCCCAGGAGGCTGCCGGTGCCGCCGAGGATCACCACGATGAGGGCGAGCGGCAGCATGTCGCCGTCGAGGCCCGGATAGACCGAGAGAATCGGACCGCCGATCACCCCTGCAAAGCCCGCGAGGCCGGCGCCGAGGCAGAAGACCGTGGTGAAGAGGCGCGAAACCCGGATGCCCATCACGCGCGCCATCGGCGCATCGTCGACGCCCGCGCGGATCATCGCGCCGAGCCGCGTGCGCTCGAGCATGAGCCAGAGAGCGGCCGCGACCGCGACCGCGATGAGCACCATCGCGAGGCGATAGACCGGGAACTGGAAGCTCAGGATCGCCACTCTCTGCGCGAGCGCCGAAGGCGCATCGAGCGCGAGCGGATCGCCGCCCCAGCGCATCAGGCAGAGATCGGCGATCATGAAGGAGAGGCCGAGCGTGAGAAGGACCTGCGCGAGCTCCTGGCCCTGCAGGCGGCGCAGCAGGAAGCGCTCCACAAGGCCGCCGACCGCAGCGATCGCGAGCGCGCTGAGCAGCGCCGCCGACCAGAAGTCGAGGCCGAGACCGATCAGCGTCACCCCGATATAGGCCCCCAGCATGAAGAAGGAGCCGTGCGTGAGGTTCGGGATCCGCATCAACCCGAAGATCAGCGAGAAGCCCGCGGAGAGCAGGAAGAGGAGGCCGCCGAAGGAGACGCTGTTGATCGCCAGCAGCACCCAAAGGTTCATGTCCGCGGCCTCCGAAGCCGCGCGGCGCGCGCGGCCGTCAGATCTTCACGGGCGCGGCGTCGCGCGAATAGACCGGCGTCGCCAGGTATTTCGCCTCGTCGTAGGTCCAGAACTGGCTCACGTTGTCGTAGGTCTTGACGATGGTGTTGACGAGCTTGCCGTCCTTGCGGTCGAGGCGGCGGATGAAGACGCTGCCGACGACGTTGCCGAGATGGTCGAAGCGGAACGCGCCGCGCGGCGTGTCCGCGAGCGAGACCGCGCGCAGCGCGTCGATGAGCGCCTGCTTGTCCTCGGTCTTGCCGCCGGTCTTGGCGAGCGCCGCCTCGATGCACATGCCGCTGACGTAGATGCCCGCGGAGTAGCCGCCGGGAACCACGTCGAATTCCTTCGCCATGCCCGCGACGAAGCGCTTGTTGCTCTCGGTCTCGACCGCGGGCGAATACCAGGAGGCGGAGATTGCGCCCATGGACTCGTCCCCGAGCGCCTTCAGCACGGCATCGTCGTAGGCGGTCCAGCCGCCGAGGCGCGGGTACTTGAGGCCGAGATCCGCGTATTGCTTGTTGAACTTCACGGGATTGGAGCCCGCGAAGCCGTTCCAGACGCAATCGACGTCCGCGAACTGCGCGAGGAAGGGCGTGTAGTCCGCGGTGACCAGCGGCGGCCAGAGCTTCTGCACGATCTTGCCGCCGTTGTCCTCGAAGACGCGCTGGAAGCCGCCGGCCTGCTCGTAGCCGTAGGCGAAATCCTCGCTGATCATCGCCGCGCGCTTCAGCTTCATGTCCTTAGCGGCGTAGTCGCCGAGCGGATGGTTGCATTGCGAGGAGGTCGCGGAGGCGCGGATGAAGAAGGGGTTGGGCTTCCGCTGCGTCATGTCGTCGGCGGCGGCGAGGCTCAGCAGCGGCACCTTCGCCTGCGCGATGTAATCAGTGATGGCCAGGAGCTCGAAAGCGGCAAGGGGGCCGCAAATGAAATCGACCTTGTCGCGCTCGACCAGCTCTTGCGCCTTGGTCTTGGCGCCCGCGGGATTGCCGCCGGTGTCGGCGACCACGAGCTCGACCTTCCGCCCCGCGAGCGTGTTGCTGCGATCCTTCAGGAACAGGGTCATGCCCTGCTCCATCTGGATGCCGCCTTGAGCGAGCGGGCCGGTCTTGACGGTGAGAAGCCCGATCCGCGCGGACGTCGCCTGCGCGAAGGCCGGGGCAAATGGCATGGCCGCGAGGCTCGTTCCCGCCAGGAACGCACGACGGCTCAGATGGAATGGCATCGCGTCCTCCCCACGCTGCGCTCCCTTTGCCGGAGCGATCTTTGATCGATTGCCGGGCATGATGCGGGAGCCCCCGCGGGGCCGTCTAGCGAAAAATCGCCGAATGAGCGCGGCTGCCATCCGACCGGCCTCCGTTGACCCCAAACCTTATCAAGTGATAAGGACGGAGGCGGCTCGAGACCGCCGATCCAGCAGCGAGGAGAGACGTCGATGAAGCTCGGCTATTTCACCATGCCGCTTCACCCGCCGAGCCGTAGCTACACCGAGACGCTGAAGGAGGACCGCGAGGCGATCGTGCTCGCGGACCGGCTCGGCTACGAGGAGGCCTTCGTCGGCGAGCACGTCACCGACCAGGCCGAGACCATCACCTCCTGCCTCATGTTCATCGCGAGCCTGATGAGCGACACGAAGCGCATCAAGCTCGGGAGCGGCACCGTCAATCTCCCGAACAGCCATCCCGCGGCTGTGGCGGCGCAGGTCGCGATGGTGGACCATCTCCTCGAGGGGCGCTTCCTCCTGGGAATCAGCCCCGGGGGCTTGCGCTCGGACGCGGAGGTCTTCGGCAATCTCGACGCCGACCGCACCGCAATGTTCGTGGAGGCGATCGACATGGTCCTGAAGATCTGGTCGACGCCCGCGCCCTACAATCTCGAGGGCAAATTCTGGAAGATCACGACCGCGCGCACCCTCGATGCCGAGATCGGCCAGGGCATCATTCTCAAGCCCTATCAGCGGCCGCATCCGCCGATCGTCGTGACCGTCGTGGCGCCTTTCTCGAAGGGTGTGGTCGCCGCGGCCGAGCGCGGCTGGACGCCGATCTCCGCGAACTTCCTGCAGCCGCCCTGGGTCGCCTCGCATTGGCCGATGTACGAGCAGGGCTGCAAGAATGCCGGCCGCGAGGCGCGGCGCAGCGACTGGCGCGTCGCCAAGAGCGTCTTCGTCGCCGACGCCGCCGCAACGGCCCTGCGCTATGCCAAGGGCGAGGGGAGCCCTTATCGCTTCTACTATCGCAATCTCATGCGCAAGCTCATCGGCAACGGCCGCCCCGAGCTCTTCAAGCGCGACCGCGCCATGCCCGACAGCGCCATCACCCTCGACTACGTCGTGGACTCCCTGGTTATCTGCGGCACGGTCGAGAGCGTGGTCGAGCAGCTCCTGGAGTTCCGGCAGACCGTCGGCGATTTCGGGACCCTGCTCTATGCGGGGCACGACTGGACCGATCCCGTCCTCGCACGCCGGTCGATGGAGCTGATGGCGACGGAGGTGATGCCGCGGGTCAACAAGGCCATCGGCGTCTCGGCGGCAGCGGAATAAGAATCGCGCAGAGGTCGCGGAGGATACGCAGTGGACGCGAAATGAATCATGCTTTCCCTGCGCCCACCGCGTATCCTCTGCGACCGCTGCGCGAAACCTTTCTAGCTGGATAGAGCGGATGACATCCGAATTTCGCGACGGGATGGCGATCGACTGGGACGTGCCGATCGAGATGGACGACGGCATCGTCCTGCGCGCCGACGTGTTCCGGCCGCCGCAGCCCGGGCGCTACCCGGTCCTGCTGACCTACGGCCCCTATGCCAAGGGCCTCGCCTTCCAGGACGGCTATCCCAGTGCCTGGAAGCGCATGGCCGAGCAGCATCCCGACGTAACCGCGGGCTCCTCTAACAAATATCAGAACTGGGAGGTCGTCGATCCCGAGAAGTGGGTCCGGGACGGCTACGTCTGCGTCCGCGTGGACTCCCGCGGCTGCGGCCGCTCGCCCGGCTACATCGATCATTTCTCGCCGCGGGAGACCCGCGACTTCTACCTCTGCATCGAATGGGCGGGCGTGCAGGACTGGAGCAACGGCAAGGTCGGCCTTTCCGGCATTTCCTATTACGCGATCAATCAGTGGCACGTGGCCTCGCTCCAGCCGCCGCATTTGGCGGCGATGTGCGTCTGGGAGGGGGCTGCCGATTGGTATCGCGACATGACGCATCACGGCGGCATCCTCTGTACCTTCTGGGAGAACTGGTACGACATGCAGGTGAAGACCGTGCAGCACGGTCTCGGCACGCGCGGACCCCGGAGCGCCGTCACCGGCGAGCTCGCCTGCGGACCGGAGACGCTCCCGGAGGAGGAGCTCGTGCGCAATCGCTGCGACTTTGGGCGCGAGATCGTCGCGCATCCCCTCGACGACGACTATCAGAAGGCACGCTCGCCCGATTGGTCGAAGGTGACGGTGCCCTTCCTCTCGGCCGCCAATTGGGGCGGGCAGGGGCTGCATGCCCGAGGCAATTTCGAGGGCTACCTGCGCGCGGCCTCGCCGCAAAAATGGCTCGAGGCGCACGGGCTCGAGCACTGGACGCATTTCTACACCGACTACGGCGCCCGCCTGCAGAAGCGCTTCTTCGGACATTTTCTCAAGGGCGAGGCCACTGGCTGGGACCGCGATGCCCGCGTGCGCCTGCAAGTGCGCCACCCCGACAAATTCGTGGAGCGCGTCGAGGAGGATTGGCCGATCCCGCGCACGCGCTGGACGCGCTTCTATCTCGACCCCCACGGCATGCGCCTAGTGCCGGAGATCGCCGCCGCGACGCAAGACCTCGCCTTCGACGCGCTCGGCGACGGTCTCACGTTTCTCTCGCCGCCCTTGGAGGCGGAGACAGAGATCACCGGCCCCTCCGCCCTCAAGCTCTTTCTCTCCTCCAGCACCGAGGACGCCGATGTGTTCGCGGTGCTGCGGGCCTTGGCGCCCGACGGGACCGAGATCGTCTTCCAGGGCGCGCTCGACCCGCACACGCCGATCGG
>DATKNV010000001.1:0-16020 GCA_035541215.1 Allostellaceae bacterium | reverse complement strand
ATCGTGGCATCGGGCGCGGCGCTCGCAGACGTGAAGCGGCTGCAGTCGGTGCCGGAATCGCTTTGGGGCAAATGGGCTGAGAGCCCGGAACTCTGCGAAAGCGGCGGCAAATCCGTCATCGAAGTGTCGGCCAAGGCCTATCTAGGGCCCGAGGCACGCTGCACCGTGATGTGGGTGAGCCAAGTCCCGGGCTTGGACGGGCCGATCCACTCGTTCCACCTGCTTTGCCCGGCGGCGCAGCAGCCGGCGCCGCAGCAGGGCGTCGAGCGGATGATGGAATCCAATCTCGTCTTCATTCCGACGAAGGATCCGGCCAAATTCTCGGTCGGCGCCGATTTCGAGCATCTCAAGGACTATCAGCGCTGCGGCGCGAGGAAATAGGCCCTTCTCACTCCGGAAGCCCGGCCTCGCGGAGTGCCGGCGCCAATGCCGCCGCAAGCAAGGGCCCGCAACCGACCGCGTCGAGGTGCTTGCCGATACTGAGGGAGGGCTGCGCGGCAAGAGCACGCGCCGTGGCGGCTTTCGCCTCCTCGATCCGCCCGAGCTTCACGAGCGGCGCCGCGAGGACAAGGTAATTGACGCTGAAACCGGGATTGAACTCGACCGCCTTGCGCGCGGCGGCGACCGCTTCCTCGAAATGGCCGCGCTGAAAGTGCCCGATCGCGATCGAGTGGAAGGCGAGATAGCTCAGCGGGTCGAAGGGGCTCAGGCGAAGCGCGCGCTCCCCCCATTCGATCGCGCGCTCGGCCTCGCCGCCCCAGGCCGCGATCACGCATCCGAGCTGATAGGCCAAGGCCGAGGAGGGGCTGAGCGCCATCGCGGCCTCGAACGCCGCGGAAGCGGCAGCACGGTCGTGCTCGACGATGCCCGTGACGAAAGCGGCGAGCGCCAGCGCGGTCGCGTCGTCCCGGCCGTGCATGCGCGCGGCACGGGCATGACGGATCGCGGCCGCCCGGTTCTCCTCGCGGAAGCCGCCGCGGAGGTAGAGGATCTCGTGGCACCAGGCGGCATAGCCGTGCGCGGCCGCATAGTCGGCCTCGAGCGCGAGCGCGCGGTCGAGGAGCGGGAGCGCCTCTCCGGCCTCCTTCGGCAATACCGTGTGGACGAGCGGCAGCGCGCGCAGCAGGAGATCGTAGGCGTTGAGATCGTCAGGGCGCCTGCGCTTCACGCGCTCGATCTCGGCTTGGCGCAGACTCGGCTCGATCGCGCCCACGACGCAGAGCGTGATCTCGTCCTGGAGCGCGAAGATGTCGTCGATCGGGCGGTCGTAGCGCTCCGCCCAGAGATGGGCGCCGCTCTGGGCGTCGATGAGCTGGGCCGTGATACGCACGCGCGCCGCGGCCTTGCGAACACTCCCCTCCAGCACGTAGCGCACGCCGAGCTCGCGCCCGACCCGGCGGATATCGATCGCCTTCCCCTTGTAGGCGAAGCTCGAGTTCCGTCCGATGACGAAGAGCCATTTGATGCGCGCGAGGCCCGTGATGATGTCCTCGACCGTGCCGTCGCAGAAGTAGTCCTGCTCGGCATCGCCGCTCATGTTCTGGAACGGCAGCACCGCGATCGAGGGCTTGTCCGGAACCGCCAAGGCGGGCGCGGCCGGGCCGGGCGCCGGCGGCGCCGCCGCGAGCTCGACCCGGTAGACGCGCACGGGCCGCGCGATGTTCTTGAGGCTCGCCTCGCCCATGTCGGCGAAGCCGGCGGCGACCTTGCCCTGGACCTGGCGCCAGGCATCCTCGGAGATCGCGATGCCGCCGGGCTCGGCGATGCTCTCGAGCCGCGCCGCGAGGTTGACGCCGTCGCCGTAGATGTCGTCGCCGTCGAGGATGACGTCGCCGACGTTGACGCCCATGCGCAAGACGATCCGGCGCTCCTCCGGAAGGGAGGCGTTGATCGCGCGCATCTTGCTCTGAACCGCGAGGGCGCATTCGACCGCGTCGACGGCGCTCGCGAATTCCACGAGCATGCCGTCGCCCATGAGCTTGACGATGCGGCCGCCGTGGTTGCCGATCTCGGGGTCGAGGAGCGCGCTGCGATGCGTCTTGAGCGCGGCGAGCGTCCCCGCCTCGTCCGCCGCCATGAGCCGGCTATAGCCGACGACATCAGCGGCTAGAATCGCGGCAAGCCTCCGCTTGATGCGCTCTGCGGCCATGACGGTTCCCGGATCGCCCCCCGAATTCAGTCTAGGATCGCGCCGAGAGCGAGTCCATGGCGGGCCGCGGCCGTCAGCGAGCCCGCCGGATTCGGCCGGCAGTCAATGAAGCGAGCCGTTAACGCGATGCTCGATGCGCGCGAGATGCCGAGTCTGACGCGCCGCACGATGCTCCAGGAGCCGATAGGCAGTGATCTTGATCCCGCTCGCTATCAGGAACGACAGGATCGCGTAGGCCCAGACCAGCAGCGCGAGCCGCCATTCCGTCGGCGCCATGAACCAGCCGTAGACGACCGCGAGCGTTCCCACGAGCTGCGTCGCCTCGCAAGGAAGGACCAGCTTCCAGCTCGGCCAAGGACGCGCCCAGATCGCCCCGGTATTGCGCGTCAGGTAGATCGTCATGTGGCCCGCGACCAGAAGCTTCAGGAAGATGAGCGCCTGCACGACTTGCGACGAAAGTTCGAGATAGTCGCGCGCGATCCAGTACATTCCAAAACTCACGAGCACGCCCCAGCAGCCCAGCACTGAGGCGACGGTCAGCACCCGCCGCATGTCCCAACGGACGGGCCGCAATGCGATGGGCGCATTGTCGTAGGCGATCATCATGATCGGGAGATCGTTCAGCAACGCCAGCAGCACCACCATGATTGCGGTCACGGGATAGAAGTCGAAGACGAGGATGCTGGCGGTCATAAAGAGCAACAGCCGGATCGTCTCGGAGATGCGGTAGATCGCGTAGCTGTTCATGCGCTCGAAGATTCGGCGCGATTCCTCCATGGCGGTGGCGATCACGGAGAGGCCCGGGGCAGTCAGGACGAGGTCGGCGGCGGCGCGCGCGGCATCGGTCCCGCCGCTGACGGCGATCCCGACATCGGCCTGCTTGAGGGCCGGCGCGTCGTTGACGCCGTCGCCGGTCATCCCGACGATGTGCCCGGCATTCTGCAATACCTTGACGATCCTGAATTTGTGCTCCGGGAGCACCCGCGCGAAGCCGTCGGCCGCGACGATGCGCGCGAGGCCGGGCTCGGAGCCGTCCTTCCCGAACGCAGATTCCGCGACGACGATCTTCTGCCCGAGCGCGAGCTGGCCTGCGATCTCCTTGGCGATCGCCTCGTGATCGCCGGTCACCATCTTGACGTCGACCCCCATGGCTCGGATCGTCGAAATCGTCTCCGCGCTATCGTCGCGCGGCGGATCGAACAGCGGAAGGAGACCCAGGAAACGCCACCCGCCGGCGTCGTCGGCGCGCGCGACGCCGAGCGTTCGAAATCCCTTTGCGGCATCCTCGTCCACCAGCCTAGAGATCGCCCGGAGCGCCTCGCCCTCGCGGGAGCAGAGATCGACGATTACCTGCGGCGCGCCCTTCGTGACCCTGAAGCGCCTGCCGCGGCGCTCGACCTCAGCCTCCGCACGCTTGGCAACGGGATCGAAGGGATGGAAAGCCCTCACCGCATAGTCCGCGAGCATCGTGCCGGCGCGGCCGCCTGCGAGGATCGCCGCGTCGATCGCATCGGGAGCGTCCCGCCGCGAGGCCAGCATCGCCGCGAGGAGAAGCTCGTCCGGCTCGACGCCCGCCGCCGGCTGCAGCTCGCCCAGCGTGAGTTCGTTCTTGGTGAGAGTCCCGGTCTTGTCGCTGCAGAGCACGTCCATCCCCGCCATCTCCTCGATCGCGACGAGACGCGAGACGACCGCCTTTAGCCTCGCGAGGCGCTCGGCGCCGATCGCCATGGTGACGGATAGGACCGCCGGCAGCGCTACCGGGATCGAGGCGACCGTGAGGATGAGCGCGAATTGCAGGGTCTCCACCAGCGGATCGCGACGGAAGAGCGCGGCAAGACCGATCACCAGGACCAAGCCGATGGTGACGAGAATGAGGAAATTGCCGATGCGCAGCACAGCGCGCTGAAAGTGGGAGACGCTCTTGGCCTGCTCGACGAGACCCGCGGTTTTGCCGAAATTGGTCCTCATGCCGGTCGCGGTCACGACGCCGACCATCTCGCCCTGCTTCGCGATCGAGCCCGAATAGGCCTCGTCCCCCGCCTTCTTGTCGACTGGCAGGGATTCGCCCGTGAGCGCGGACTGGTCTACGCTGAGATAGGCGCCCTCGACGAGCTTCATGTCGGCGGGGACGACGTTGCCGAGCTTCACCAGCACCGCGTCGCCGGGCACGAGGAGCCTCGCCTCGATGTCCTTCCACTGGCCGTCGCGCTTGACGCGGGTTTTGAGCGCGAGACGCTGCTTCAAAAGGGCGATCGCGTTGTCCGCCTTGAATTCCTGCCAGAACCCGACGCCGGCGTTGATGAAAAGCATTGCCAGGATGATCGCGAGGTCCGGCCAATGTCCGAGCGCGGCCGAGAGCGCCGCAGCAATCTCGATCATCCCGGGGATCGGACCCCAGAAGAACCGCAGGAGCCGCTCGAGAGCGCCCACGCGATGCTCGACGAGCGCGTTCTCGCCGAATTGGACAAGCCGCCGCGCCGCCTCGGTTTCGGTCAGACCTGCAGACGCCGACGCCGTAGCTCGAGGGGTCGCGGGCTCCGCCGCGAGCGACTCATTGGCCATCTCTCGACCTCGGCCGTTTGAATTGTGCGGCGAGCTCTGCCGGGGCTTTGAGGCCGGCAGTCAAGCGCGCAGCCTAGGCCTTTCGCCGACGCTTCGGGCGCCGGTCTGAAAGCTCATTGGACACCTGCTGGAGCGCGAAGTCCTCCAGGATCGCCGCGCCGCTCGAGGACCTTTGTGTCGCCGACTTCCCCAAGCTTCTCGAGGCCCTTCGCCCTCGTCATCTTGCTCTTGAGCCGGCCGATTCGCGCTTGGAGCGCTTTGAGCCGCCGCTCAAGGCCGGGATGAAGTCCGACGGCTTTCATTGGAAGCCTCCTATCCCAATGGGGCGGTCTCGAGAATTATTCTGGGGTCGCCACCTATTAATATAGGCCGGAAAGCGGAGCCTCCCACCGCACAGCGCCGAGGTGCGGCAGTTTGTGCGGGCCGCTCACCGCTGGTGGAAGGTGATGCAGGAGATGATGAAGTCGACGGTCTTGCCGTCGCTCGAGAGCGGGCAGTGGACGCGCGACATGAGGTAGGGGCGGCCGGGCTTCGATGCGGTGACCGCCTCGCCTTCCAGGAACTGCGGCTCGCGCGAGGTCGCGACGGTGCAATAATTCTGATAGGCGGAGCCCGAGATGTTGCTCAGCGCCATCTCGCGCACGCGCTTTCCCGTCATGTTGCCGGTCCGGGAAATCACCTCCTCGCCGATGACCCGGTACCTGAAATCGAGGGGATCGTGGAGCACCTCGGTGAGGACGATGTTGGCGAGGAAAGGCGCCATGTCCAAGGGGTCCATGTTCGCTTTCGACGGCAGCGCGCCGCCGCGGCAGCGCGAGCGCCAGAACTCGTAAAACCGCTTCACGAGATTGCTGGAAACCAGATCGGGCGAGGCTCCGACCCTGAAGCCTCGGCTTTCAGCGCCGCCGGGCTCTCGTGGTTCGCGCCCTTCGCTCATCGGTCACTTCTCTCAGCGCGTTGAACGCACGTTCTCCGTCTCCAATCCGTAATCGCGACATTTGAGCGCGTTCCGCCCCGGGACGCAACCGCGCCCGGGACCATGGTGCGACCGCGCAGCCTATGCCCGCGCGCGCTGTGGAGCCGCCGCGGCCGGGCGGATCCGCGGCAGCACGGCCTCGTTGAAGAGGCGGAGGCTCCGCATGACCTTGTCGTGGCTCACGCCCGGGAAGGACGACCAGACCAGCAGGTATTGCAGATTGAGCGTCTCCTGGAGCTCCTTGATCTTCTCGACGACGTAGTCGGGCGTGCCGAAGAGCAGGTTGCGCGGATGGAGCCAGTCGTAGGTGAGCGCGTCGAGCTTGCCCGGCGTCTTCGGCAGCTCCTCGCCGGGGAGCAGGTGATTGCCGAGGCCGCGCCAATGGCAGACCCAGCGGAGATAGGCGAGGATGCCCTCGCCCGCCGCGCGCTTCGCCTCCTCCATCGTCTCCGCGACGTACATGTCGCGGACGAGGCAGAGGCCCTCGCCGAGCGCCGCCTCCTTGCCGCGCGCCTTCGAGGCTGCGTCGCGATAGAGCTCGAAGCGCCCCTTGAGCGATGCCAGCGGCGGGATCCAGAACATGCCCTTGAGATCGTGCTCGGCCGCCCATTGGATCGAGCGCGGCGTGTCGATCACCTGCCAGAGCGGCGGATGCGGCTGCTGCAGCGGTCGCGGCACGAGGGCGAGCTTGGTGAGCTCCTTGGTCTCGAGATTCTGATAGGCCGCGGATTTCGGGCTCTGCGCGTGATCCCAGACGTAATTGGGCTCGGGATAGCGGTAGACCTTGCCCTGGAAATCGAAGAAGGGCTCGGTCCAGGCGCGGCGGAGGATCGCGACGGACTCCTCGAAGATCGCGCGGTTCTGCTCCTCGTTCCGGGTGTCGGCGGCCTTGTTGAGGTTGAGCGCCTCGCGCCCGTAGAGGCCGCGGCCGAGCCCGACCTCGACCCGGCCGCCGCTCATGTGGTCGAGCACGGCGACGTCCTCGGCGAGGCGCAGCGGATGCCAGAAGGTCACGATGTTCGCGGCCTGGCCGAGGCGGATGCGCTTCGTGTGCGCGGCGATGTCCGCGCTCATGAGCACGGGGTTCGGGCAGACCTCGTAGCCCTCGAAGCCGAAGTGATGCTCCGTGAACCAGATCGAATCCCAGCCCGCGGCGTCGCAGCTCTCGGCGATCTCGCGCGTCTCCGCCATCACCTGGTGGAACGGCTTCCTGAGGCCGAGGTCGTTCTGGTTGCAGAAATAGCCGATCTTCATGACGAAGCCTCCTGCTGTCGCGCGAGCGCGCATCATGGCCCCTTCCGCGCACGCGTGCCATCCGCACCTAGCCAGAAGGAATCCGATTGAGACTCATTCGACAGACTAGCGCGCCCCTCCCCCCTTGAGGGGGAGGGTAGGGAGGGGGGCCAATTCAGAGGCGCCGCTTGATGCCGAGCGCCGCGTCGATCCGCCTTTCGAGATATTGGCTCAGCAGCGAGAGCGGCCAGCACAGCAAGAAGTAGAGAGCGGCCACCGCGGGATAGACCAGCATGGGCTCGAAGGTGACGTTGGTCATGAGCTGTCCCGCGCGCGTCAGCTCGACGACGCCGATGATCGAGGCGATCGAGGTTCCCTTGATGAGCTGGACCAGGAACCCCACCGTGGGCGGGATCGAGATCCGCATCGCCTGCGGCAGGATCACGAAGCGAAGCTGGTGGAAGTAGCCGAGCGCGAGGCACTGCGCCGCCTCCCACTGCGCGCGGGGGATCGCCTCGATCGAGCCGCGCCAGATCTCTCCGAGGAAGGCGCCGGAATAAAGCGTGAAGGCGATCGTCACCGCGGGCCAGGCGTCGATCTCGACGTGGAAGAGCACGGTGATGCCGTAGAAGCAGACGAAGAGCTGCATCAGCACGGGCGTGCCCTGGAAAATCTGGATGAAGCCGATCGCGAGCCAGCGCAGCGGCGCCACCGGAGAAGTCCGCAGCAGCGCCACGAGGAGACCCGCGGCACCTCCGCCCAGGAAGGCGATCAGCGACAGCAGGAGCGTCCAGCGCATCGCCGCCACCAGGAAGAGGAGCTCGGAAAGGCCGAAATCGCGGCTCACGGGTCGCGCTCCCTAGGCCGGCCGGTTGCGGCGGAAGACGAGCCAGTAGATCGCGCCCAGGACGGCGCGAAAGCCGAGCGCCATCGCGAGATAGATCGCGGTCGTCACGAAGTAGAACTCGAAGGAGCGGAAGGTCGTGGACTGCAGCGTGTTGGTGACGGCCGTGAGCTCCACCGCGGAGATCGCGGAGACGATGCTCGAGCCCAGCATCATCAGCACGAACTGGCTCGCGAGCGCGGGAAAGACGGTCTTGACCGCGGGAAAGAGGATCACGAAGCGGAAGGTCTGGAGCCGCGTGAGGCCGAGCGCGTGCGCTGCCTCGACCTGGCCCTGCCCGACGGCCTCGATCCCCGCGCGCACGATCTCGGTGCCGTAGGCCCCGAAGTTGATCGCCATGGCCGCGAGCGCGGCCTCGTTCGCCTCGAGCCGCAGGCCGAGCGAAGGCAGCGAGAAATAGATGATGAATATCTGCACCAGGAAGGGCGTGTTGCGGATGGTCTCGACGTAAGCGCCGACGAGCCAGCGGAGCGCGCGCGCGCCGTTCACCTTGGCGTAGGCGCCGGCGATCGAGAGCGCGAGGCCGAGCACGATCGCCAGCGTCGAGAGGCGGATGGTGAGCCATGCGCCGCCCGCGAGATCGCTCCAGTGGTCCCAGACGACGCCGAAATGGAAGACGTAGTTCATGACGCAGCAGAGATGGCCCTCCCCCCTCGAGCTGAGAAATCGCATGTGAAATTCCTCTCCCCTCCGGGGAGAGGCAAGGTGAGGGGAGCTACGGCCGGAAGGCCGGAAAAATCTCTTGCCGACGCGGCGAGAGACCCCCTCACCCCAGCCCTCTCCCCGAAGGGGAGAGGGCGAATTGAACCGTATGCGCTGGGCCTGCCCTCAAGTGGGGAGGGGCGAAAGCGACAGCGTGCGGAGTCCAATCGGCCGCGCCCTAGAGCAGCGGCAGCGGCGGCAGATCGACGCCGGTGTACTTCTTGTAGATCTCCGCGAGCACGCCGTTCTGCGTGTTGATGAAGACCCAGGTGTTGATCCACTGCAGCAGCTCGAAGTCCCCGGGACGCACCACGGCGGAATAGTAGGCGGTGGTCACCGTGAACTTGTTCTCGAGCTTCTTGTCGGGATTGCGGTCCGCGACGGATTTCGCGGCGAAGGCGGACATTCCCGCGGCGTCGACCTGGCCCGAGAGCAGCGCCTGGATCGTCGCGGCGATGTCGTCGAAGTAGACGATGTTCGTCCCTTCCGGCGCGAGCTTCGGCACCGTCGCCTCCTCGAGCGTCGCGCGCGTGATGCCGATGCGCTTCCCCTTGAGGTCGGCGGCCGACTTGATGGCCGTGCCCGCGGGCGCGGTGATCACGATCGAGAGCGCGCCGTGGGGGTTCGCGAACATCACGGTCTTCGCGCGCTCGAGCGTGATCGAGAGCGAGGAGATCGCGACGTCGGCCTTGCCCGAGAGCAGCGCCGGGATGCGGTTGGGCGCCGTCACCTGCACGAACTCGACCTCGACGCCGAGGTCCTTGGCGAGCTGGCGCGCGGTCGCGATCTCGGAGCCGTCGGGCTTCCCTTCCTTGTCGAGGATGCCGAAGGGCGGCGAGGTCACCTCCGCGGTGATGCGGATCTTCTTCTCGCGCAGGATGCGGTCGAGCGTGCTTTCCGCGCGCGTCGCCTGCGCCGCCAGGAGAGCGGGCAGCATCGCGATGAGACCCATCGCGACCAGTCTCAGCAACTTCGGCATGACGCTTCCTCCTTCGGTTGGCCGTTACGACTTCTTGCTCCCCGCCGCCTCTCGCAAACCCGCGATCCCCGCGGCGAGCGCGCTCTGCATCAGCGCAATGTCCGTGCTGTAGCCGAGACAGCGGAACCCGCGCGCAAGCCAAGTCCGCGCCGCCGCCACGTCCGTGACGAGGAACCCCGGAGCCTTGCCGTGGCGCCGGCAGGCCGCGACCAGGCGCTCCACCGCCTTCAGGAAATCCGGATGGTCGAATTGCCCCGTGATGCCCATGGAGTTCGTGAGGTCGTAGTGGCCGAGCCAGACCACGTCGATGCCCGGCACGGCCGCGATCGCTTCGACGTTCTCGAGGCCGTCGACGGTCTCCACCAGCGCCATCGTGAGCGTCCGTAGATTGGCCTCGGCCATCTTCCGCGTGACGTCGCCGCCGGCGTACTCGTCGTGCGCCATGTTGAAGGCGAGGCCGCGCACGCCCTCGGGGCGGTAGCGGCACCACTTCGCGAGGCTCTCGGCCTGCGCCTCCGTCTCCATCATCGGCACCATGATGCCCATCGCGCCGGCATCGAGGACCGGCGCCACGAGGTGGTAGTGGAGGCCGGGCACGCGCACCATCGGCACGATGCCGGCGCCGTGCGAGGCCGCAATCTGCGCCTTGACGGTCTCGATGCCGACGCCGCTGTGCTCGGTGTCGAGAATGACGAACTCGGCGCCGGCGCGGGCGAGCACGGCCGGCAGGCCCGGCGTGAAGAACTCGAAGGCCATGGTGCCGAAGGCGGTGCCGCCCTTCAGGAGCGTGGCGCGCACGGGGTTGGGCCGCATGAGATCGCTCATCGCCCGGCGCTCAAAGCGGAGGAAGCAGCTCGAGCCGTCCGATCCCCCGGCTCACCACCATCTCGGCCGTCGCCGCGCTGAAGGCCTTGAAATGCGCGGTCTCCATGTGCGCGTTGAAGGCGGCCTCGTCGTCGTAGATCTCGTAGAGGAACACGCTCGCGGAGCCGTCGCGGGGAACGCAGACGTCGAAGCGGCGGCAGCCTTTCTCGGTGCCGACCGATTTCGCGGCGTTCTCGCGGACGAGCGCGAGGAAGCGATCGCGGCTCTCGGGCTTGAGCGCGAACGCCACGGTGACGACATAGCCGGCCATGGGCTGCTCCTTCAGGGTAGATCGCGAATCTTCGCGCCGATCAGCTCCGCCAGGATGCCCGGCAAGGTCGGCATGAAGCGCTCGCCGTGGCCCCTGATGTTCGCGAGGTGATAGGTCTGGTTGACGGCCTGCGCGATGAAGGCCGTCGCGGGCGCGGATTCCGCAAGGCGCGTGTAGAAGCGCATGTCCTTGCCGGCGATGCGGAGCGGACCCTTGAGCTTGCTGTCGTCGCCCTCGAGCACCCAGGGCATCATCATCTGGAACATCGCGCTGTTGGCGCCGCCGGAGGAGACGACCTTGTAGAGCGTGCGCAGATCGACCCCGAGCTTCGCCGCCGTCGCCACCGCCTCCGCGATGACCGCGCTGGTGCCGATGGAAATGAAATTGTTGATGAGCTTGAGCGTGTGCCCGCTGCCGAGAGGACCGGCGTCGATGACGGTCTCGGCATAGCACTCGATCACCGGACGCACCCGCGCGACGATCTCCGGCCGTCCCCCGAGGAAAGTGTTGAGCTTTCCCTCCTCCGCCTCCTTGGGCGTGCGGCCGAGCGGGCCGTCGACCATCGCGCATCCGCGCTTCTCGAGCTCGGCGCCGATGCGGCGCGTCGAATTGGGGTCCGCCGTCGTGGAGTCCACGAGGATCATTCCGGCATGCGCGCCCGCGAGGAGGCCGCGCTCGCCGAAGACGACGGCCTCGACCTCGACGCTCGAGGGGAGGCAGGTGAAGACGACGTCGCTCGCCGCCGCCACCTCCTGCGCGGTCCTCGCCTCGCGCGCGCCGCGTCCGACGAGATCCTCCACCGGCGCCCGGTTCCGGTTGCCGAGGATGGTGAGCGCATAACCCTTCAGCAGGATGTTCTTCGCCGCGCCGTGGCCCATAAGGCCGACGCCGATGTAGCCGACGCGGGGCTTCTCAGCCATGGCGCCCTCCTCATTGCGCGGCAGCCTCTGCGCTTCTTGCGGATGCCGCTCTGTCGCTCGCTTCTTTTCAGCAATCAGCGTGCCGCAGCCGGCCTGGACTCGCAACAGCCGATGCCGGCCCTCCCCGCGGAAGGCGGCGGGCATGAATGCGAGCATTGCGGGAGCGGCGCGCCGCGGCCGCGGAGCTGAGCGAGGATCGCCGCTAGGGTACCGGCGCGCCCCGGAGCTCGCGATGCGCGAGCCAGAGGCCCGGCAGCATCGGCAGCCAGAAGGTGAAGCCGCGGAGCAGCAGCGTGCCCGCGAGCGCCGCCTCGATCGAGACGCCGGTCATGCTGAGCATCGCGACCGAGGCGCCTTCGAAGATGCCGAGGCCGAGCGGGATCGGCCCGATCGTCGCGACGACGTCCGCGACCATGAAGCTGCCGAAGACGTAGACCGGCGGCACCGACTGTCCGAGCGCCCGCAGCATCACGCCGAGCGTCGCCGCGTCGAGCAGGAATATCGCGAGCTGCAGGATCGTGGTCTTGGCCATGAGAAGGGGATCGCGCAGGAGGTCGGACGGTGCGGCGGCGACGGCGTCGAGGAGCGCCGTCACGTGCGGCGCGTGTCTCAACCGGCGGAGCCACGACCCGCTCGGGACCCGGCGCAGGCTCAGCACGATGACCGGCACGCCCACGACGAAGAGCGCGAAGACCGCAGCCACGGCCATGACCACGGGACCGATGGCGTCGTAAATCTGCAGGACGGCCAAGCCGCCGAGCGCCGCCACGCCATAGGCGATGTAGAAGGAGACGAGCCCGACGAGGAGCGCGCCCATGGCGATGGGCGTGGGCACGCCGCGGCGCGCGAGGCCGCGCATCACCAGCAAGGTCCCGCTGATGCCGCCGGAGGGCAGCGCCTGGTCCGTGAAGAGCTTGGCGACCCCGAGCGGCACGAGCGAGCGAAGGCTGCGCCGCGCCCCCGCGCGCGCGAGCGCCGCGTGCCAGACCGAGGAGGCGCAGAGATAGGTCAGCACCTGGAGGCCGAAGGCGGCCGCGAGCCATCTCGGCTCCGCCTCCCGCGCGAGCTCGGCGAAGCGCCGGAGCTCGCCGATCCGGCCCACGACGAGAATGACCGCGGCAAGCGCCAGCAAGCCGAAGAGCCAGAGCCAAAACGGCTTCCCGAAAGGACGCTCCCGTGCGGAGGGAGCGGTCTCGCCGAGACGGGCGCTAGCGCCGTCCGACCGGCTCGCAGAGCTCCAGAGGTTGTGCATCGCTACCGGATGAGAACGTGGCGAGGCATCGGCCTGGCTCGCAGCCGCCGAAGCGAGCGCAACTATGCGAGCCGGGCGCTAGACGGCCTTGATGCAGGTCAATCGCTCCGAGGCCGGCCTCAGTCCCGGTCGCAATAAGGCGACCGTCCGTATTTGAGCGTGCATTGCGGCGTGCAGCCGACGCCCCATTGGCACTCCTCGTAGGTGACGTCGTCCGAGGGGGGCCGCGAGCCGCCGCAGGAGGCGAGGCTCACGGCGATCGCTCCGAAAATCAGCAGGGCGGAGCGCCGCAGCAGCGCCCGCCGTCTCGAACCCGCTCGCTTCATGGCTCGCTAGCTCCGATTTTCATGGTTGGCCCATCTGCGCGAGCGCGTCGCGCATGATCGTTGCGGAGATGCGTATCGTTCCGTCGAAGGGATGGTTGAACTCGACGATCAGATACATGGCCGATGCGATCGAGAGCGCCGAGACGAGCAGAATCGCGACCATGGTTCCGTTGATGCGCGTAAGGAGCCCGTAGCCCGCGAAGAGCACCACGACCCAGAACAGCAGCACCGCCAGGAAGACCGCCGGTACCGTATTGCCTCTCTGCGAGAACATCAGGAACCGGATCTCCCCGAGCGAGAGCGCGATCTGGATCGCCTGCGCTTGCGCGATCCGCTGCGGCTCGGTGCGCGGGGTGAGCTCCAGGATCTTGCCGAAGAAGACCTCGGGCGCTCGGCGCCCTTGCGGCAGCGTCAGGTCCGTTGCCTCCATCGGCCGGGTCGGCCAGACCCGCTCGACGGCCGCGGCGACGGCGCTGCGGAGCTCGGCGCGCGCCTCCGCCCCCTCCGGCCCGTAGACCGAGAGCATGCGGTCGAGGAGGATGACCCTGCTCGCGAGCTGCTCCACCTCCGTCGTCTGCGCATCGTAGAAATTCTTGGCGGAGGCGATGAGGAGGCTGAAGAGGACGGCGGAGAGCGTCGCCGTCAGCGCCACCACCACCTTGACCACGTCGCGCGAGTCCTCCTGCAAGTGATGGTGCGGCAGCAGCAGGCGGAGATAGGTTCCGAGGAGCGCGCCGCCGAAGACCAGCACGAAGGTGAGCGCGGCGATCGACAGTGCGGCCATGATCCTCGGTCGGGGTTGCTGCGCTTCTCGCGTCCCTCGCAAAGTCCGATAGCAATCGGACGCGGGAGGGACGATCCGGTCGATTCCCTACGCTCCCGCCTATGTCGCAGTAGCCTCCCGGTAGCACTGCTTGCTTCCTTTACGAGCGCGGCGGGGTGCGCCTCGGGAAAGCGGTAGCGGCTCTCGCGAAAAAGGCCGCGGCCTCGGGAGTCTCCCGGATATGAGGCTCCCGGCATCGGGAAATAGTCTGCAGCGGCCGAAACCGGAGGGAAGGAGAGGCCCGGGAACATGCACGCCATGAGCAGAGGCCGTCGAGCGATGCCGCAACTCCTGTCCTTGCGTGGGATCGCGGCTCTCCTTCTCGCGGCGCTGGCGGCGCTGCTGGCGCCCGCCGGCGGCGCCCGCGCGCAGGATGCGGCGGCGAAATCCGCAGCCCTCCTGCGCTCCGCGGACGGCACTCTCCGGAGCTTCCTGCAGGACCCGCGCTGGGAGGCGCTGCGGAACCTGCTCGGCGGGGCGCGCGCGGTCTTCATCGTGCCGCACGACGTCGCCGGCGGGTTCATCCTCACGGGCTCCGGCGGCGACGGCGTGCTCCTGCGCCGGCACGGCAATGCCTGGAGCGATCCCGTCTTCATGCGCATCCGGTCCGTGGGCCTCGGCTTCGAGGCCGGCGCCGAGCGGCAGAGCCTCGTCATGGTGATCATGACCGATGCGGGCGTCGACAATCTGCTCAGGGGCGTCTCCGAGATCGGCGGCTCCGGCGGCTTCGCGCTCGGCAATCTCGGCTTGAGCGGCGGCGGCTCCGGCGGGGTCTCCGGGGGCCTGCAGGTGCTCGCGGTCTCGACGGCGAAGGGTCTCTTCGGCGGCACCGACATCCGCAGCACAGAGCTCTCGACGCAAGACGCCTACAACCAGGCGAATTACGGCCCCGGCTACAGCATGGCGACGATCGCCGCGGGCTATGGCGGCCAGGTGCAAGCGGCCGCCGATCTCAGAGCCGTGCTGACCTGGGCCGTCAATCAGTCATGGGGCCAGTGACGCTCCGGCCTTGAGCGGCGCCGGATAGAGGATACCCTCCTCTCCGGGATTTGCTTCCCAAGGAAGCCCGGCGATGGAGGTTCCGATGCAATCGCTTCTCGGCAAAGTCTGCGTCGTCACCGGCGCGAGCCGCGGATTGGGACGCGCGATCGCGCTCGCCTATGCGGCGGAGGGCGCCGAGGTGGTGCTGGCCGCGCGAACGCGGCCCGATCTCGAGCGGGTCGCGCGCGAGGTCGAGACGAAGGGACGGCGCGCGGCGATCGAGACGGTCGACGTGACCGATCCCGCGCAGCTTCGGGCGCTCGCGGAGGCCGCGGTCCGCGTCTTCGGCCGCATCGACGTCTGGGTCAACAATGCCGGCGGCTTCACCTCCGAGCCCGGCAGCACCAGCGAGTGGCTCGAGGTGACGGAGGCGGGCTGGGAGGCGATGCTGCGCCTCAATCTGATGGCGCAGGTCTTCGGCGCGCAGGCCGCGGCGCGCGCGATGCGGGCCAAGGGCAACGGCGGCTCCATCATCTTCCTGAGCTCGATCGACGGACTCTATGCCGCGCCCGGCGGCGAGGGCATCTACGGTGCCTGCAAGGCCGCGATCAACAACATCACGCAGACCATGGCGGTGGAGTTCGGGCAGTACGGCATCCGCGTCAACGCGATCGCGCCCGCGGTGATCGAGACGCCGCTGACGGCGCCCTGGCTTTCGACCGAGGCAGACCGTCGCGAGCGCGCGGCCTTCTATCCGCTGCGCCGGGTGGGGCAGCCCGCGGACGTCGCGGGCGCCGCGCTCTATTTCGCCTCCGATGCCGCGGCCTGGGTCTCGGGCTCCGTCCTCCTCGTCTCCGGCGGCGCCGTCATGACCAGCGACCCCTACCGCTACCTCATGCGCGTCAACCGCCCGGTCCGGGAAGGAAAGTGAGCGCCGCGGCAGCGCCCCTCACGGATTGGCGACGAGGGCGCTGTAGCCGTTCCAGACGATCTGGATGCCGATGCAGAGCAGGATGAAGGCCGAAAGCCGCATGACGACGTTGGTCCCGCTCGGACCGAGCGCCGCCACGATGCGCTC